>CAYTEC010000004.1:0-62268 GCA_964436745.1 uncultured Dehalococcoidia bacterium | reverse complement strand
CCAGTACTGGCGGGACTAACATAGCGTCTGGTACAACCATTGGGGGCAGGTCAGTAGAGCACCAGCTAACCTTCGCGCCGGCCGCGGCTCAACAGAGGGGAAGCCCCCATCTTGGGGCGACCGGACCCGCCGCTGAATCCCGCGGAGTCCCTATCGCTCGATGCGCCAGTTCTTGAACCGCTCGGCCCCGAAGGGAGCGTAGGTCCGGTGCAGGTAGGGCCTGTTGAGCCGCATGGCCTGCCTCCCACGGGACCCGGACCCGCCTCTGACGACGCGGCTGCCCCGTCACGATCGACCCGGGGACGGGCTTCAGGCCGACCGTTCCCCACATCCCCGACCGTCCCACACCACGGTAGGCCGCCTGCCAGCGGTCCGTTTCGACTCATCCCCGCCCTAGCGCTGGGGCGGCGGCGCTAGCCGCCGCGGGAGGGGAGAGCGACCGTGGCGCGGCCGGGCGCGGTCCCCTGGCCCGCCTGGTTGACAATGTCAACCTCCAGGTCCACCAGACTCTCCCCGTCCACAACCCGCTTGTCGGTGATCTTCCCAACGCACGTCAGCACGTCGTTCTTCTGGTTGATGGCGCGGAACTGGCAGCTGACGCTCTTGACCTGCGCTTCATCGCCCGCCCAGTCGCGGAGCATGTTGTGCAGGTAGGCGAATCTCAGGTTGCCCATCCCGAAGGCGCCCTGCTCGTTGAGAGCGGCTCTGCCGGCCTCGTCGTCCATGTGGATGTATACGAACTCGTCGTTCACGGCGGCGTACCGGTTCCAGTGCATGAAGTCGGTCTTGCGAGACCACGTGGTGATCTCCTGCCCTACCTCCAGGTCCTCGAAGTACACGTTGTTGGCCATGACCTGCCTCCTGACGCGTCCAGCGATTCTGCCTCGTACTCTCAGTCGGTCCCGATGATCTCGTCCGTGACGCCTGCCCGTCCGACCCGCCGCGGGGGCGCGCATCATCGCCCCTCAAGCCCCCCTTTGGACGATGGACATCTAGTAGCGGATGCCCGTGGAGCGACGCACCTTCACCAGGTCACCACGCTGATTGGTCCAGCGGGTTTCTGTGATGCTGAACAGCGTGAGCCCCAGGCGCGTCTGGCGCTCGTTCCAGTCCACCAGCGCCGTGGTCGTGGAGATGACGTCGCCAGACCTCATGGGGGCGTGGTAGCTCTCTTCCTGCCCGCCGTTCATACCGCGGGTGCCCACGCCTCCGCCCTGGGGCGTCGCGAGACCCGCGGGGGCCGGCTCGCGCTGGACCGGCCATGCGAAGGGGTTGAACTCCCACGGCGCCACGATGCCGCTCCACTTGGTCGTCCTTGCATACTCCTCGTCCCAGTAGAGCCGGGGCGGAGTCTCCGGCCAATAGACAGCGATGGCCCACTTGCGGATGTCGGACTCGGATATCGGCGGCGAGACCCTCGCCTCGCTCCAACGGTCCTTTCTGTCCATCATGTCCTGTGTGACCAACGTCTCGGGTTGGGTTGTCATGGGATAGCCCCCTTCCGTGAGAAGCGATGCCGCGACCGGTCGCTGCGGCCATTATAGCGGCGGTCGGACGCCCGGTCTAACGACGCTCTATCCGAGCGGGAGCGCGGAGCCTACCGCTCGGCTGACCAATCCGAGGATGCGTCGTTGGCCCGCTCGGACCCCGCGGCGGCTGCAGCCGGATCGGCGCCGCTGCCGTCGAGGGTCTCCCCGAAGTTCATCGCATACAGGCTGGCGTAGACGCCGTTGCGCGCCATCAAATCGTCGTGCGTCCCCATCTCCTTGATTCGCCCAAGCTCCAGGACCACGATGTTGTCCGCGCCGGTGATGGTCGAGAGCCGATGGGCGATGACGATGGAGGTCCGGCCGTGGAGGATGGTCTTGAGCGCTCGTTGGATGAGCTGCTCGGAGTGGGAGTCGATGCTGGCCGTGGCCTCGTCCAGGATCAGTATGCGCGGGTTCGCCGCGATGGCCCGGGCGAAGCTCATCAGCTGGCGCTGACCCATGCTCAAGTTGTTGCCGCGCTCCTGGAGAATCGAGTCGTAGCCGCCTTCCAGTGCCATGATGAATTCGTGAGCACCCACGGTCTTGGCAGCCTCGTAGACCTGCTCATCCGTAACCTCGGCGTGGTTGTAGCGAATGTTCTCTTTGACGGTTGTGGAGTACAGGAACGGCTCCTGCAACACCATGCTCATCTGCCGCGCCATGGACTCGCGCTCGATGGTCCGCAGATCCCGACCGTCGATTGTGATGCGGCCATGGACGACATCGTAGAGTCGAGACACCAGGGAGATGAGAGTGGTCTTCCCCGCGCCGGTCATCCCAACCACGGCTACGGACTGGCCCGGCGATATATGGAGATCGATATCGCTCAGGACATCGACGCCCGCGTTGTAGCTGAAGGAGACTCCCTCGAACCGGATGTCTCCTTCTATCAGAGGTATGCTCTCCGCGTCAGCGCTGTCCACCAGCTCGGGCACAAGGTCCAGCACCTCGAAGATGCGAGAGCCCGAGGCCATTGCCCGCTGGAACGCCGTGTACTGCATCGCCAGGATGCGGACGGGCTCGAACAGCCTGTGGACGTACAGGAGGAACGCCACTAGGAACCCAACGTCCAGGGCGCCGTCCAAGACCATCTTTCCCCCAACCACCAGCACGGCGCCCATGGCCGCCACCGTCAGGATGTCCACCACCGGCAGGAGGAAGGCCGATAGCCAGGAGGCCTTGATGCTCGCGTTCCGGTGGACCTCGTTCAACCCGTCGAACCTCTTCAGATTCAGGTCCTGCCGGTTCATGCTCTGGGCCACCCGGACTCCAGAGATGTTCTCTTGCAGGCTGCCGTTGACTGCGGAGATGGCCGTCCGGACAGCAACGAAGGTGGAGCGGGAGTAGCGCTGCCAGAAGAACATGACAACTAGGAGCACCGGCGCCGTGGCCAGGGTGACGGCCGCCAAAGGCACGCTCATCCAGAACATGACGGCGACGATGAGACCCAGCATCACGATGTCCCCCACCGTGATGATTCCCACGTCCATGAATTCCTGGAGTTGGCTCACGTCGTTCTGGACGCGGGACATGATCCGCCCCACCTCTGTCCGGTCGAAGAACGATGTGGACTGGCGCTGGAGGTGATCGAACATTCCGGTGCGCAGGTCGTACAGAACCTTCACGCTCAGCTGCGCCAGATAGTAATACTGAAGGTAGTTGGAGGCCATGTTCACGGCCGCGTTGACGACGAAGACAAGAGCGACGACCCGGACGCCGCTCCACCGCGCCCCATCCGTCGCCTCCGGTGAGATGAAGCCGTTGATTCCCCAGGCTATGATGAGGGGCTGCGCCGACATGGTTATGATGTGCCCGGCCATCCCCAGGATGGCCAGGAGGGCCCACCGCCGGTATGGAAGCACGTACTTGAACAGGCGCACCATGACGCCGTGGTCGTACAGCTTTCCAAGGACTATCTCGTCCAGGCCGGCTCGCCCCAGGTGTCCGAAGCCCACCGGTTGGGTAGCCATCACGTGGCCCCCTGGGCGCCGTCGCCGCCAGGCACATGGAGCGCTGCCTCTTCCTGGGGGCGCAGCTGCAGGTCGTAGAGGTCCCTGTACTCGCCGCCCCGGGCGATCAGGTCTTCATGGTCCCCCCGCTGCACAATCTCGCCGTCCTTGAACACCAGGATGACGTCCGCGCCGCGGATCGTGCTCAGCCGGTGGGTGATCACGAAGGTGGTCCGGCCCTGGATGGCAGATTCGACGGCAACTTGGAGCCGGTGCTCGGTCTGCGCGTCCACGCTGGACGTCGAATCATCCAGGATGATGATGGGCGGGTCGCGCAGGAGCGTGCGGGCGATGGACAGCCGCTGCTTCTGACCGCCGGACAGCCCGATGCCTCGCTCGCCGACAGCGGTGTTGTAGCCGTCCGGGAGGCTGGTTATGAAGTCGTCAAGCTGGGCGACCCTGGCGACTTCCGCGATCCGCTCCGGGGACACGTCCACGGCCCCGTACGCAATGTTCTCGCCGATGCTCATGCTGTGGATGAACACGTCCTGCTGGACGATGCCCACGTTCTCCCGCAACGAGGCCAGGGTCACGTCCCGCACGTCGGTCCCATCTATGGTGACGCAACCCTCCGTGACGTCATAGAACCTGGGGATTAGGTGCGCCAGCGTTGTCTTGCCGCTCCCGGGGCGGCCCAGCAGCGCTATCGTCTGGCCCGGCTCCACGTCCAGGTCTATCGTCTGGAGTGCAAGCGCCCCACCGTCGTACCGGAAGGACACGCCGGAGAACGTCACTCGCCCACCAACGCGTCCCATGGTCTTGGCCCCCGGGCAGTCATCCACCGGGGACTCCGCGTCCAGGATCGCGAACAACCGCTCCCCGCACGATGACGCGCGAGAGAAGCTGTTCACCATCCAGCCCATCATCCGCACCGGCATCGTCAGGAGCCCCATGTAGAAGATGAACGCCGTGAACTCTCCGGGCGTAAGTCCGGAGAAGACCGCCTGGCCATCCACGAACGTCCGGCCCTCCAGGACCTCGCTCCCGCCGACCCAGAGGATGGCGCCGATGGCCGCCGTGAAGAGGAAGTTCATGACGGAGAAGTTGCCGGCCCAGACCACCTGCGCATCCCGGGTTTCGTCCGCGACCTCCCCGGACGACTTGGCGAACTTCGCCCTCTCATGCTCCTCCGCGGCAAACGCCTTGACCACGCGTATCCCTGAAAGGTTCTCTTGGAGGACGGTGATCATCTCCGCGGTCAACTCTTGAACCCGCAACCATCGCCTCCGGAGCCCCCTGCTGGTGGCGACGGCTCGCCAGCCCAGCAACGGGACGAAGGAGAGACTCACCAGAGCCAGCTTCACGTCAGTCGTCATCATGGCCACCGCGATGCCCCCGACCATGGCTATCACGAACCCCGCGCGGATGGCGCCCATGTTGACGAACATGCGGACGCCCTCCACGTCGGCCGTGGCGCGGGACATGAGGGCGCCCGTCGTCTGCTTGTCGTGGAAGCCGAAGCTCAGGTGCTGGAGTCGGTCGAAGTACTCGTTCCGCAGGTCGTAGGCCCAGCGCTGAGCGACGGCCTCGCCCAGGAACGTCTGACCAAAGGAGAAGAGGCCCCTGGCAACCCCCGCCAGGATGAGCCCTACAGCCAGGAAGTACAGCTGAGAAGCGTCCGCGCTCTCCGATTCCACGAGCCGGTTCACGCTAGATTCCAGCACCTTCGGTATGGCCAGGGCGAAGAGGGCCGCGCCCGCCACGGACACGTAACCCCCCAGCACCATCATCCGGTACCGACCGAGGACCTGTTTGAAGATTCGGAGGATAACCCGCACCGGACCTCCCACGCGCACGGCCCTCACGGCAGCGAGGGCCCAGCTCCCCTTTGGGAGCGCCCCGCTAGCATAAGTGGAGGGACACGCTCACGTCAAAGCTGCAGATTGACAAGGCCCCGATAGCGTGCTACCAAGGGGCGGCGGGCCGCCCGGACGGCCCCGGCCAGGAGATGGAAAGCAGGCGGCGAGGAAGGAGGCCCACCATGGCGGAGCGCCCCCCACAGAGGTATTGGGATGACGTCCAAGAGGGAGATGAGATCCCAGGTCACAGCGTCAACATCGACATGACGGAGATCGTCATTCATGTTGGGGCAACGCAGAACTACGACAAGGTTCACTTCGACCGCGAGTACACGCAATCGGGCGGCCACGCAGACATGTTCATGCACACGACCTGGTACAACGGCCACTTCGGCCGGATGCTCGGGGACTACGTGGGGCTGGACGGCTGGATCAAGTCGACGACCCAGCAGATGCGGCGCATGAACCACCCAGGGGACACGACGACGTTCAGTGGGCGGGTGACGCGCAAGTACCGAGATGGCGATGAGCACCTGATCGACATCGAGCTGTGGGCGGGGAACCAACGCGTCGAGGTAACCACACCCGCCCGCGCCACCGTTGCCCTCCCGTCCCGCTCCGGCTGGTCGCCGCCCTTCCCAACGCCCTCCCAGGCGTACCTGGATATGTCGCCCCAGGCCCCTGAGTCGGCCGCGCCAGCGACCCGGCCGGAGTCCGAGCTTCGGACGCCGGAGGAGTACCTGGAGGAAGCGCGGAAGTGGATCGGCTGGGAGAGCGCGCCCTCCACATTCACTTACCCGATGGAGTACGAGCCGATCCGGCGGTTCTGCCACATGATCAAGGACGACAATCCCCTCTACTTGGACCCGGCCTACGCGAAGACGACCCGGTTTGGGGGCGTCATCTGCCCGCCGGCCTACTCGATCACCTACCGTGAGTTCTGGCCGCCACCGACTGACCCAACCATGGTGATGGGCAGCCCCACGTTCCAATTCCCCACGCCGGGGACCCACGCCGCCAACCTCTCCTCCGAGGAGGAGAACTACCAGCCGGTGCGCGTCGGCGACATGATCACGACGAAGCGTCGGTACGAGGACGTTGTCATCAAGCCCCTGCGGTTGGACCCAAAGACGTTCTGGATGACCAGCGCAACGGTGGCGTGGAACCAGCGCGGCGAGGTGGTGAGGGTCAGCCGCGGGACCCTGATCTTGCACCGCACGCCCGAGGAGGTGGCCGCCGCCGGCGACGCGTAGGCAGGGCGCGCCCTGCACCCATTCTGGGGGGCGGGATGCCATACCCCCCCTTCGCGGAGGCGTCCGTTCAGAGCGCCGCCCGCGCAGGGGGTTCTCGTTTGACGGGCTCACCATGAACGGCCGAGGCATGCGACGAACGAGACATTCCCCCGCTCACCCTGAGCTTGTCGAAGGGCGGCCCCGCGCCCCGCTACGCCAGGCGGAAGCGCCGCCGTCAGAGGGTTCGGACTGGTCACCTGTCGCAGGTGACACTCGGAGAAAGTAGGGCCAGGTGAGGGCCTCCGTTGGGGCTCCCACCACCGCCTACTCCAGGGGGCCATCCGCATCGGCGCCTGCTCCTGGACGAAGACCCCAGTCACAGTACCTCCGCAGTCTTATGGAGCACGGCACCTCACGCCTCCAGATCCACCAGCCTGAGAGGTCTCTGCCATTCCTCTATCATGAGACGGAGCGCGCGGGGCCGGTTGATGGCGATGTGGGTTAGGGCATCTTCTTCGTCATTCAACTTGCCACGCCGTCCAATCCACTTCTGGAACCACACCAGCTTTGGGTGCTTGCCACGGGTGGAGGTCGTGAGGCCATCGGCATGCTCCTTCGCCCGCAGCGTCAGGTCATTCGTCTGTCCAACATAGTAGATGCCACCGTCGAGTTTCAGGACGTACAAGTAGCGGATGTGACGCTCCACTGCACCATGCGGATAGACAGGCGTCGGGTCGAAGCCACGCTGCTCACGGTCAAGGCACTCCATGCAGAGGTCCTCTTCGGTGAACTCACCCACCGTCTCATCGAACTAGTGACACCGCTCGCATTCGAATACCCCCAGCGCGTCGAATTCCTTCCAATGTGGATAACAGAGGGGCTTATCGAAGGTGATGCTTTTGGTCACAGAGCATCCGTCCCGCGCGCAGTTCCGGCCAGCAGTCTCGGACGTGCGCCAAATCCTGGCCGGTTCGAGTCTGGCCAGGTCTTCCCACGTTTGACTACTCTTCCTCTCAGGAGTCATCACCACCGACCTCCGAACGACAGGTTTGGCACAGGATACTACACAGAATGTAGATCGGTGACCGGGCACGTGGGGGGACCCGATTGTCCGAGGATGGGCTCTTGGCCGCTTGGCGCTCCGTCCGCCGTGTATCGAACGGTCCGGCCCGTCCTGATACCCGTGAGGGGCTGGGCCCCTCACCCTCCCCTGGGCCCTAAACCCGGGCTGCTGAAGGACTCACTATGAACGGGACGGTCCTTCCCCGGGGGTCTGGGGGTGTCCCCCAGAAGAAGACCGTTCGGGTGGGCGGGTGGGACAGACCGAGCCTGCCCGGAGGACATTCCGGGGGCTGCACGGTTCGACACCATGAGCGGGGCCTACCCTGAACTCAGGTAATCAAGAAGCCCTGTGGGTCACCCCCGCTACGCCAGGTAGACGCGCCGGGCGAGCCGCAGCACGAGCGTGGGCAGAGGTTCGATCCGGCGCAGCGCCGCGGCGACCACGACGGTGACCGCGATGCCCAGCGCGGCCCCGAACAGCACGTCGGATGGGTACGCCACTCCCGCGTACACGCGGGCGAACCCCCACAGCGAGGCCAGCGTGAAGGCGACCGCGCCCAGCCGGCGATGGCCGCTCCAAATGCCCGCCGCCATCGCGAAGCCCACCACCGCCGGGTTCGCGGGGAACGATGAGTCCGTGGGCTGGTAGAACAAGACCACCAGGGGGTGCTCAACGAAGGGCCTAGCGCGGAAGACGAACTGGTTCATGATGAGGGTGGAAAGGTTGGCAATGCCCATGCCGATCATGGCCCGCATGACCGCCCGCTGCTGACGCTCCCGCACTTCCGAGTCCAGGGCGCCGAACCACATCCCCAGGAGTATCAGGGAGATGAGCACGGGCGCCAGGTAGTCGCTGACCAGCAGGCGGATGAGGGCGTCCATCCAGGGGAGGTCGCCCACCCAGCCGTTCAGCCAGAGGACCACCGCCGCGTCCACCTGCGCCGCTGTCGCCATAGGACCTTGACCCCCGCGGACATGGCTTCCAGGTACGTTGTGTCCCGCAGCGCGTCCAGCCCCGAGCCCCCACCCTGGCTCCCGGCCATCCTGCGTCGGTTGAGGGCCGAGGAAACCACCAGGGTGAACGCGATCGCGGTACCGGCGGCGAGGGCGAAGTAGGCCCCCTGGCCGTTGCCGTCCAGACCCCCGGCGGTGTCTGGGAGGTGCCGTGGGCCGGGACCGAAGAACCAGACGAGCCCGGCGACCACAAGGACCACACCAAGGACCGTGGCTTGGACGGGCCGTCGGAGAAAGAGAAGTCCGTGGATGCGGGCGTGGGCTGCGGCAATCTGCAGCACGCCGCAGGAGCCCAGGAAGACGAGGATAACGTAGTCCGGCGCGATGCTATCCATCGTGCAGGGTCCCGCACCCCCATCGGGTCGATAGCGGCGGCCGCTCCCGCCCGTCGCCCCTTCGCCGAGGGCTAGACCGAGGCGAGTCGCGCCGGGGACGCCGTGACGCACCAGTGGCGGTACTTCGGGTTCCGGCCACGGATGGCCTCGAAGTAGATGTCCTGGAGCGCCCGCGCGACCGGTCCCACGCCGCCGGAGCCAATCGAGCGGTTGTCTATCTCGCCCACGGGCGTCAGGTGGGCGGCGGTGCCGGTGAGGAACACCTCGTCGGCCAGGTAGAGCTCCCCGCGCCGGACGGAGCGCACCTGAGTCTCGATCCCCAGCTCGTTCCTCGCCATCTGGATCACGCACTCGCGAGTAATCCCCGGGAGGACGTTGTCGGAGATTGGCGGGGTGGCGAGCACGCCGTCCCGGACCACGAACAGGTTCTCCCCCGTACCCTCAGACACGGTGCCGTCCTGGTTCAGCAGGATCGCCTCGTCATACCCGGCGAGAACCGCGTCGGTCTTCGCCAGGATGCCGTTGACGTACATGCCACTGATCTTCACCCTCGGGGGGACCATCGACTCGTCCACGCGGCGCCAGCTCGACACGATGCACCGGGCCACCTGGGTGTCGATGTACTGGCCGAGGGGCACGGCGAGCATTACGAACCCGTCGTCGAGCTCGTGTAGCTTCAGGTTGGCGACCCGCTCCGTGCTCTTGAAGGCGAGCGGTCGGATGTACAGATCCTCATTGAAGCCGCTGCGCTCCACAAGCTCCACGCAAATGCGAACCAGCTCGTCCGCGTCCCATGGGAGCGTCATCCGCATGATCTTGCAACTGTCCAGGAGCCGCGCGAAGTGCTCGCGGGGCCGGAAAATGCAGATCACACCCTCTTCATCGTTCCAGTTGCCGCGAATGCCCTCGAAGACACCGGTCCCGTAGTGCAGCGCGTGGGTCATGACGCCCACCTTCGCCTCCGACGCGGGGATAAACTCCCGATTGAAGTAGGCCAGGGGTGTTGGCGGCATGGCGTGGCTCCTTCGTGCGGGGTGGGCTGGATACTGTCGTAGGACAGGTGCCGTCATTATAATGTCGCCTAGTAGGCAGCACAAGCCTTCGGTAGCTGGCGGCGCGGGGCGTCGGCGCCCTTCGCGGAGGGCTCGGCGGAGCGTCACCGGGAGGACGGCGTGGTCACACCGGAACCGGAGCGATCCGGATCCCCAACGGCATGGGAACGGGCGGGGCAGCTTGCGCTGGTGCTGCTCTTCCTGCTCGCGCTTGCCGGCGGCTTCGCAGTCCTGGCTCGCCAGAGCAGACCCCCCGGCGTCGAGGTGGTCCTGCCGACTCCCACCCCGGAAGGCACCCTGCGCGTCCATCTGTCAGGCGCGGTGGCCTCCCCTGGGGTCCACGCTTTCCGAGACGGCGAGCGGGTGGGCGACCTGCTGGCGAGAACCGGCGGCACGACCAGCGACGCCGACCTTGGACGCGTGAATCTTGCGCTGCGGCTCCGCGACGAGGCGCTCGTCCACGTGCCCAGGTTCGGGGAGGCGATCGCTCCCTCCGACGCGGCCCAACCCGACGGCGGCCAGGCACGGCTCGACCTGAACACGGCCACGCTCTCCCAGCTCGAGGCGCTCCCCGGCATCGGCGAGGTTCGGGCCGCGGCGATTCTGGAGTACCGCGAGAGCCATGGCGGCTTCGACGAGGTGGGGGAGCTGCTGGCGGTCTCCGGTTTGGGTCCCGCCACGGTGGAGGCGATCGCGGACCTTGTCACGGCGGACTAGCGCTCGGCGAGCACTTGGGCTCCGTCCGTGGAGAGGCAGGTGCCGAAGGCGAGCGGGTCGCCGCGGTGTCATCCGGGATTGCCAACGCCTGGCGCTCTCGACCCCACGGAGGTCCACGAGCCGCGACCGTTCGCAACCAGGGCAGCGGCTCGCTGGCGAGAGGCGAGCACTCGCGTGCGTGGTATCATGTGGCCCGGCCATCACCGGAGAGCGCCTGGAAGGGGGTCGGAATGCCGATCGTTCGCATTGAGATGTGGCCCGGCCGAAGCCATGAACAGAAGGCGGAGCTCGCGCGCGTGATCACGGACGCCATGGTCAGCGTGGCCAAGACCTCGCCGGATGCCGTGATCATCGTGTTTCAGGACGTGGACAAAGGGGAATGGGCGCAAGCGGGGGTCCTGGCGTCCGACGCGCCCTCGCCGTGAGGCAGTGCCGCACCGGAGCGGACCGGGAGATCACGGGGCCGAGCATCACTTTCAGCTAGGCGCGGGCCTGCCGCGGCGGCCTGGGTCCGTGCCATCGCGGCGCAGCTTGACACCACCTAAGGTTCATGCTAGAGTCCGCCTAGTTTTTTTCGGGTAGCCCGGCTACCCCCGTCGCATCGTGGCCCGCTAGCTCAATTGGCAGAGCAGCTGACTCTTAATCAGCGGGTTCCAGGTTCAAGTCCTGGGCGGGTCAGCCACTGAGATCCGGCCAGCGGACAGGCAGCGGCGGGGATGTGTCGGAATTGGCAGACGAGCATGATTTAGGATCATGTGCCGAAAGGCGTAGGAGTTCGAGTCTCCTCATCCCCACCAGTGTGGGAAGTTAGGGCACCGAACCGGCTCAGTAGCGCCAGACTCAGCGGAAACCGGATGGCGCGGACCCGGTTGGACGGAAAGGAGGCCACGTGGCCGATCTGCTCGTAGTCAAGGATCTGGCGACTCACTTCTTCACCGAGTCGGGCGTCGTGAAGGCCGTTGACGGAGTCAGCTACGACATTGAGGAGGGGGAGACGCTGGCCCTGGTAGGGGAAAGCGGCTGCGGCAAGAGCGTGAGCGCCCTGTCCCTCATGCGCTTGATCCCCAACCCCCCCGGAAAGACCGTCGCCGGTGAGGTGATCTTCGAGGGCGAGGACCTCCTCAAGATGAGCGACCAGGACATGCGCCACATCCGTGGCAACCGCATGTCCATGATCTTCCAGGAGCCCATGACCTCCCTCAACCCCGTTCTGACCATCGGGCGGCAGATCACCGAGTCCCTGGAGCTCCACCTCAAAATGGACCGACAGGCGGCTCGGGAGCGGGCGGCCGAGCTTCTCTCCCTCGTCGGCATCCCGGACGCCATGCGCCGGCTGGACGACTACCCACACCAATTCAGCGGCGGGATGCGCCAGCGGGTCATGATCGCCATGGGGCTGACTTGCAATCCCCGGCTCCTTATCGCCGACGAGCCCACCACCGCCCTCGACGTGACGATTCAGGCCCAGATTCTGGAGTTGATCCAGCGGCTGAGCACGGAGCTTGGCCTGGCAGTCCTCATCATCACCCACAACCTGGGGGTGGTGGCACGGTATGCTCACCGGGTCAACGTGATGTACGCCGGGAAGATCATCGAGCGCGGCGGCGCCGAGGACATCTACACGAGGCCGAAGCACCCTTACACGCACGGACTGCTGAAGTCTGTGCCTCGCTTGGACCAGCCGAAGAAGGAAAAGCTCGACCCCATCCAGGGAATGCCCCCGGACCTGATCAGCCTACCCCCCGGATGCGCCTTCCGGCCGCGCTGCCCGTATGCAACCGCGCGGTGCGAAACGGACATACCGGAGCTGACAGCCGTGGGCGAGGGTCACGTTGCCGCGTGCTGGGAGTCCGACAAAGTCACAGCAATTGAGTAGTGAGGGAAGCCATGACACAGGAGACACAAGCCAGCGGCCAGGACGATGTCATCCTTGAGGTCAACAACCTCAAGATGTACTTCCCCGTCACCTCCGGACTGCTCATCCAGCGCCACGTCGCGGACGTGAAAGCCGTCGACGACATCAGCTTCTTTGTCCGCAAAGGCGAGACACTGGGGCTGGTGGGGGAGAGCGGCTGCGGAAAGACCACCGCGGGCCGGTGCATCCTCAAGCTCTATGAGCCCACAGGCGGAAACATCGCCTTCAAGGGCCGGAGCATCACGAACCTGAAGGGCCGCTCCCTTCGGGAAATGCGCCGGGAGATGCAGGTCATCTTCCAAGACCCGTACAGCTCTCTCAACCCTCGCATGAGCGCCGGCAATATCATCGGCGAGCCCCTAGTCGTCCACAAGCTGGTCCACAACAAGGCCGAGTTCAAGGAGCGGGTAGCCGAGCTTCTCCAGATCGTCGGCTTGAACCCGTACATGGCGGACCGTTTCCCCCACGAGTTCAGCGGCGGCCAGCGCCAGCGGATCGGCATCGCCCGCGCCCTGGCAGTCCGCCCGGACTTCATTGTGTGCGACGAGCCGGTGTCCGCCCTGGATGTCTCCATTCAGGCCCAGGTGATCAACCTGCTTGAAGAGCTCCAGGACCAATTCGGGCTGACCTATCTCTTCATCGCCCACGACCTCTCCGTTGTCCGCCACATCAGCGACCGCGTGGCCGTCATGTACCTGGGCCACCTGATGGAGATCGCCGACCCGTTCGAGCTGTACAGCAACCCACTCCACCCGTACACAAAGGCCCTCCTCTCCGCCGTCCCCATCCCGGACCCCATCGTCGAGGCCCAGCGCGAGAGGATCATCCTCCAGGGCGATGTCCCGAGCCCCCTGCGGCCCCCCGCAGGCTGCGTGTTCCACACGCGCTGCCCCATCGCCATCGAGGACTGCCAGGCCACTGTTCCAGACCTGCGAGAGGTCTCCAACAACCACTGGGTGGCCTGCATCCGCGTCTAGCCGCTAAACGTAGAAGGCATGAGAGAGGCGGCCCCACAGGCCGCCTCTCTCGTTTTCCGCAGCGTCTATCCATCCCCCGCATTGAGCGCCGAGGGGCACGCATGGTACCATCGGTCTAATGAACACCTCTCTGATCCGCAACTTCTGCATCGTCGCCCACATTGACCACGGCAAATCCACTTTGGCCGACCGGCTGCTGGAGCAGACCGCCACCGTCAATCCGCGCAACATGACGGCCCAATACCTGGACACGATGGACCTGGAGCGCGAGCGGGGCATCACGATCAAGGGCAAGGCTGTCCGCATGCTCTTCACTCACACCGATGGGCAGACCTACCAGCTCAACCTGATCGATACGCCGGGGCACGTGGACTTTGGGTACGAGGTCTCCCGCGCCCTGGCCGCTTGCGAGGGCGCCGTCCTGGTGGTCGACTCCTCCCAGGGCGTGCAGGCGCAGACGCTGGCAAATGCCTACCTCGCCCTGGGCCACGATCTGACCCTGCTGCCCGTCCTCAACAAGATCGACCTGCCCGCCGCCGAGCCCCAGCGCGTCTTGGACGAGATGGTGCAGGTCTTCGCGTTCGACGAGGAAGAGGTGCTCAGCGCCTCCGCCAAGAACGGCACCGGGGTCGCCGAGCTGCTTTCGGCGCTGGTGGAGCGAGTCCCGCCACCCGAGGGAGACCCCAACGCGCCGCTACGGGCCCTCATATTCGATTCGGCATACGACTCCTACAAGGGCGTCATCGCCTACGTCCGCATCTTCGATGGCACGGTGACGGCGGGCGGACGCCTCCGCCTGATGGGCACCGAGATCAACGCTGAGGCCGTGGAGGTTGGAGTGTTCCGACCCGGCCTGGAGGCAGCCGCGAATCTGAGCGCGGGCGAGGTTGGCTACATCGCCACCGGCCTCAAGAACGTAGGCGAGTGCCGGGTGGGCGACACCATCACGCTGGCGACGAAGCCGGCGGCGGAGCCCTTGCCGGGCTATCAGCCCCGGAAGCTCATGGTCTTCGCGGGGCTATACCCCGCGGAGGGGGAGTCATACCAGGTCCTCCGCGAGTCCCTGGGTAAGCTCCAGCTCAACGACGCCGCCCTTAGCTTCGAGCCGGAAAACAGCGCCGCCCTCGGCTTCGGGTTCCGGTGCGGCTTCCTGGGGCCGCTGCACATGGAGATCGTGCAGGAGCGCCTGGAGCGCGAGTACGACCTTCAGCTCATTGCCACGTCCCCCAGCGTGGCCTACCAGGTCATCGTAGACGAAGGCACGGAGGTGACCGTCGCGAACCCCTCGGATATGCCGGAGGCCGGGCGTATCCGGGAGGTCCGGGAGCCGTGGCTCAAGATGACCGTCATCACCCCCTCCCGTTTCATCGGACCCATCATGGAGCTGATGACTACCCGGCGTGGCGCGTACACCCGCATGGAATACCTGGCGTCCGCGGCCTCGGGCGGAGACGCGGCGAACCCTGTGTACGACGCCAGCGTTCTCTTGGAATTCGAGCTTCCGCTGGCCGAGCTTCTGATCGAGTTCTACGACCAGTTGAAGTCCCGCTCCCAGGGGTACGCGTCCTTGGATTACGAGATCGCGGGGTACCGGGCGGGGGCGCTGGTGAAGCTGGACATCGTGCTGAACGGCAAGTCGGTGGACGCGCTCTCGTTCATCGTGCACCGTGACAAGGCGTACGTCCTGGGTCGTGCGCTGGTTGAGCGCCTCCGAAAGCTCATCCCACGGCAGCTCTATGAGGTTGCGGTCCAGGCGGCCGTGGGCAACCGCGTCATTGCTCGGGAGTCGGTCAAGGCCCTGCGCAAGAACGTCCTCGCAAAGTGCTACGGCGGCGACGTGAGTCGCAAGCGCAAGCTGCTGGAGAAGCAGGCGGAGGGGAAGAAGCGGCTGAAGATGGTGGGGCAAGTGGAGGTTCCACAGGAGGCTTTCCTGGCCCTCCTCGAGCTGGAAAAGCACTGATCCTCCGCCCGGACGGGCCCGGGGTCGCGGAGAACACGCATACCGCTGCTCGCCGCGGAGGGCACCGCTACACCCGCCCGACCCAGCGAGCATCAAACCAGCCGAGCAAGTCCGATAGAAGCGCGTCGCCGCCGGGGCGCGATCCACCATGCAGCGCGGGAGGGTCCCGAGCGGCGGGATAGCCACCGATGGTGGGCGCCGGAGCGGCCCGGCAGGGTCGTCACAAGGGGGGGTCATGGGAGTGCTGATTCGCCTGGCCATCATGGCCTGGATCGGGTTTCTTGCAGTTGCCGGCATACGCGCATTCCTTCGATACAAAGGGCGGCTACAGCAGCGCCCGGAAGAGCTCGAGATGCCCTACTGCCTGAAGTGCGAGAGCAATCGCAACGTCGTCGTGAACAGCGGCGAGGCGGCCAAGGATGCTCGCTGGTACTGCACCCATTGCCGAGAGGGGTTCTAGCACGGATCCGCGCATGAACGTGGAGCTCCAGCCGCTACCCGCCGAGGACCGCCCGGTCCTCGAACGTCTCACCCAGCTCTACCTGCACGACTTCACCGAGTTCCAGCCAAACGACGTAGACGAGTCCGGGCTGTTCGCGGACTCGAACCTCGGCAGGTACTGGGCGGAGGCCGGGCGCTGGCCGTTCGCGATACGTGTCGATGGCCGGCTGGCGGGTTTCGTCCTGGTCAGCCCACACTCACCCAGCGGGCAGCCGACGGACCACACAGTCGCCGAATTCTTCATCATGCGCCAGTACCGCCGCATGGGCGTGGGCCGAATCGCGGCGCGAGAGGTCTTCGACCGCCTCCCCGGTGTGTGGGAAGTGGCCGAGATCGCGGCGAACCTCCCCGCGCAGGCGTTCTGGCGCGCGGTGATCGACGAGTACACGGCGGGCGACTACCGCGAGTTCCCCGATGGCGCCCCGTCCTGGAACGGCCCCATCCAGCGCTTCCGAGCGCCGCCTCAGGGCCAACGTGAGTAGCGGCCAAGAGCAGCCAATCAACCGGCCCTCCGCTCGGGCGCTGATCATCGACGCGCGCGACCGTGTCCTCCTCTTTCGCATCCACGATCCGGCGACGCTGGAGACAGAGTTCTGGATCACCCCGGGGGGCGGCCTGGAGCCCGACGAGAGCTATCAGGAGGCGGTGCGCCGCGAGGTGTGGGAGGAGACCGGGTTGTCGGACCCTCCCATCGGCCCGTGGGTCTGGTCCCGGAACCACCGCTGGACTTGGGCGGGCCAGCCGATGGAGGGCAGCGAGCGCTTCTACGTGGTGCGGGTGGAGGGCCTGGACGTCAGCACCGTGAACTGGGATGACAACGAGCTGGCCGTCATGAAGGAGCACCGCTGGTGGAGCGCGGCGGAGATCGCGGAGGCGACGTCGCAGGTGTTCGTACCCAGGCGGCTGGGCGAGCTCATCGCGCCCATCATCGCCGGCTTCATCCCCGCCACGCCCATCGAGACCGGAGCGTAGGAGGCCGACGGAACATCTGCTTCGACCATCCCCCTGCCCTCTTCCTGGCCAGGAAGGGGTTGGTGGTTGGGTCTTGGGGGATACGCCCATCCTTCCGTGGAAGGAGTGCCTAAGGGGCTCCACCCCACTGGGCTCCCCTTCTTCTGCACTCTGCTAGGGGAAGACCCCACCATGGCCCCGCGTCACGGCTCGTCTCGAACCTCGTACACGTCGCTCTGCCACAGGATGCGCGGCAGGCCCTCCAGCGCCTCCTGGCCCGGCTCGCGCACGTCCAGGACGCGGCGTCGAAGCACGCCATCGAACCGCGAGATGTAGGGGCAGCGTTCGCGGAACCCCCGCAGCGTGGTAGCCTCGCCGCCCAGGAACAGATGCTGCAGCTGCCCCTCGTATGGGCTGAAGCGCTCCTGGACCATGCGGCAGACGTGCTTGAACAGCTCGTCGGCCTGCTTCTCCCGAATCCGCCGGAACCGGTTGGCCGACGATCCCCCCGCTCGGTGACGTCCCTTCACGTACCGCCGCCCCACCTTGGATTCCACCAGCGCCGCGCCTCGAAAGACCCCCACTGCGTATCTCCCAAGCCTCACCAACACCACGCCGATGACCGGCTCGCTCTCCAGGACCACGCGCAGCGGCCCCAGGTCTAGGCCCTCGACTAGGCGCGCCTCCCCTACGGGGAACGGCGGCACGACGAGGCGGAGGGTCGGCGGGTCCCACAGCAGCACGGCCCCGGTGTCCGACCCAGCGGCCACCGCCGTAACCTGTGGACGAAGCGCGTCCGCGAGGGTTTCCGGCAGGAAACGCGCCGGGTCCTCCCCCGGACGAGCGGGCGGAAAGGAGACGGTGAAAGCGCCGGGGCCGCCCGGCTCGAGGTCGCCAAGGTACCGCTCCAGCGCGGCACGGGGCATCCTATGCTGCTCAACAATCGGGGGCATGGTGGCCGCATCTCCTCAGCCCGCGCGGCGCACTCCACGGGCCGGAGGCGCTCACGGCGCGGCCTCCTCACTCTGGAGCTCAAGCCAGAGGCCGTACACCTGCCGTCGGGAAAGCCCCGAGGCCCCGGCCACAGCGGAGACAGCGTCTCGCGCGGCCCCGCCGAGTCCACGCAGTCGCCTCAGCTCTTCGTGAGCCCACACCGCGTCTCCCTCTTCGTCCGGAGACTCGGGCGCCGCTCCTTCCATCACCAACGTGATCTCCCCACGCGGCGTCGCGAAGTGGTCCAGAGCCTCGGTTGCGGTGCCGCGGAAGACCTCCTCGTGAACCTTGGTCAGCTCTCGGCAGACCGCCAAGCGGCGGTCACCCAGCGTCGCCGCAATGTCCGCGAGCGACGCCCGCAGGCGATGTGGCGCCTCCAAGGCGACGATGGCTCGCTCCTGGCGAGCGACCGATTGCAGCAGAGCGCGGCGCTCCCGCTGCCGCCGCGGCAGGAAGCTCAAGAACACGAATCGGTCCGCTGGAAAGCCGGACACGGCCAGGGCAGACGTCACGGCGGACGGGCCGGGCACCGACACCACGGACACGCCGCGCTCGGCGGCCGCCGCCACCAGGACCGCGCCCGGATCGCTCACCGCCGGTGTCCCCGCGTCGGACACCAGAGCCACGTCACCGACCGCGAGGGCTTCGAGGAGCGCCGCCGTTCGGCTCGGCGGGCTGTGCTCGTGGAAGCTGGCCAGGGGAGTGTCGATCCCGTAGCGGGCCAGCAGCTTCCGCGTAGTCCGGGTGTCCTCGGCGGCGATTAGAGACACTTCGCGGAGGACGCGCAGCGCCCTGGCGGAGATGTCCTCCAGGTTGCCGATGGGCGTACCGACGACGTAAAGGACAGGCACGGAACTCCTCCGCCCGACGGGGCCGGGGGCGGGCCAAGCCCGCGCCACCGGACCGGAGTCGGTAAGCTCGCACCATGATAGCACGGGCGTGGCAGACGCACGCTGGACAGCACACGTCCGCCGCCGTATGCTCCGCTCCGGGGCCGGACCGCCGGCCCAAGAAGCCACGCGGAGGGAAGCGCCCATGGCCGTCTCGTCCAGGGTCCGGCAGGCGATGGAGAACCAGTCGTGGATCCGGCAGATGTTCGAGCTGGGGACAAGGCTCAAGCAGCAGCACGGGGAGGACCGGGTATTCGACCTCTCGCTCGGCAACCCGGCCCTGGAGCCTCCTGAGATCTTCGGCAGGGAGCTGCGACGGCTGGCGGATAGCCCGGACATCGGGATGCACCGGTACATGCCCAACGCGGGCTATCCCGATACGCGGGCGGCGGTCGCGGCACACCTGGCCGCCACCACCGGCCTCCCTTTCACCGGGGACCATGTGGTGATGACGTGCGGCTCCGGGGGGGCGCTCAACGTGGCGATCAAGGCCGTGCTGGACCCAGGTGATGAGGTCGTCGTGCTCGCGCCCTACTTCCCGGAATACCTGGGCTACGCGGACAACCACGGCGGCGTCGCGCGCATCGCCCACACGGACAGCGCGTTCCAGCCAGACCCGGCGGCCCTGGAATCGGCGCTGACGGAGCGAACGCGGGCCGTGATCGTCAACTCCCCGAACAACCCCACGGGCGTGGTGTACTCAGACGAGGCGCTGGAGGCCATCGGCGATGTCCTGGGACGGGCCGAGGCGCGGTTCGGGACCAACATCGCGCTCATCAGCGACGAGCCCTACGCTCGCCTCACCTACGACGGAATCGAAACTCCCCCGGTGTTCCCCTACCATGCGTCGAGCCTCCTCGTGACCTCGTTCTCGAAGGACCTGTCGCTTGCGGGCGAGCGGATCGGGTACGTGGCGGTCAACCCCGCGTGCCCGGACGCTGAGGAGTTGTTGGGTGGCCTCATCTACTGCAACCGCACGCTCGGCTTCGTCA
This sequence comes from uncultured Dehalococcoidia bacterium, assembly GCA_964436745.1. Classification (GTDB taxonomy): domain Bacteria; phylum Chloroflexota; class Dehalococcoidia; order Lucifugimonadales; family UBA1127; genus CAYTEC01. The sequence continues at coordinate 42,340 of CAYTEC010000004.1, read as the reverse complement.
ACGCGCCGGCCCTGATGCAGCGGATCGTCCCGGCCATCCTGGAATCGAGCGTGGACATCGATTGGTATCGGCGCAAGCGCGACTACGTGTGGGAGCGCCTCACGGGGATGGGGTACCGCATGGTCCGGCCGCACGGCGCGTTCTACGCCTTCCCTTCTTCGCCAATCGAAGACGACGTGGCGTTCGTGCGGAGCCTGCTCGAGTGGAACGTGCTGGTGACCCCCGGCACGGGGTTCGGAAGGCCCGGGCACTTCCGTGTCTCCTACTCCGTGGAGGATCGGGTTCTGGAAGGCGCGATGGAGGGGTTCAGCCGCGCCGCGCGCGCCTGCGGCCTCCCCGGGTGACGCCGGCGAAACACGCGGGCGACCGAGGGCCCGTGGAACAATCGACGCGGGCCGGGGGTTTCACTGAGTGGAACACATCGACAGCGGGGTTCCACGACCGACGCCGGATGGACGCCTCCCACGCAGACGGTTGACCGAGGGTTGACCATTGATGATACCGCGCTCCGCGGCAATGGTTCTTCCCCTTCCTCCCAGGCTTCAGGCGGCCCACGCCGGACACCGAGCGCCGCACCTACCCCGATGGGTGCGGGCGGCCGCCGATCCGAAGGTCCTCGCCGTGATCGTCCTCTCCATCCTCCTGGCACTCCTGGTCCGAGACCTGGGCGGGCTCCTGGGCTCACTGGGGGCATGGGGCTACGCCGGCGCGTTCGCCATCTCGGCGGCGTAGCTCCTCGACGGTCCTGCTCCCCGCTCCCGGCAGCGCAGCGGTCGTGATGATGGCGCCTGCGTTCCACCCGGTGTGGTTAGGCGTGGTCTCGGGCCTTGGGATGGCCATCGGCTCGGTGACGGCATACGCGGTTGGGGCACAGGCGGCGTCGCCTCTCAAGACGCGTCACCGCTATCGCGCGCTGTCGCGCTACGTCGCCCGATTCGGCACGCCGCTCTTGTTCCTCTGCAACCTGGTGCCCATGCTGCCGATGGACGTGGCCGGTTTGGCCGCCGGCGCCACCAGGTATCCCGCGTGGCGGTATCTGGCGCTTGTGACCGTGGCCAGCGTCATCAAGATGACGGGGTTGATGCTCGGAGCGTCCGCTCTTGCCACATGGGTGCAGCAGGTACTGTAGGAACCACTGGTAACCATACGGGTGACATTTGCTTTCCTGGTGTGAATCGTCAGCCCACGTGAACGGGCCTCCCTATTCTCGCCCGATGACGCGGACAGGTCAGGGCCCTTCGGTTATTCCCGATAGCGCTCGTCTCCGGTCATCCCATGCGGGTCCAGGGATGAGCGGGTTGCTGGAAGTCTCCCCGCTCATGTCAAGCATGTTGAACCGCGAGCCCCGGAACGCTCGCGGTGGCACTAGAGCCTGGGTGCAGGGCGTGCCCTGCCCGTCAGGTACAGGGGATTGACGAGTACCGGGAACAAAGCCATACTGAGGCGTCGGGACCCCGTGACGGGGCCTGAACCTCGCCCCGCCGGAGGAACAACGCCACCCCATGTACCCTAACGGCAACCACGACCCCCGCAAGCCGCTTCGCATCCTCCATGCGTCAGACCTGCACTTTCTGGGTGACCAGTCAGGACTGCGGACGGTTGGCAGGCAGCTCTCGACCCTCACTGACGCCGTCCAGCACGTGGGCGCCGAGGCGCTGTTGCTGGCCGGGGACATCTTCGACACCCCCCACGTCCCGCCGGAAGAGATTTCCTGCCTCCTCAGCGCTCTCGGGGACCTACCTGTACCCACCGTGCTGCTCCCGGGAAACCACGATGCCCACGTCTTCGGCAACTGGAACGGGACGCCGTGGCCGAACAACGTGCACCTCCTTGAGGACCGCGATGGTTGTCACGTGAACCTACCGGACCTGGGCCTGGTGATCTGGGGCAAACCCACCTACGACCACACCCCAAAGTTCCGCCCACTGGAAGGGCTGCCGCCGCGGCCTGCCGACGCTTGGTACGTGGTCATGGGCCACGGCCTGGTGCTGGATCACCCGGAGTTCCTCGGCCGCTCCTCGCTCATCATGGAGGAGGAACTGGCGGAGGCCGACTGCGACTACATCGCCTTGGGCCACGTCCACGCCTTCCGCGACGTCACGCGAGGGGCCGCTCCGGCCTTCTACAGCGGCGCTCCCTGGGGCTCCACCACCACCCCAACGGCCGCCCTGGTCTCCTTCCACCCGGAGATGCCCACCTCCGTCGAGCCCGTCGTCCTCCCCGTCGAGTAGCCGTCGCTTCCACCCGCCGGGCTTCTTCGCTCCGACATCGCCTCGTGCTACCATGGGACCGATCCACGACCTTTGGGGGAACGCCGGTGCCCGTCGCCAGGGTGACCATCGTCAGCAGGATGCCTCCGGACCGGGCACGTCTCGCGCTCGCACAGACGCCCGATGACTTCGTCGTCACGATGGTGGAGAGCGCCGCGCCGCTCGACGAGCAGATCGCGGCCTGCCATGACGCCGACGCCGTGATCCTGGGCGCGCCATCGGTGTCTCCGGAAGTGATTCGCCGCTGCCCCTCGGTCAAGCTAGTCCAGACGCTGAGCGCCGGCTACGAGGAGCTCGACCTGGAAGCCATCACCGCCCTAGGGGTCACCGTTGCGAACAACGGGGGCGCCAATGCCGCCGCAGTGGCGGAAGAGGTCATCGGCCTCATGCTGCTGCTCCGTCGCGGCATTCTCCGGCACCTGCTCAACGCGCGCGCGGGCCGGTGGCGGGAGGGCATTCGCGACCTCCCATTCGCCGAGCTGACGGGCAGCACCGTGGGGATCGTCGGACTGGGCCCCATCGGCCGCGAAGTCGCCGCCCGTCTCTCCGCATTCGGCTGCGAGCTCCTGTACCATGACGTGGCCCCCGCCCCGTCGGACACGGAGCGAACCCTGGGCGTCACCCACGTGCCGCTCGATGAGCTGCTCCGCCGCTCCGACGCTGTGACGCTCCACGTCCCCCTGACCCCCGCGACGCGCCACATGGTGGGCGAGGCCGAGCTGGCGACGATGAAGCCAACCGCCATCCTGGTCAACGCGTCCCGAGGCGGCATCGTGGACGAGCAAGCGCTCTACCGGGCCCTCACCTCCGGGCGGCTCGCAGGCGCGGGCCTAGACGTGCTCGAAGATGAGCCCCCAAGCCCGGACAACCCACTGCTGGCGCTAGGCAACGTCGCGGTGACCGCCCACATGGCGGGAGTCACCGTCGAGTCCAACACGCGGGCGGCCCGTTTCGCCTTTGCCAACGCCCGGCGCGCCGTCACGGGAGCGCCGATCGAATCGGTGGTGGCTCGGCCGTCGTCCGCGGCCGGGGAGCGGTAGCGGACGAACGCTGGAAATCCGTGCGTCCCGAGCCGGTCGAACGGCAACGGGGACCGATTCAGTCGCGGCCCATAGGCACAAGAACGAGAGAGCCAGCGGAGGTGCTGACCATGGATTACGCCATCGCGGTCCTGCCCGGAGACGGCATCGGCCCCGAAGTCACCGCGGAGGGGGTCCGTGTCCTGGAGGCCATCGGCCAACGCCACGGACACGCCTTCCGCTTCGAGGAGGGCACGGTGGGCGGCATCGCCATCGACACGACGGGCTCGGCCCTCCCGCCGGACACCCTGCGCCTGGCCAAGCGCAGCGACGCCGTGCTGTTCGGGGCGGTTGGCGGGCCGAAGTGGGACGACCCACGCGCGCCGGTGCGGCCGGAGGATGGACTTCTGGCCATCCGCAAGGGGCTAGGGCTCTTCGCCAACCTGCGGCCCGTGCAGGTCTTCCCGGAGCTGATCGCGGCGAGCCCGCTCCGCCCAGACCTGCTCGAAGGCGTCGACTTCGTGGTGGTGCGAGAGTTGACCGGCGGGCTCTACTTCGGCCGGCCCAAGCGGCGCTGGACCACCGCGCGCGGGCGAAGGGGCGTGGACACGATGGCCTACTCGGAGGCGGAGGTCGAGCGGGTGGTCCGCGTGGGCTTCGAGATGGCGCGGATCCGCCGCCGCAAGCTCACTTCCGTGGACAAGGCGAACGTCCTGGAGACGTCCCGCCTCTGGCGGGAGGTGGCGATAGAGGTGGGCGGCGACTACCCGGACGTGGAGCTTGAGCATATGCTCGTCGACACGGCCTCCATGCAGCTGGTGCGAGCGCCGAGCCGCTTCGACGTGCTGGTCACGGAGAACACCTTCGGCGACATCCTGACCGACGAGGCCTCGGTCCTGACCGGATCGATGGGGATGCTGCCCTCGGCCAGCCTGGCGCGCGTGCCCGGTCAGGGGACCCGCGCCATGGGACTCTACGAACCGATCCACGGCTCCGCGCCCGACATCGCGGGACGGGGGATAGCCAACCCCCTGGCGAGCATCCTTAGCGCCGCGCTCCTGCTGCGCTACTCGCTGGGGCTGGAGGAGGAAGCCCGCGCGGTGGAGAGCGCCGTCAACCGCGCTCTGAGCGACGGCGCACGCTGCGCCGACATCGCCCAGGAGAGCGAGCGCACTCTCGGAACCCGAGAAATGGGGGAACTTATCGTCTCCCTGGTCCGTTAGTACCAGCAGGGGAAGGTACGCCCTTCCGGCGGTTGTCGCGCTGCCCCGGCGGGTCGAAGGCGTGACGCCGCATCGCCTCGTAGCTTGACAAGGTTCGGCCCGGTAGGTAGAGTATTCGCGTTGAATGCGCCCCGATCCGGTCGGGGCCCAAATCGGAGGTCAGGTAGATATGTCTGCGACACCTTCTCGTCGTTCGTCCCGTTCTGCCTCTAAGTCCAAGAATCAGCCCCGTCTGCCAAACTTCCAAGAGACCCCGGCCAAGATCTGCGCCATCGGCGTGGGCGGCGGCGGCTCCAATGCCATCATCCGAATGATGAAGGCTCGCGCCGTCCCCGGCGTCACGTTCATCTGTGTCAACACAGACATCAAGTCGCTGGCCCAAGCGAGCGGCGCCCGCACCATCCAGATCGGCGAGGAGATCACGCACGGGATGGGCGCCGGCGGCAATCCGGAGACCGGGGCCATGGCGGCGGACCTTTCACGCACCGAGCTTGAGGAGGAGCTGGCGGACGCCGACCTGGTCTTCCTGGTCATCGGCATGGGTGGCGGCACCGGAACCGGAGCCGCGCCGGTGGTGGCGGACATCGCCCGGTCGTCCGGAGCCCTGGTGGTCGCCGTGGCAACGACTCCCTTCGCCTTCGAGGGCGCCCGCAGGATGGACACGGCCCACGCCGGGATCGGTCGCCTCCGGCCTCACGTCGACAACCTCATCGTCATCCACAACGAGCGTCTACTGGACCTCTTCCAGAAAGAGACGACGATGGATCAGGCGCTGCGGATGGCTGACGACGCGGTGATGCTCGGCGTCCTCTCCGTTGCGGAGCTGGTGAACCTTCCGGGCGAGATCAATGTGGACCTGGCCGATGTGAAAGCCATCATGGGACTGCGCGGCGAGGCGCTCATGGCCATCGGCGAAGCCAAAGGCGAGGGCGGCCCTCTGGAGGCCGCGCGGCAAGCCGTGAGCAACCCTCTCTTGGACCTCTCCATCGAGGGCGCACAGGGCGTGCTGTTCAACGTCAAGGGCGGGCCATCAATGACCCTCGGCGATGTGAACGCCGCCGGTGAGTTCGTCGCGTCCCAGGTCAGCCCCAACGCGATGATCTTCTTCGGGATGGTGAACGCCGGCGCAACGACCGACAAGACCCAGGTCACCATCATCGCCACGGGCATCCCCAGCAGCACGAGCGCCATGGGATCGCGCGGGGCCCTCCCCCTGGCAACGGTGGCTGGTCGTTATGTCGACCACCCCGTGGACCTGGACATCCCCCCGTTCCTGCGGAGGCCCTCGCTCCGGTAGGCTTGCACATTCCAAGCGAACAAAGAGGGGCCTCCCCGGTTGGGGAGGCCCCTCTTGCATGTCAGGCTGCGGCGAGGCGGGTCAGGACGCGCGCACGTCTTCCAAGCGCTCGCTCAGTCGGTCAAGCTCTCGCTGAAGGTCGCCCAGGTCCGGCGCAAACCGGGGCGCCTGGAACTGGAAGCGCCGCTCCTGGCCCCTAGAGCCGCCACCCAGCTGCGGCACCCACTCCCGGAGCTCCCGCAGACGGGACTCGGGGATTGCCAGCCGATCGAGGCGCTGCTGGAGCTGCGGGATGGACCCGAGGTCCGAGCGGGCGCCGTGGCCACCCTCCATCCCCAGCATCCCCGTGACGCCCGGGAACCCGTGGGCACCGCGCTTCCTCGCCTGTGCCTTGTGTCCCTTGCCGGCGTGGTATGGCGCCACAAGGACTGCCTGGAGTTCCCTGTCCTTCCAGACCGCGATCAGCTCGTCGTCCACCGCCAGATCCTCACTGGCGCCCTTCTTCCCCTGCTTGATCACGGCCACGTCGTCCGTGAGCGTCAGCGACACATCATCGCTCCCGTCCTTGGGGGACAGGGTGACGGCATCGCCATCGATCTCAGCCACGGTCCCTGCCACGTAGGCCAGGGTGACCGGGTTGCCCTCCTTGTCAGCCAACGTGATCTCGGCGCTCATCAGGTTCCCGGCCATTGGGGCGAGCAGGCGCAAGATGCCCGGGGCCTGCCCCTTCTTCTGCGTCTTGGGCTTGGGGCGTTCGCCCACAACGATGTCGATGTCCTGCTCTTCAGCGCCACGGAGGACCGCGAACGTCAGGGTGTCGCCGGGGCTCGAAGCTCCGACCGCGTCCGCCACGTCCTTCACCTTCGCCATGTCTAGGTCGTCCACTCGAAGCACGATGTCGCCCTGCTCCACCCCCGCCTCGTCCGCGGGTCCGTCCTTGACTGCCTTCAGCACCACCACGCCCTCGTCACGGTCGACGCCCAGCCTTTCGGCTATCTTCTCGTTGAGGTTCGCCAGGTAGAGGCCGACCCACGGCAAGCCGGAGCCTTCCGCGTCGGCGTCACCATCGTCGGCCATTGCAACGGTCTCGCCGCCATCGGAGGGGGCGCGGTTGGAGTATGCGAACGCCAGGGCCGGGACCAACAGTCCCGCCACCAGCACCAAGAGTCCGGTCGCTAGCATCCTGCGCATTGGGGGGTCCTCCTCGGGAGTCATTCGTCGTTGGTTCGATTCCGCGCGCGCTCTACCCTGGATAACGGCGCGGCACGCGGAGGGGTTAGCTCCTGTGGAGAAAGGCGCGACAGGTCAGGCGTCGACGACGCGCATCTCTTGCTCGGTGATCGTTCCGTCCTCGATGTGGAAGGCGCGCACCGCCGGGTTCTCCTTGTCCATTAGCGACACCAGGATGTAGTAGGCGTCCGGGTAGGTGGCCAACCGCACGTCCGTCTGCGAGGGGTGAGCTTCGGTATGCGTGTGAGAGTGGTAGATGGCCATGAGCTCCCACTCGCGGTCGCTGATTTCCTTGCCCACCGTGTAGAGCTCCTTCGTATCCATGCTGTAGCGATATGGGCTGTGCTCCACGTTCGTCATGCGGTAGAGGCGCAGCACCTTGCCGTCCTGTCCCGCCAGGATGCCGCAGCACTCGTCGGGATCGTCCTCGCGCGCGTGGGCGACGATCTCTTCGTGGTATTCGCGGGGCAGTTCCAGCACGCTTCCCTCCTGATGGTTCTTCGCCGGGAGACTATTCTACGCCAGGAGACCCCCCCGCATAAACTGAGTCTCCGCCCCCCCAGGTGCTTCCACTCTGGAGGACCCGCCTATGCCTTGAACCCGGGCACTGCGCCGGCCCGCCAGACCGTCACGGCAGCTTCTCGTCAAGACCTTGGAGCTTCAGTGCATCCTCCAGCTCTGGGTGAAGGCGCCACTCGCCGTCGATCAGCACCCACCGGTCCCAGGGGAAGACAACAAGCGCATCGGTCACCACGCCAGACACGGTGGGCGCCGGCGAGGCCCAGCTATGGCTCACGAGGCACGCGGTCACGACATGGGAAGCCCCCCGCGCCTCCACCTCCGCCGACACGATTCGCAGCGTCGCCCCCGTGTCGGCGATCTCATCCACCACGGCAACGCGGCGGCCCTTCACGTCGCCGGGCACCGGGGACTTCCACACGGGGGACGCGTGGCGGACCTGGTCGTCCACTCGGCGGGTGACCCTCACCGGGCAGAGCTCGCACCGCAGGCCGGCAGCGACCATCGCGGCGGGGACCAGCCCCGCCCTGGCGACGCCGACGACCATGTCCACGCGCTCTGTCTGGAGGGCCTCCGTGACGCGGGCCGCGATGGAAGCGACCTCGTCCCATGACAGGGGCAGAACGCCGGTCCGATGGCCGTAGTCGTAGCTCCGCATCGGACCGCCTCTCAACCGCCCTGAGTCGGCGGGCGCTCAGGCGCCCCGGCCCGCGCCCGGTGGGCCGACGGCGACGCCGGCTTGCGCGCCAGCAGGATGAACACCGCCCCCATGCCATTCATCGCCGCGACGCCCAGGAACGGGATCATGTAGCTGCCGAGGTTGTCGAACAGAAAGCCCGCGGCCAGCGGCGCCCCCATCATGGCCACGTTCATGGGGAGCTGGGAGACCCCGAAGATGGTGGCGAAGTTCTTCCGACCGAAGTAGTCGCCGCGTATCGCCGTCAGCAGGGGCACCCGCCCGCCGAACCCGATCCCGTACAGCACCGCGAAGAGATACGCGCCCGGCACCGTCCTGATGGTGGCCGCGACAACCATCCCCAGTCCCTGGATTGACACGAAGGCGGCAATGGCCGGGGGCTTGGAGACCCGGTCGCCGATCAGGCCCCCGAGCACCTGGAAGATGACGCCGGTCATGGTGAACGCGGTGACGACCGTCGCCGCGGCCGTCAGCGACATGTCCATGTCGGTCAGCGCGGGGATGATGTGCACCGACACGGTCACGGCAGCCACGGCGGAGAAGCCGTGGGCGGCGGTGATGGCCCAGAAGGCGGGGGTTCGGATCGCCTCGCCCAGGGTGAAGCTGTCCTCGTCGTCCCCGTCGTCGCCGATAGCCGTGACGCCCTCACCCGCTGCGGGGAGGGGAGGGTCGCCGTCCGGGCGTAGCCCGTACTCCTCGGGGCGGTTGCGCACGAGCCGCGCGAGGGGAAATGCGAGTGTCATGATGCCGATCCCCAGGCCCATGGAGGTCGGCCGCCAGCCGAGCGAGTCCACGGACCAGGCGAGGGCCGGCACCAGCAAGCCACCGAGGTTGATGCCGGTCATCCCGATGGCCATCGCCGTGGCCCGACGCCGCACAAACCAGTGGTTGATGGCGGTCACCAGCGGCAGGAACCCGCCGATCCCCGCCCCCCCCGTGATGACCAGGAAGGCAACGTAGAAGTCGACGATCCCGTTTATGCGGCTCAAAGCGATGAAGCCAGCCCCGAGCACCAGCAGCCCGACAAGGACCATTCGGCGCGCGCCGAACCGGTCGGTCAGATAGCCCTCGACGGGACCGAGGATCGCCCCCTCCGCGCGGCTGAGGGCGAAGGCCCCGGAGAGGGCCGTGCGGCTCCAGCCGAACTGCCGCTCCAGGGCCACGAAGAAGGTCCCCAGACCTTGGAAGATGGGACTGATCACCACCGCGAGCGTGAAGACGGTGACGCCCACCAACTTCCAGCCGTAGAAGACCTGAGATAGGCGCCGGGCACGGAGCGTCGGCCGACCCGCCTGGTTCATGGGCACCGCCTGAGGATGAATCCGTCGAATTGTACCATGTGGTGCGCGCCGCCGGAGCGTGCGCACCCTCCCCTGGCGGAGCGGCGCTCACCCGCCGCTAGGGGTCAGCAGGTCACGCAGCGCGCGTTCCAGCGTCGGGAAGTGGAAGGCGAACCCGGTGTCCAGCAGACGCCGCGGCGTCATGCGACGGCTCCACATCAACTCCGTCGCCACCTCGCCCAGCCCCAGCCGAAGCGCCCACGCGGGGACCGGCGCCACCGCGGGGCGACGCAGGACACGCCCCAGGGTGGCCGCGAATTCTCTCTGGCGGACCGGGTCCGGAGCTGCCACCACCACGGGCCCGCTAACGTCCCCCCCCATGACATGCTCCACCGCACCCGCGAGATCGGCGATGTGGACCCACGACCACCACTGGCGCCCGCTCCCCAGGGGCCCACCCAGACCGAGCCTCGCCGTCGGCAGCAGCCGCCGAAGCGCCCCCCCGTTCCCAAGCACGATGCCCGTCCGCAGCAGCGCCACCCGGACACCCAGGTCCTCCGCCCGCGCGGCCTCCCCCTCCCAATCCGCCACCACGCCCGCCAGGAAGCCCCCACCGGGAGGCGACCCCTCGTCAAGGGTCTCGTCGCCGGCTTCGCCGTGGTAGCCCGACGCGCTCATCGATACGAGGACTCCGGGCCGAGGCGACGACATGGCGGCCATAGCGGCGACAAGATTGCGAGTGCCGAGGATCCGGCTGTCGCGGATGGCGCGCTTCTTCTCGGCGGTCCACCGCCCTACCAGGCCCTCGCCCGCCAGGTTGACCACCACGTCGACGCCCTCCAAGGCTTCTAGCGGGGGCATCTCCGACGCCGGATCCCAGCGGGTCATGGCGCTGAGCGCGTGAGTCGCGCGGCGGCCCCGGTCTCCCTGGCGCGACAGCCCCGCGACCGCGTGGCCTGCCTCTTTGAGCCGGACGGCCAGGTACGAGCCGAGGAAGCCGGTGGCGCCGGTGATGAGGATCCGCATGGTGGGCCCCAATGATTCGAGATCTGAGCGCGTGCGGCCCGAGGGCTGGCCCGCCGCGTCCAGGCCTACCGGGTGACGGTCATCTGATGGACCGTTCGGTCCTGGCCCCCAAGGTGGTACTTGTACTGTTCGTCGCCGCGGAGGAAGTCGAAGTAGCCCAACCCGCGCTCGATGGCGTCCCGAATGCAGGTGGCCTTCAGGAGGAGGCCAACGCTCAGGTCGGAGAAGTCCGGGTCGAAGCCGCTGTTGTACAGGAAGCGCGTGCCCTGATAGTCGAAGCAGAGGGTCGCGGCGGCCACGCGTCCGTCCACATCCAGAAACCAAAGCTGCGCCACGCCGTCGCCGGCCAGCGCGGCGGCCATGCTCCGGAAGAAACCCTCGCGCTCTGGCGTGAGGAACCGGCTCTTCGCCTCCATGCTCCGCCGCATGAGCGCGAAGAACTCGTCCATGCGGCCCTCGACAGCCTCCGCGGTGGAGAACGCCTCGGTCCGGACGGAGGGCACGGCCTGCAGGCGGCGGAACTTCCGACGCAGCTCATGGCGGTGCTTCTTCGATAGTCCCGAGAGGTACTCTTCCCAGTCCGAAGGCAGGGACACACCCGGCGACACGTCCTCCCGCTCCACCTCGCAGGTCCAGCCCCGCTCGGCGGCGAGCGCTGGGAGGTACTTCAGGGTCGGCGAGCCCTCCGGCACGGAAGGCAGGTAGATACGGTCCCATGATTCCCGCGCCAGTGCATCCACCAGCATCGGGTAGAAGGCCTCTTCGCGGCCCGCGGGCACGATGAAGTCATGGTAGTCGAACAGGTCGGTGTCTCCCAGAAAGGAGATTGTGTCGCCCTGGCGCTGGAGTGGAGCGATGCCGACGGGATCAGCTCCCTCTTGGAACGAGAGGAGCAGCAACCCCTCCTCCACGCCGAAGTGCTCCCACCACAGCCGCTGCCACCGGGGGGTCAGGAAGACGGAGTCCATCTTGCAATAGCCCAGGAGCTCTTCCCAGGCGCCCCCCAGGGACGAAAAGGTGTGGCACGTTATCTGCTCCGGCATGCACGTCCCCCGTTCCAGGTCCAATTCTGAGCCCGCCTCGAGCGGGCTCGTCGCTTCGTCGGGTCGGTAAGCAGCATCGGCACTCTAGCCTGCGGCTTCCGTGGCCGGCGCCCCCACGCTTCCATCGGGTGGCGTGGCCGACATCTCCGCCACCTCGCTCTCGGCCCTTCTCAGGGCGGGGAAGGAGAGGACCACGCCGGCTGTGAGCACGACGCCCAGCACCCCCATAGACGCGAGCGCCGTTTGGGGGCTGAACGCCTCGGCAACATACCCAAGCACGAAGATTCCAACCGGCCCAAGGCCCATCACCAGGAACCGGATGCCGAGCACCCGCCCACGCACGTGCTCCGGGGAAGTCACCTGCAGGAGGGCGAAGTTGGCCGTGATGAACACCTGCATGAGGAACCCCAGCCCGAGGGACAGTATCAGCGACAGGGCGAAGACGGACGACAGGCCAAAGACGACCACGAGCCCGCCGAACCCGATCCCCCCCCAGATCATCAGGGTCTTGAGCTGCCTTGGGTCGCTCATGTAGGCGACCACTAGCGAGCCCACAATAGCTCCCGCCCCTCCGAACGCCCCCAGCAGCCCCAGGCCGTCCGGCCCGGCGCCGAGGACATCACGCGCGAACACGGGCAAGAGCGCCTGGTACGGCATCCCAAAGATGGAGAAAACCATGCCCAGCAGAAGCAGCCCCACCAGGAGGCTCCTCATTCTAATGTAGGAGACGCCCTCCGCGATGCTCCCCAGCACGGACTCCCTGCCCCCACCGGCCGAGCGGGGCAGCCGAAGCCTGGTGAGCAGCCCCATCGCTGGCACGAGCATGAGAGAGGCCGCCAGAAACGCCCACCCAAATTGCTCCGGGTCGATTTTCATCAGGTACCCCGCGAAGGCGGGTCCGATCAGCTGGGAGGTGCTGAATATCGTGGAATAGATGGACGTGCCGTTCGCAATATCCTCGGGCGCCACGAGTTCGGGCACCGCGGCGGCCCGCGCCGGCATCGTCAGCGAGAAGCTGACGCCGTTGAGCACCGCCAGCACGAAGACGTGCCAGACCTGGGCCATCTCCAAGAGCAGCAGGATGGCCAGGGCAAGCAGGATCGCGAGGTTGGCCGCATCGCTGACGATCAGGACGACCCTACGGTCCATTCGGTCCGCGATGACGCCCCCGAAGGGCGGCAACACCATCATGGGGGCCATGGAGACGGCCTGCACCGCCGTGACCATGAATGGGGAGTCCGTCATGTCTAGGATCAGCCACCCGCGGGCGATGATCAGCATGAAGAAGGACATGATGGACAGGAGGGACGCCCCCCACAGCACGCGGAACTGGCTGTAGCTGAACGCCCTCAGCCCGCCGCCGAGGAGCCCGTGGCTCGCCGTACTCCCCCGTGGGGGCGGCTGCGACGCCATATCTACGTATTCTCCTCTCGCCCTTCGGAACCAGAGACGCGGGGTGGGATAGCCCGGCGGCGCCAGGCCGCCCGTCGAAGGACGCCTACTCCAGCCGTCGCAACGCCCTGCTGCCGACCAGCACGGCCCCGGATATCAGCATCAGCGCGGAGGCCATGATGGCAAGCGCCCCCGGCGCACCGATCGCCTCAACGGCGAAGGTGATCGGCAGCACACCCGCCGGCATGATGGCCATGTTCAGCGTAAACAGGCCCATCACCCGCCCCCGGTACTCCTCCGCGGAGTACTCCATCATCAGGCTGTTGTTCAGGGTCATCCGTGCCGACTGGACCATGCCGATGAGAGCCATGAACACCAGGCCCGCGTAGTACATGGGCGCGAATTCGGACACGGCCGCGAAGCCCAACAGGAACGCCCCGGAAACCAGGCCGGCGGCTGCCAGCAGGAACCCTCGGCGCGCCAGCTTGCCGGCGGACGCGATAGCCAGCGCCCCGCCCAGGCTGCCCAGGCCCATCAGGCTCATCATACCGCCCAGCCCGCTCGATCCGACCTCGAACACATCCCGCGCGAAGATGGGGAGGATGAAGCGGATGGGCATCGCCAGGACCATCGTGGAGAACCCCAGGAGCAGAAGCATCACCAGGGTGCCGTTGGCACGGACGTATCGCAGGCCGTCGGCCAGGTCGCCGAGAGGGGACCTCGCTGGCCTGGCGGCGCCCGCCTGGAGCCGCGGAAGGAGCTGCGTGAACACGATGGCCAGCACGTTCATTCCCGCAATGAGATAGTACGTCGCGCCGATCCCGATCCCCGAGATGATCCCCCCCGCGAGCGCCGGCGCCACCATCGTCGTCAGGCTCATCGCCATGGAGTTGAGGGCCACGGCGTTCATCATCCGCTCCCGCCCCACAAGCTGCGGGATGATCGCCTGCCGCGCCGGCATCATCAGGGGCATGACGGTTCCCTGGACGACGGATGCGACGAGCAGGTGCTGCCAAGTTACGGTGCCCGTGGTGATGGACACGGCGACGAAGAGCGCGAGGAGGACGGAGATCACCTGCCCCGCCTGGATGATCTTCTTCTTCTCCACCCGGTCCGCCAGCACGCCGCCAAAGAGCCCGAAGATCAGCGCGGGTATGGCCGCCGCCGCCGTGACCACCCCAAGCAGGGCGGGGGAGCCGGTCAGCTCGTATACGAAGTACCCGCGGGCCAGCATCTGCATCTGCATTGCGCCCATCTGCAGCATGAGCCCGATCCAGAGGTTCCGGTACCCCGCGTGCCCGAGAGACTCGAAGGTCCGCTTGATGCCGGCGCGAGAGCGCAGCGGCGAAGCCCCCATACCGCCGCGAGCCCCCATGCCGCCAGGCATCCCCGGCCCGCCGGGCGGACCCGCGCTGGATCCGTTCGAGTCGGGTCGGGCCTCCGTGCGCCGATTCCTCCGCATCCCGGGGTCTTCCATATACCTACATCTCCAGCCGCGTCATCGAGCCACGAGCCCCAGCTCGGTCCCGGTACGGCTCGCACGCGGCGACCACAGTCCGGTCGACCGGGTTGGCGCGTGGCGCGCGACGGTCAAGGCCGGGACGCCTCCCGGCCTCGAAGGGGTTCCAGCTAGCGCCCGGGGAAGGGGCCCCGAGTCACCCACCAATGGCGTTCGACAACAGGTCGCGCAGCTCCAGGACGGAGGCACGCTGCCAGGCCGGGAACCGGGCGTTGGTCCGGGCCCGAGACTCCTGGCGGACCTCCTGCTCGTCCTTTCCAGCCAACTCTTGCTGGACCTGCTCCCTGATGCGAGGCATCTCCTCGTTGGCCTGGACCGGCCGCTCGATCCAGTGGCAGAGGTACTCTTGGTCCTTCGTGTAGAACACGAAGACCGGGATGGACAGGAACTCACCCTTGTTGAGGAACTCGTTCATGATGTCCATGTGTGTGTCCCGGGGGAAGACCTGCATCTCCATCCCGGCTACCTCGGCGATGCGAGCCATCAGCGGCATCCCTCGGAAGACATCGGGGCACCAGTCCTCGCCGATCACCAGCACTTTGGCCGCGCCGCCCGGGCGCTCAGCAGCTTCGCGGAAGAAGGCCACGTCCTCGTCGACCAGAGCCTCTTTCGCAGTCTCGTTGTACAGCTCGAACCGGTCCTTGTTCACGTTGATCTGCGCCAGGTAGGTCTCGTACGAGAGTCCCTGCGCGAATCGCTCCGCTGTCACCACGCTCGTCTTGTCAGCCATGTTGTCCTCCCGAATCTCCGGCATCGTTCGCACCAGACACAGGCCCACTCACGCGAGCGAGCCTCACTGAAAGCGGGCCCACGGCCCGCTAGCCGATGTGTCAGCCCATCACCCCGGGGAACCCCTCCTCCACCCGCCCGTCCGGGTAGACCACGATCGGGACCACGTCGCCGTATGTGCGCGCCTCGTCCATCCACTCCTGCCGCAGATCCACGCGGCGCTCCTCGTACTCGATGCTCTGCTCGGCCCAAGACGACTTGAGGGCGTCGCACGCGGGGCAAGCCACCAGGGTGAATACGACCGGCAACTCCATCGGCTCTTCCTCCAAATCTTACCCGTGACGCGCGAACCCACGCGGACTGCCCCGGGGGATCGAATCGCCGGGCGGCGACACACGCCGTTGGGACACCTAGCGGACCAAGGCCTCGGCAGGCACATCGCGGCCGTTGCTTCCGGTCGCGGCTTCCGCGGGCCGCGGGCCCCAGTGGTCGGCCCAGCGCTGGACGGCCTCGACGACCTCCCGCAGCGCCTGGCCCTGGGACGTGAGGGAATACTCGACCTGCACGGGGCGCTCCGAGTACACTCGCCGCGCCACGATGCCCGCCTCCTCCAGCTCGTGGAGCCGTTGGGAGAGCAGACGGTCGCTCAGGCCGGGCACGTAGGCGGCCATTTCGGTAAACCGGCGCGGCCCCCCCATGAGCGAACGCAGGATCAGCCCGGTCCACTTCCTACCCAGGATCGCCATGGCGGCCTGGTAGCGCGGACACATCACCTCGAAGTTCATCGCTCCCTCCGCTCACTACAGGGTAACAGGGAGGATGCTATCAGAAAGTAAGGGGCTTGACAAGGGTTAGGGGCGTCCGCCAGAGCTTCGTCCGCGCCCACCACCTTGAGCGCGCGGCCCTGCCTCGCTATCCTTGACTGATGCCCAAATCATTGCGGGTGCTAGCCTCCCTGGCGTTCGGTCTGACGGCCCTGGCGGCGTGCGGCCAGCCCGGCCCCCAGGAGCCCCTGGCCGCCGTCCCCACGGGCGAGAGCGCTGCGGAAACCCCCACCCCACCGGCGCCGCCCGAGCCCACGCTCCCCACGGCAGCCGACGCGGCGACCCCAACGGCCGCACCCCTCCGCTCCATGGGCGTCGAGGTGGCGTTCCCCAACGTAGACCTGCCCAGGATGGTGGTCCTTACCCACGCCGGGGACGGCGCGGGCCTCCTCTACCTGGCCCTTCAGCAAGGCCTGGTCATGGTGTTCGACCCCGATGGGGACGCGGAGCCGACGGAGTTCCTGGACATCCGCGACCGAGTGAACGCCACCGGCAACGAGGAGGGTCTGCTGGGGCTGGCCTTCGGCCCGGAATACGCCACCAGCGGCCGGTTCTACGTCTCGTACACCGCTTCAGGGCCCAGACGCTCGGTCGTCTCCAGCTTCGCGGCGCGGGGCGACGACTCCGGCCTTGCCGACCCGGCCAGCGAAAGACTGATCCTGGAGGCGCTTCAGCCGTACCCGAACCACAACGGGGGGAACATCGCCTTCGGACCGGACGGCTTCTTGTACATCGGCCTTGGGGATGGCGGCGCCGGCGGCGACCCTCTCGGCAACGGACAGGACCCCGGCACGATGCTGGGCGCGATCCTTCGCATCGACCCATCGGCGGCCGATGACGCCCGAGGCTACACGATTCCGCCGGGCAACCCGTTCGTCGGCGATCCGGGCGCGCGAAACGAGGTGTGGGCCTACGGATTGCGCAACCCCTGGCGGTTCTCCTTCGACCGGGCAACCGGCGACCTGTGGGCGGGCGACGTTGGCCAGAACGCGTACGAGGAGATCGATCTGATCGTGCCGGGCGGCAATTACGGCTGGAACGTTGCTGAGGGGAGCCACTGCTACCCGCCCTCCCGGAGCGCGTGCGACCGCTCGGACATGCTTCCGCCGGTGGTGGAGTACCCCCTGGAGCGAGGCACGTGCTCGGTCACCGGCGGCTACGTCTACCGGGGCAGCCGGCTGCCGGCCCTCGCCGGGGCCTACGTCTACGCCGACTTCTGCGGCGGGCAGGTCTGGGCGCTTCGGTTCGACGGCCGGGAGGTTGCCGAGCGGGCGCTCGTCGCGGACACGGGGCTCCAGATCCCTTCGTTCGGAGAGGGACCGGACGGCGAACTGTACATCCTCGCATTCGACGGCCGGGTGTACCGCCTCACTTCCCCCGACTGACCCGCCGCGAGGCCGCCGCCCACACGGCCGGCACGATTCGCTCCCCACCGCGCTTCCCAGCGGACGCAGGGCGGTCCGCATCGCCGCGGATGTGCGAGGGGACTGCCCAGGGCCCCATCCCCGCGATTTGACTTGGACACCCCGCTGTGATACCTAGTTGCCACCGTCGGCAGGGCATGGGTCTGGGCAAGCCGACATCGGCCGAGCCAACTGACCTTTCTTCGACCCGACGACCAGCCAGCGTGCCCCGTTGGGACCACCTGTGGCCACCGGCAACTGAATGGCAACGATAGCGCAGAAGGGCGATGCGGGCATGGGCGCGGAGGTCACGACAAGCGGGCGGAACGGCGCTTTGGCGCGTCCATAGGCAGGAGCCCATGACTCATCCGTCAGTTGGCGCCGCAGGCACCCATCCCGGACCGGATGTCGTGGCGTTCGGGATGCTCACCTGGTTCAACAACTTCATGGTTGACCGTCCGCCAGTCCCCAACACCGGGGACTACATCCGTGGGTCCTGGAACCACATCGGCGACGACGCGACGATCGTGGCCGCCCTGGTGCGGAGCTGGGGCCTCTCGAGCGGCATCATCGGCACCGCGCTTGGAAACGACGAGGGCTCACGCACTTGGCGGAGAGAGGAGACCCAAGATGCGCATCACAGTGCTCATGGTCACTTCGGTGGCGGTCTTACTCGCGGTTTGTGGAACGCTAGCGTGACAGCTGACAGATACTCGGTCTAGTTTGGACTCCACCAACTCTGAGTTGGTGGTCGCGGTCACAGAAACAGAAAGATTGGCCACGGATCTCCTTCGCACAAGGGGGCAACTAGCCGACAAGGTGGCCGAGAGGGACGCGTTGGTTACTGAACTTGAGACCACCACGGGCCAGCTGAACGACAAGGTGGCCGAGAGGGACGCATTGGCCACTGAGCTTGAAACCACCACGGACCGGCTGGCCGACAAGGTGGCCGAGAGGGACGCGTTGGCCACTGATCTTGAGACCACCACGAGCCGGCTGGCCGACAAGGTGGCCGAGGGGGACGCGTTGGCCACTGAACTTGAGACCACCACGAGCCGGCTGGCCGACAAGGTGGCCGAGAGGGACGCGTTGGCCACTGAACTTGAGACTGGCCTGCCCCCCTTTCCTGTCCAGGTCTAACATTACTCCTGGACTAGTTTTCGGGGGGCAGGCCACATGTCCGGCCAAACCCCACTATCCACTGGCAATCCTCGGGACGGCCCCCCCTCCTACCCGGACCCGGGACTGCCGAGTGACCAAGCGGTTCGTCGGGCGGGGAGAGGGCGGATGCGGCCAGTCCGGATGAGTGGGAGCTGTGGCGGAACCTGAGGGATGTATCGCCAAGCCGCCGGAGACAACGCGGGTGCGCTCTAACCGTAGCGGACACTCGTGGTGGAGCGGGCGATGGGATTCGAACCCACGACAACCTGCTTGGGAAGCAGGGACTCTACCACTGAGTTACGCCCGCACCGCATCCATTCTAGGGACGCGCCGCGCCCCCTGTCAACGATGCCCTAGCCCGCGGGCGTCCATCGCAGGTCGGGCCGTCGAGCCGCCAGCGCCTCGTCCAGCCGCCCCACGGGGGTGTGGTGGGGGGCCTCCCGCACAACTTCCGGCGTCTCCGCCGACTCGCGCGCGATGGCCCGCATCACCTCGATGAACGCGTCCAGCGTCTCCTTGCTCTCCGACTCCGTGGGCTCGATCATCAACGCCTCGTCGACGATCAGCGGGAAGTACATCGTCGGTGGGTGGACGCCGTAGTCGATCATCCGCTTGGCGATGTCCAGGGCGCGGACGCCGCTCGCCTTCTGCCCCCGCGCCGACACAACCACCTCGTGCATGCAGCCCCGGTCGTAGGGCAGATGGTAGTCGCCCCGGAGCGCAGCCAGCAGGTAGTTCGCGTTGAGGACCGCGTCGGCGCTCGCCTGGCGCAGCCCCTCCGCGCCCAGCGCTCGGATGTAGGCGTACGCCCGCACCAGCACGCCGAAGTTGCCGTGAAAGGCCGCCGCCTTGCCGATCGAGGCTTCCGGCGATGCCAGGCGGAAGCGGTCGCCGTCGTCCCCCGGTTCGCGGACGGCGATGGGCGAGGGCAGGTATGGAGCGAGCGTCGGCCCCGCGCACACCGGCCCCGATCCCGGCCCGCCTCCGCCGTGGGGTGTGCTGAAGGTCTTGTGCAGGTTCAGGTGGATCACGTCGAATCCCAGGTCGCCCAGCAGCGCGCGACCCAGCAGCGCATTCATGTTCGCGCCGTCGCCATACACCAGCCCGCCGGCGCGGTGCACTGTCTCGCATACCTCGACGATCCCCGTGTCGAATAGGCCCAGCGTGCTCGGCAGCGTGATCATCACGCCCGCAAGGCGGTCGTCGGCCAGGCCGCGCAGAGCTTCCAGGTCCATGTTGCCGTGAGCGTCCGAAGGCACGGTCTCGACCTGGAATCCCGCCATCGCAGCCGATGCCGGGTTGGTCCCGTGGGCGCTGTCGGGGATCAGCATCACCTTCCGGGCCGTATCGCCTCTCGAGAGGTGGTGCGCCCGGATCATGAGCACCCCAGCCAACTCGCCATGCGCGCCGGCCAGCGTGGCAAGGCTGCAGTCGGGCATCCCAGTGACCGCGCCCAGGCACTCCTGGAGCCGGTGCATCAGCTCCAAAGCCCCCTGCGCCGACTCTTCCGCCTGTAGCGGGTGGAGAGCCGCGAAGCCGAGGAGCGACGCCGCCTGCTCGTTCACCCTGGGGTTGTACTTCATGGTGCAGGAGCCCAGCGGGTAGAAGTTGGTGTCCACGGAGAAGTTGCGTTGCGAGAGGCCGGTGAAGTACCGCACAACATCGAGCTCCGAGACCTCCGGCAGCGCGAGCCCGTCCCGCAGCATCGACTCCGGCGGCAGCGGCTGCGTGGGCACGTCGCACTCGGGCAGACGCACCCCGGTCCGACCGGGCGCGCTGAGGCCCCAGAGCATCGGGTGGCCCGCGCCCGTGGCTGGCATCGCTCGTGTCTCCTCGGTCACCTGCCGCTACCCCTCTCCCGCGACGGCCGCGAGGGCGTCCACCAGGCCGTCGATCTCCGCTCGGCTGTTCATCTCGGTTGCACACAGGAGCATGCCGCCTGGGACCTGGTCGCTCACGTCGAGCCCACCGATGATGCCCCGTCGAAGCAGCCGTCGATTGAGGTCGGCGGCCGGCATGGGGCCGCGAACCACGAACTCGTTGAACCACACCGGGGTCTCTTCCGCTGTGCGGCCATCCGCGATTTGGGGGTGTACATCGTATCCGGGCAGCTCCGAGATGCGGGCGGCGGCGTAGTGGGCCTTCTGGTAGCAAAGCTCCGCGACCTGCCGCAGCCCCCGAGGCCCCAGCGCCGCCAGGTACACAGCGACGGACGTGGCGATGAGGGCTTCCGATGTACAGATGTTGGAGGTGGCCCGCTCACGGCGGATGTGCTGCTCCCGGGTCTGGAGCGTCAGTACGTACCCCGGCCGGCCGCCTCCGTCCACCGTCCTGCCGACGATGCGGCCGGGGGTCTGGCGCAGGTATCGGTCCTGGCACGCGAACATGCCCACGTACGGTCCGCCGTAGCTGAGGCCGACCCCCATCGGCTGGCACTCGCCGGTCGTTATGTCCACTCCGTAGTCGCCGGGCGCCCGCAGCATACCAAGCGCCACCGGGTAGGCGCTCACGGCGATTAGCGCGCCCTGGGCGTGGGCCATCCGCGTCAGAGCGTCCAGGTCCGGGACCGCGCCAAGGCTGTCCGGGTACTGGGCCAGGAGGCACGCAGTCTCCCCGTCCACCGCCGGGTCGCTCCTCGGCACGACGACGATCTCCACGCCCTGTGGCACCAGGTAGAGCCGCAGGACCTCCCGGTATCGAGGGCTGACGGTGTCCAGGGTCGCCACCTTGTACCGATGGGTGACACGGCAGGCCATGAGCGCAGCCTCGGCCAGGGCCGTCGCTCCGTCGTACATCCCCGCGTTCGCCGCCTCCATCCCGGTAAGCTGGCAGACGAGCGACTGGAACTCGTAGGTTGCCTGGAGCGTTCCCTGGCTCACCTCGGGCTGGTACGGGGTGTAGGCGGTAAGGAACTCGCCACGAGAGACCAGGGCGGAAACGGCGCTGGGAATGAAGTGGCTGTAGGCGCCGCCGCCGAGGAAGCACGGCGCGACGCCCGGCACCAGGTTGCGCTCAGCTAGCTCCCCAAGCTCCTGGAGCAGCTCGAGCTCGCTCAGGGGAGGGGGCAGCGCCACGTCCGGGTCACGAAAGGCAGCGGGGATGTCGTCGAACAGATCGTCGACGGAGGCGGCGCCCACGGCGCGCAGCATCGTCCGGCGCTGCTCGTCCGTGTGGGGCAGGTACGGGTGGAGGAATGTGTCCGCCATCGCGGTCTAGTGGCCTTCGGCCGCCACGAACGCGTCGTACTCCGGGGCCGTGAGCAGGCCGGCCAGCTCGCCCTCGTCCGCCAGACGCACCCGGATCATCCAACCCTCGCCGTACGGGTCCGCGTTGACGACCTCCGGGTGGTCCACCAGAGCGCCGTTGACCTCCGTCACCTCGCCGCTAAGGGGCGAGAACAGGTCCGAGACCGCCTTGACCGACTCCGCCTCCCCCATGGTCCCGTGCTGCTTGACCTCGGCCCCCACTGCCGGCAGGCTGACGTAGATCACGTCCCCAAGCTGCTCCTGGGCGAAGTAGGTGATCCCCACCACCACCGTGCCGTCTCCGGCCTGGCGAACCCACTCGTGCTCGCGGGTGTATCGCAGGTCGGTAGGGGTCGTCGTCATCGGAACCGCCTCTCTGCGTCGGCACGCGCCCCATCAGCTCACGGAGCGCCGCCGGTAGAACGGAAGGGCCACGACATCGGCCAGCGCGGGACGACCCCGGATGTCCACGACGATGGGGGTCCCAGGGTCGCCAAGCTCGACGGGAACATAGCCCATCCCAATGTCACTGTCAAGGGTAGGAGAGTGGCTGCCGGAGGTCACCTCGCCAACCCGCGGACCACCCTCCACGGCCTGAATCGCGTACCCGTGCCGGGGGATCGCCCGGTCGCGCATAACGAACCCCACGAGCGTGCGCCGAAGGCCCCCGGCCGCCTGCCGTGCGAGCGCATCCCGCCCCACGAACCCCCCCTCTTTGTCCATCGAGACGAACCGCTCCAGCGCGGCCTCCAGAGGGGTGGCCGCCGCGTCCATGTCGGTCCCGTGGAGCCGTAGGCCCGCCTCCAGCCGCAGCACGTCCCTGGCCCCGAGCCCGCACGGCACGCCCCCAAGCTCCATGAGCGCACGCCACAGCGCTCCGGCGGCCTCGCCGGGAACGACGACCTCGAAGCCGTTCTCGCCGGTGTACCCCGTGCGGCTGACCAGCACGGGCACGGGGTCTGTCACATCGCCGAGGCGGGCCGAGCGCTCCTCCACCCCGAACGGCCGCAGCCCCGACGGACCGCCGGGACCGAGCAGCGAGTCGAGGGCCGCGGCGGCCCCGGAACCCTGGACGGCCACCATGGCGGTCTCCAGCGTGAGGTCGCAGAGGGTCAGCTCCGGCTCGTCCCCCCAGTGGTTCCCGATCCACGCCACGACGGCCCCGCGATTCGATGCGTTGCACACCACCATCAGTCGCTCTTCGACCTCGGGGGTGGGAGCGAGGCGGTAGACGACCACGTCGTCGATGATCCCACCATCGTCGTTCAGAAGGAAGCAGTAGCGCGCCCGACCCGGCGCCAAGGCGCGCACGGGCGCGGTCAGCAGCCGGTCCAGGAGGGCGACGCCACCCGGACCTTCGAAGCGCAGACGGCCCATGTGGGAGACGTCGAATAGGCCGAGGGCCGTGCGCACCGCTCGGACCTCCGCCAGGATGCCGGCGTACTGGAGGGGCATCTCCCAGCCGGCGAACGGGACCAAGCGGGCGTCCAATCCGCGGTGGGTCTCGTGGAGCGGCGTACGAAGAAGGGCGGCACTATCCTGGGCCATCGGCGCTCCCGACGAGGTGGTGAAGCGATGGTATCGGCGCGCTCGTGGCGGTGTCAAGTTGCGGGCGCGTTCACATTTGAGTATGCTAGTGCCCGGTCCCACACCGCCTCTGGAGACCGGGACCCACAGGAGGGCCGAGTGAGCTGGCGCTTTCAATTCTATCGTTGGTTCCGTGACAGCCCCGGAGCGGGGTATCGGTGGACGGCGGCCAACCTCGTCGTCATTGCGGGGCTGGGCACCCTAGCGCTGGTGATGGACGCCGCGCTGGGGGACCTGGACGTCCGCTGGGGCCTGGCCGCCTGGTTCGCGGGCATCCTGGCGTTCGCGGGCGTGCTGACGTTCAACACGGTTCTGAACATGATGGGGATCGGCTACGACCAGTGGAAGGCAAAGCGGTAGCCACGTCCCTCTCGGCAACTATCGGCGGCGACCGGGGCGAGCCGTGACCACCCCACGCGCCGCCACGACCATCGCCATCGACGGCCCAGTGGCGTCCGGCAAGACGGCCGTGGGTCGGAGCGTGGCCGCCGCCCTCGGGTTCCACTTCCTGGACACTGGCCTCCTCTACCGCGCCGTGGCCTGGGCCGCCGTCCAGCGCGGCATCCCGCCCGACGACGAGTCGGCCCTCACCGCCCTCGCGGAAGGCCTTCGCATCGAGGTCACCGAGCCCGCCCAGGGCGAGCGGGTGCTGGTCGACGGCGATGACGCCACGGATTCCCTCAAGGACCCAGAAGTTGAGGGCATCGTGTCACGGACCTCCCGCGTAGCGGGCGTGCGGCAAGCCCTCGTCGCGACTCAGCGGGCGCTGGCGGACGTGGGGCGCGTAGTCATGGCGGGCCGCGACATCGGCACCGTGATCCTCCCCGAAGCGGACGTGAAGCTTTACCTTCAAGCCTCGGTGGCGGAGCGAGCGCGTCGGCGACGCCTGGAGCTCGTGGCGGCCGGCGGGCAAACCAGCCTGGACCAGGTCCAGCGGGAGATCGAGGCCCGCGACCGCGCGGACACCCAGCGAGCCGCCTCGCCCCTCCGCCCCGCCGACGACGCCCACTTCATGGACACGGAAGGCGTGTCGCTGGACGAGGTCGTCGAACGCGTTCTGGCTCTGGTCAAGGCGGACGCGTAGCATGGAGGACCGCGTCTATCGCGTCTGCCGCGTCATGATGCAGGGGGCGCTCCGGGCCTTCAGCACGTGGCGCGTGGAAGGCCTGGAACACGTGCCGCCGTCTGGGCCCCTGATCGTGGTGGCGAACCACCTGAGCAACGTGGACCCGCCCCTGCTGGCGGCCAGCATCCCCAGGCGGCTCCGCTACCTGTCCAAGGCTGGGGCTTTTGTACCAGTGGTGAGCACCTTCCTCCGAGCCTACGGCGCCCATCCCCTGGACCGCGATGGCCAGGACGTGCAGGCGTTCATGTGGGCGCGGCAGGTCCTTCGCCAGGGCGACGCTCTGGCGTTCTTCCCAGAAGCGCACCGCAACCCTGGGAGAGGCATACAGAAGCCGATGCCGGGCATCTCGCTCCTGGCTGCCCGGACGCAGGCCCCAATCCTCCCGGTAGCGATCACGGGCACGGAACGGCTGGGCCCCCTGTGGCGCGTCGCCGTGCCGACCGGCCGCCTCACCATCCGCGTTGGAGCGCCGTTCGTGCTGTCGCCGCCCGAGGGGCGGCAGGGCCGCGAGGGGTGGGAGTCGTTGGCGGACGAGGTGATGAGACGGGTCGCGGCGCTGCTGCCGCCGGAATACCGCGGGGTCTACCGAGACGAGGCTTCCCCCGAGTCGCCCCCCTCAGCGGACGCCACCGAAGGCGGGCCCACCGGGGGCGGGGAGCCGTGATAGGCGTGCTCGGGACCGGCTCGCATAGCCACGAACGCCCAACGCGGTTGGCGCCCCGATCGGACGACCCTCCAAAGAGCGGCGCTGGCAACACGCGCCGAGAGTGGGTGCAGGGCACGCCCTGCCCGCCCGTGCGGAGCTTGTCGAACCACGACACCCACGCGCCCTTCGACAAGCTCAGGGCGAACGGGGTCGGGGATCACGGGAACTCGCCGCGAAGGCGGTGGCCAAACGGCGCTCGGCCGGCGGACACGGACCCCGGAGCGAGGTCATCGGTCGCATCCACGGAGGTGGGATGAAGACGCCGGCGTTCCCAGGCCTGGCCGGTCGGCTGCCCGTCCCTCCGGCATTCCGGTACCGGGACTTCCGTTTGTTCTGGTCTGGATTGCTGATGTCGGTGCTCGGGTTCCAGCTGCTCCAGGTGACCCACACCTGGCTGGTGTACGATCTCACGGAGTCGGCCCGCTACCTCGCGCTCCTGGGGCTGGTGACCGCGGTGCCGACCATCGTGCTCAACCTGTTCGGCGGCGTGGTGGCGGACCGGTTCGACCAGCGCCGCCTGCTCATCGTGACGCAGGGCACGTCCGCCCTTCTCATCGCAAGTCTAGCCACCCTAGCCGCGATGGAGGCTGTCACGGTGGCCCACCTCTTGGTGGTGGCGTTCGTGAGCGGCGCGGTTCTGGCTTTCGATACGCCCTCCCGGCAGTCGCTCTATCCTCACTTGATCCACCGCGACGATCTGATGAACGCCGTGGCGTTGAACACCTCGATCTGGCAGGGAACGCGGATCATCGGACCGGCGATTGGCGGGGTGGTCATCGCGAGGGCCGGCGGAGCGGCGGCGGCGTACTACCTGGCCGCCCTGGGATTCCTGATCATGGTGGGGATGCTCTCGGCGATCCGAGTGCCGCCCATCGAGCGGGGACCCGCCATGAATGTCCTGAAGAGCATGGGCGAGGGGATCGGCTTCATCCGAGGGAACGGGGTATTCGCGTTCCTCATCGGCCTGACCTTCTTCAACAGCTTCTTCGGGATGTCGTTCATCTTCTTATTGCCGATATTCGCGGAGGACATCCTGGGGGTGGGCTCGGAGGGGTTCGGGTACCTCCATGCCGCCTCGGGAATTGGGGCACTGGGAATGACGTTCGTGGCGGCGGCGCTGGGGAAGACTCGGTGGAAGGGTCCGCTGCTGATCGGCGGTGCGACCACGTTCGGACTGCTGCTGATCGCGTTCGCCCTCTCTCGCAGCTACCCCCTGTCGCTGGTGATCCTCTTTCTCATGGGGTCCAGCAGCACCCTCTACATGGTTCTGGTGATGACCACACTGCAGGCTCGGGTGCCGGACCGGCTCCGCGGCCGGGTGATGGGAATCTACGGGATGACGTGGAGCTTGCTGCCGCTGGGCGCGGTCCAATCGGGGTTTGTCGCGGATCTGGTGAGCGCGCCGTTCGCGGTGGCCGTCGGCGGAGCGGCGGTGGCGGCGTTCGCGCTGGGGCTTGGAGCGTCAAGTCGCCGGGTGCGCGGCATCGGACTTCCAACCGCCGAGGCGGGGGCAGTGTCCTTGCGCGCGACGCCGTGGGTCCACGTGCGGGCGAGCAGGCTCCGGGCCAGCTCAGGAACACCGCGTGGCACGTGCGGGCGGACGGCCCGGTTCAGAGTGACGTAGTCTTTCCCACCCACCCACCCGAACCTTACTTCTGGGGGGTACCCCCCAGACCCCCGGGGAGGGTGAGGGAGGGAGCCGCTCGCATCCTTCCCAGGGCGCGCAGGAAGGTTTGGGGTCGCGGCCACCGAGGCGGGGACGGTGGGTAGAGTGCCCCCTCCTGCTCTCGCAGGGCGCCCATGCCCCGCCGCTACTCCTCCGGCGAACGCTCCCACCGATCGTAGGAGCACACCTCAACCAGCGGCCTGCGCTGAGCCCCGCCGAACTCGCCGCGCGGGAACCCGATTGGAATGGCGTAGACGATCTGCGCGGCCTCTGGGATGCCCAGGAGACGGCCCACTCGCTCCTCAACCAGTGGATGGAGAGTCGTGATAGTCCCGCCAACACCGAAGGACCTCGCCGCGAGCAGCAGGTTCTGGGCCGCGGGGATCACGGACTCTCTCGGCCCCGCCCCCTTGGAAGTGGCGCAGAGGATGACGATGCACGGCGCTTCACCGATCTCATCCGCCAGCCTCATTGCGGACTGCGTCACGCCTTTGCCCGCCGGGATGTCCTCAGGCCCCTTAATGCCGGCGTCCCGCCTCTTGGCCCACCAGGCCTCTTTGTAGAGATCGCCAAGCTGGCGCCGGACCTCGGCGTCTCGAATCAGGATCCAGTGCCACGGCTGACTGTTGCCCCCGCTGGGCGCCCGGATCGCGGCCTCCATTATGTCCTGGAGGTCCCCTTCAGGAATGGGGTCGGGCTTGAAGCGCCTGATGGCCCGCTGGGTGAAGATCGCCTCGCCCAACGACATGGACATGCGACTGGAAGTTGTCATTCAGTCCTCCCGATTGGGTCTCGATGACGGCCGGGGCATCCCGATTGCAATGAACTCGGCTCATTCCGAGCCCGGCGAGCCGCTGGTGGCTCACCTGCGCGGCGCGGCCCGCCCCCGACCCCCGCGGCCCCCCGGCGCCCGAGCGACGCCCGTCCGTATCGCCGCATCCGATGCGGCGCGCGCCACTGCCGGCGCGACGGCCGGGTTGAAGATGCTCGGGATGACGTACTCCTCGCACCGCTCCTTCTCCGAGACGATGGCGGCGATGGCGTGGGCGGCCGCGAGCTTCATCTCTTCGTTGATGCCGCTTGCCCGGACGTCCAGAGCGCCGCGAAAGACGCCGGGGAAGCACAGGGCGTTGTTGACCTGGTTGGGGAAGTCGGAGCGGCCGGTCGCCATCACGCGGACCAGGCCCCCGACTTCGTCGGGATGAACCTCCGGGTCCGGGTTCGAGAGTGCGAACACGACGGCATCGGCGGCCATCCGCGCCACCTGGTTCCGCGAAAGCAGGCCTGGACCGGACAGGCCCAGGAAGAAGTCGGCCCCGGTGATGGCCTCGTCCAGTCCGCCCTCCAGGTTGTCGGGGTTGGTCTGCTCGGCAAGCCACCGCTTCATGGGGTTGTCGGGGTATTCGCGGCGCCGCGTGAGGATGCCCTGGCGGTCCAGGACCACCACATTGCGAGCCCCGGCGGCGAGCATGATGCGCGCGCATGCCGAGCCCCCGGCGCCCGCCCCGAGCACCACCGCCCTGATGTCCTCGATCCGCTTGCCCACCACCCGCAGGGCGTTGAGCAGGCCCGCGAGCACGACCACCGCGGTGCCGTGCTGGTCGTCGTGCATCACCGGGATGGGAAGCTCCTCCCGCAGCCGCTCCTCGATGTCGAAGCAGCGGGGCGCGGAAATGTCCTCCAGGTTGACGCCCCCGAAGGTGGGCGCCAGGTTCAGCACGGTCTCGACGATCCGGTCCGGATCCTTCGTCGCCAGGCAGATGGGCCAGGCGTCGATGCCCGCGAACTGCTTGAAGAGCATCGCCTTGCCTTCCATCACGGGCATGGCCGCCTCCGGCCCGATGTCCCCCAGCCCCAGGACCGCGGTGCCGTCCGAGACCACCGCGACCGAGTTGCCCCTGATGGTCGACGACCAGACGCTGTCCGGGTCGTCGTGAACGGCCATCGACACGCGGCCCACGCCGGGGGTGTAGACCAGCGAAAGGTCGTTGCGATTGCGGACATCCACCTTGGATCGGACCTCTATCTTGCCTCCGCTGTGGACGCGGAACACCTCATCGGTCACGCCCAGCACCCTGACGCCCGCGACCTTGCGGACCGCGCGGGTGATTCGCCGGACGTGCGCCTGGTCACTGGCGTTGAGCGTGAGTGTGCGCACGATGCGACGTCCGTCGGAGGAGGCGATGTCCACCGCCGTGATGTCTCCCCCCGCCGCGCCGATGGCCGACGACACCTGGCCCAGCATCCCCGGCTGATTCGCGTACTCTGCTCTGATGGTCACACTGTAGGCAACACTCGGCGTCTTGCTCACTTGCGTCTCCCTTGTCATGGCTGCAGGCGACGGTCGCGGGGGCAGGAGTCGCCACCATTGCCGCCCGCGATGCGGTCTCCCGATGTGGTTCTATGATACATCGTCACCCGTATCGAATGCAGGGTCACCCGTCACTGGCATCCCGCGGAAGGAGGGGGGAAGCGCCGACGCGCGGGTATGGTATCATTGCCGATGCCTCGTCTCCGGGCCTCGCCGAAAGCTGAGCCAGTGGGGTACTCCTTGGCATCTCCCCGAATCGTGACTCGTCGCCCTCGCGTCTTCTATGGGTGGTACATCGTGGCGGCGAGCATCGCCGTCAACTTCTACCTCTCGGTATCGTTCTTCCAGGGATTCCAGGTCTTCTTCCTTCCCATCGTCCGGGAGTTCGGGTGGAGCCGGGCGGTGACATCCGGCGCCTTCTCGCTGCGCCAGCTCGAATCGGGCATCCTCGCGCCGGCGGCGGGGTTCCTCGTGGACCGGTGGGGCCCGCGACCGATCATTCTACTGGGCGTGGCGCTGGGCGGCGTCGGCCTGATCCTGCTGGGCTTCATCAACTCGATCTGGACGTTCTATGCGGCGTTCCTGATCGCGGCCCTCGGAGCCACGGGCGCCTCCCACGGCGTATCGTGGCCGGTGGCGGTGGCCAACTGGTTTCGGCGACTGCGGGGCCGGGCCCTGGGCCTCGCGATGAACGGGCCGGTGGTGGGCGGCCCGTTCATCATCGTGGCGGCGGTCCTGGAGGAGGCCCTGGGCTGGCGCGGGGCGCTTCGCGTGTTCGGCGTTGGGCTGCTGATCGTCGGGCTTCCCCTCTCGTTGGTGGCGCGGTCGTCACCACACAAGTACGGCCAGCTTCCCGACGGGGACCTGGAGGAACCGACCGACGATGCCGGCGTTCCCATCCGCCAGGCTGGGTGGGACTCCGCGCAGTTCTCCCCGGGGCAGGCGCTACGCACCCGGTCCTTCTGGGTCATCACGATTCTATTCGGGGCGCAGTTCGTGGGGATCAGCGGCCTCATGGTTCACCTGATCCCCCTGCTGGAGCGCGTCGGGTACGGGACGACTCAGGCCGCCACCATCGTGGGGCTCGTGTTCCTCCTGAGCGGCATCGGCCGCATTGGCTCGGGCGCCCTGGCGGACATCGTGGACTACCGCGCGCTCATCGTCGGGCTGTTCGCGCTCCAGTGCGTCGCGCTCGCCTTTCTGCCGGCCATCGATTCATCGGACATTGTGCTCGTTGGCGCATTTGCGCTCATGTTCGGCGTGGGGTTCGGGGGCACAATCCCGCTGCGACCCTTCCTGATCGCGCGACTGTTCGGAGAGCGTTCACTCGGCTCTATTCAAGGGCTGGTGCAGGGGGCGGCGATCGGATCGGGCGTCGTCGGCCCGATCTTCTACGGGTGGGTCTTCGATATCCGCGAGTCGTACGACCTGGCGGTCTACGCCTCCGTGGCCGTCGTCGCGCTCACGGCGCCTCTGGCGGCGCTGCTGCCGAAGAGCGGCCAGCCGCTCCGCTGACACGAACGGCAGCCCCAGGCGCTACCGTCGTCCAACCGTCGGAGCGGACGGCTCCAGCGTGCGTTGGAGCACGGAGATGAACTGGGCCGCCGGCGTGGAAAGGCTCTTGCCTCGCAGAGTCACGACCCCCGCCTGCTCCACCGGCAGCAGGTGATCCAGCCGCACGATGCCCAACTCCTCACGGTCCTGGTCGTCGATCGCCAGGCTGGGACCCACAGAGACCCCCATCCCCAAGGCCACATAGCGCTTGATTACGTCCAGGCTGTCCAGCTCGACGACGACGTCGTAGGCGACCCCCCGGCGCTGGAACTCCGCCTCCAGCGTGGCGCGGGTATATGTGCTGCCGGACATCAGGATCAGGGGCCACGGGGCGATCTGGTCGATGGAGGTCAGCGATTCCTGGAGGAGGGGGTGTCCCAGCGGCGTGATCAGCACACGCTCGTACTTGAACAGCCCCAGGAAATCGAGTTCCGGGCTCCGGTCCGGTCCGGGCACGATTCCCATGTCGACCTCCCCAGCGGCGACCATCTCCAGGATCCCAACCCTGTTGCTCGAGCGGATGCGGAGGTGCGCGCGGGGGTGCTCGGAGCGGAACGCCCGGACGACGGGAAGGAGGGTATGGGGAATGATGTCCCGAGTCGATGCCACGGTCACCGGCCCTTCCTCTTCAGCGCGCGACGTGGACCTGGCAAGGGCATCGATCCCCTCGACGAGGGGTCCCGCCAGCTCTGCGAGCTTTGCGCCCACCAGGGTTGGCTGCACGGGACGCCTGACCCGGTCGAAGAGGATGACGCCCATCTCTTCCTCGAGTCTCTTGACGTGACCTGATACGGTTGGCTGCCCGATTCCCAGGTCTTCCGCGGCGCGGGACATGCTCCGCAGCCTGGCGACGGCGCAGAAGCTCCGAAGCTCTCGTAGCTCCATCTTTCCCTCCTCCCAAAACATCACGATACACGATATAGCGTATCATCATATATCCCTTGACGCAATACTCCGTAAGGGGCACAATATAACTGTAAGAAACAGGTGGGGGCCAACAAGAGCCCAAGGAGAATGAAATGCTGCACAAGATCGTGGACGCAGTGATGACCACCAGCAAGGGCGGCTTCGAGACGTACTACCGGAGCCTGCAGCGCGGCACGCGACAGGGAGGCCCCAGTGTGAGAGAGGCCAGGCAGGACTACGTGTCGGCCCTCCAGTCGCGCTATCAGGCCTGGTAGGCTGAACCGCCGCAACCCTCGTTACGTCCGAACCTCGGTCCCCCGGTAGCCGCTGGCCGCCGGGGGACCTTCGATTTGCAGGCGAATCAACAACCCGTTTCGAGCGATACTTCGCCCTCGTCCTGGCCTTCATCCGCCCCGCGATAGACCACCAAGGGTCGCCACTCCCTGAGGCTCCCCTCTTTCCGCGACCTGCCGAGGACCGCAAGGGTCCCACTCTCCCACTGCCGCTCTTGACATCCCACTCCCCCTGGTTGAGCATTCGTTAGCCACGCCCCGATGCCGCGCCTGGAATGCAGCCGGACGAAGGAGAGACGTTCCATGGACCTATCGAGAATTCGAGCCCTGACGTTCGACGTCGGCGGAACCGTCTTCGACTGGCACCACACCATCCGCGACGAGGTTGCCAGCCTGGCGACGCGGCGCGGCGCGGAGGTTGACGCCCCGCGATTCGCCAACGAGTGGCGCCAGGGGATGTTCGGGGTCCTCCAGCGGGTGCGGAGCGGCGAGCTGCCGTGGATGAACGCCGACGAGATGCACCGTCGGGCGCTGGACACAGTCGCCGACGGGCATCCGAGCCTGGCGCTGAGCGAGTCGGACAGGGACGAGCTCAACCTGGTGTGGCATCGGCTCCGCGTCTGGCCAGACGCGCCGGAGGCTCTGGAGCGCCTCAGGAGCCGGTACACGGTCGTCGTGCTGACGATCCTCAGCTGGGCGCTGGTCGTCGATAGCTCGAAAGCCGCCGGCGTCCAGTGGGACGGCATCCTGTCGTGCGAGTTCCTGGGCCACTACAAGCCCGATCCTCAAGCGTATCTCGCGGGCCTCCGGGTGGTGGGTGTCGCGCCCGAGCAGGCGATGATGGTGGCGGCCCACCCCGGCGACCTCCGCGCGGCGATGGCGGTCGGCATGGGGTCGGCGTACGTGCAGCGGCCGGGGGAGCGCGGCCAGGGCAACGACGGCGACCTTTCACCGCAGCTCGACTTCGACGTCAACGCATTGGACTTCGGCGACCTGGCGGACCGGCTTCTGGCCTGAACGCAGCCCTGGCATGGTGTGCCCCGCACCCATTCTGGGCAGGTGTGCCAGCACCCCCCGTCGGAGGGTCCGCCAGCCGTGCCTCCGCGAGCGGGCAGGGCGTACCCTGGGCGGGAGCAGGCGCCGCATGGACGACCGAACGACCCTGCCCGAGACCCCTCTGTCTCCTTGATTTCCCCTTGGCCCCCTTCTATAATCACGGGTGCCGCCTGTCCCACCGGCGGCCCCCAATGGCCCCCGCCGGAGGACCGGATGAGCCGCGACCCCTCGCGCCGTGTCAAGATAGCCCTCGACGCCATGGGGGGCGACTTCGGCCCGGCAGCGACCGTCCCCGGAGCGCTCCTCGCGGCCCAGCGCGGGGGCGTCGAGGTTCTGCTGGTCGGGGACGCGGACGCCGTCCAGGAAGAGCTGTCGCGCCACGTCTTGGACGGGCTGCCGGTCACCGTGGTCCCCTCGGAGGGGGTGATCGGGGAGGGGGAGGCGCCGATCCAGGCACTGCGGCAAAAGCCGCGCGCCTCCGTGGTCGTCGGAACATCGCTCGTCAAGGAAGGCAAAGCCGACGCCATGGTGACCATGGGCTCCACCGGGGCCGCGATGGCCGCCTCGTCGATGCTCCTGGGGCTCCTGGATGGGATCGAACGGCCGGCCCTCGGCGGACCCATCATCGGCTTCGCGCCGAACATGATGTTCATGGAGCTCGGCGCCAACCTAGACTGCCGCCCGGGGCAGCTGGTGGACTTCGCGGCCCTCGGCGTGGCGTTTGCTCAGGTACACCTGAAGGTCCCCCAGCCGCGGGTGGCGCTCCTCAGCGTGGGCGCGGAATCGGGCAAGGGAAACCGGCAGACCAGGGAAGCCGCCGAGGCGTTTGCCCAGAGCGGACTGAACTTCATCGGCAACGTGGAGGGCCATGACCTGGTCGCGGGGCTGGCGGACGTGGTCGTCTGTGACGGCTTCGTGGGAAACATCCTGATGAAGACCATGGAGGGGATCGGTGAAGTGCTCTCGGCGCACCTGTGCGGGAGACTCCGGGACCTCCTGCCGGAAGCGGAGCTGGAAGCCCTGAGCCGGGAGGTTCTCGGCCTGTTCAGCCTGGTCGAGGACGTCGGAGGCGGGCCGCTCTTCGGGGTGCGGGGGCTGATCGTGGTCGGTCACGGGAGGGCGTCGGCGCAATCCGTGGCCTCCGCCATCGAGACGGCCCGGTACTCCAGCGACGTGGGCTTGCTTGGCCACATGGAAGACGAGCTCCGGCGCTTACGGGCCCGGACCAACGCCGAGTCTCCCGGCGCCAACGCGCACGCGGGGCCCGGGGACACAGGGAGGGCGCGTTGAGCGAAGACGGTCGGGTGGCCCTCGTCACCGGCAGCTCGCGCGGCATCGGTAGGGCAATCGCGCTCCGCCTCGCCGCCGACGGCGCGCGGCTGGCCATCAACTACCTCTCCCACGAGGACGCGGCAAATGAGGTCGTCGATGCCATCGTGTCGCGCGGCGGGGCCGCCGTGGCCGTCCAGGCGGACGTCACGAAGGCGGACGACGTGGAGCGGCTGTTCCACGAGGTTGCGGAATCGCTGGGGCCGGTGGAGATCCTGGTGAACAACGCCGGGATCATCAAGGACTCGCTGCTGGTGCGGATGTCGGTGGAGGACTGGGACAGCGTCATCGACCTGGACCTGCGGGCGACCTTCCTCTGCACCCGGCAGGCGATCCGGTCTATGCTCCGCGCGCACTGGGGTCGGGTGGTCAACATCGGCTCGGTCATCGGGCTGCGCGGCAACAGCGGCCAGGCGAACTACGCGGCCGCCAAGGCCGGGGTCGTGGGGCTGACGCAGAGCGTGGCCCGCGAGGTCGCATCGCGCAAGATCACCGTCAACTACGTCGCCCCCGGATACTGCGAGACGGACATCGTGGAGGACCTGAACGAGGAGCTGAAACAGCGGATCCTCAGCCGCGTCCCCCTTGGGCGGTTCGGGAAGCCCGAGGAGATCGCGCACATGGTCGCGTTCCTCGCCTCGGATCAGGCCGATTACATCACGAGCCAGATCATCGCCGTCGACGGCGGCATGATGATCTCTTGACGCGCGTCGCGGTTCGACAGACCCACCCACCCACTCCGGAGGGCTCCACGAGGGGCTTCGCCCCTCAAACTCCCCAGAGGATCCCGGGAATCGGAGGGCTCCGCGGAAGCCGCGCACGTCCGTCGACCTAGGCGCCCAGCGCCGACGCACACAGCCACGGGGGACATCGGCGCATGGACAAGCCGCTTGAAGGGAAGGTCGCCCTGGTCACCGGGGCGTCCAGGGGCATCGGCTTGGCCGTGGCGCGGGAGCTGGCGATCCGTGGCGCCGACATCGCCTTCAACTACCTCCGCAGCCACCAGAAGGCACGCGAAGCCGAAGCCGAGATTACCGCGCTGGGCGTGCGCTGCCTCCGCACCCGAGCCCACCTGGGCGACCCCGACCAGATCAGCCGGCTGTTCCAGGAGGTGGAGCGAGAGTTCGGCCGCCTGGACATCCTGGTGAACAACGCCGCCTCCGGCGTCCAGCGCTCCGCCATGGAGATGGACGTCAAGCACTGGGCGTGGACGCTGGACGTCAACACTCGCGCTCCCTGGCTCTGCACGCGGGAGGCCGCCCGCCTGATGCCCCAGGGGGGCAGCGTGGTGAACATCAGCAGCATGGGATCGCAGCGGGTGCTGCCCTACTACTTCGCCGTGGGGGTGTCCAAGGCGGGGCTGGAGACCCTCACCCGCTACCTGGCGGTGGAGCTCGCGCCCCAGGGGATCCGCGTCAACGCCGTCTCGGGTGGCTACGTGGACACTGACGCCCTGCGACAGTTCCCCAATTGGGAGGAGATGCTGGCCGCCGCGGAAGATACTCCGGCCGGTCGGGCCGTCAAGCCGGAGGACATCGCCAGGGCGGTGGCCTTCCTGTGCGGCGACGACGCGGCGATGGTACGCGGCCAGGTGCTCGTGGTGGACGGGGGGGCGACGCTGTTGCAGTAGGCGAAGCCGGGGCCGCGACTACTCCGCCTCGTCCTTGTCGTCGTCATCGAGTGCGTCCAGGAGCGCGGCCGGCACGGGACCCGTCGGCAGCTCGGGGGTCCGCACCACCGTGGCCACGCCACCGCCCGCGCCCGCCGGCCCCACCTCCACCGACCGCCCCACCTCGACGAATGGCGTCTGCAGGTAGCCAAGCGCGATCGCCCGGCCCGTCTCCGAGCCAAGCGCCACGCTGCTCACAATCCCCACCGACTTGCCATCCGCGGTGAGGGGCGTGCCGGGGGTTGCCGCGCCATTGCCCTCCAGCGCCAGCCCAACCAGGTAGCGCTGCACCTTGTGGTAGGTGTGCAGCCGGGACACGACCTCCTGGCCGGTGTAGCACCCCTTGTTCCAGGAGATCGCGCCCTCCAGGCCCGCTTCCAGGGGGTTGCGCTCCTCTGTCAGCTCCCGGCCCCAGCGCGGGGTCCCGGTGGCCACGCGAAGCGCCTCGAAGGCGTCCTCGCCTATGGGCGCGATGCCGTCAGCCGCCCCGGCCTCCAGCAGCGCGTCCCACAGGAGCGTCGCGGCCGCGGCGGGCACAACTAGGTCGTAGCCGGGCTGGCCCGCGGGGTCGGTGCGGGCCACCGTCACGCGATGGTCGCCCAGGCTCGCCGTCAGGCAGCCGAGCTGCGGCAGGTCCGCCACGGCGATCCCCATGACGCGCTCCACGACGGCCGCGGCGTGAGGGCCGACGACGCCAAGCATCGCCGTCTCCGACGTTATGTCCTCCAACGAAGCGTCCTCGTCGAAGGTGTAGAGATCGATCCACTCGGCCACGGCCGTCCGCCGCTCCGGAGACGTGACGATGAGCAGCGCATCGTCTGGGCGCAGCACGGTCAGCCAATCGACGATGCGGCCCCTGGCGGTGGCGAGCACGGTGGACGATCCGCCACCCACGGGCAGGTCCACGACGCGGTTGGTGGAGAGCCGGTCCAGCAGGTCCAGGGCGTCCGCGCCACGCGCCGTCAGCCGCCCCAGCGACGAGCGGTCCAGCAGGGCGACGCGACTCCGCGCGGCATCGCACTCACGATCGAGTGAGTCGAAAGCCGCGGCGATCTCCCACCCCGACACCTCGGCGAACACGGCGCCAAGGGCGCGCTGGGCTTCGTGCAGCGGACTGCTCTCCATGGGTCCTCCAGATGCCGTTGAAGGTTGGCGGAAAAGCAACGGGCCGCCCCTCGCTTGAGTCAGGGCGGCCCGTACAGCATTCGAGTTGAGGCTAGACCGAGAACGACGTCCCGCAGCCGCAGGTGGTCTTGGCGTTGGGGTTGGCGAACGTGAACCCCTTACCGTTGAGGCCGTCGGAGAAGTCGAGCTCGGTGCCGGCCAGGAAGACGAAGCTCTTCTTGGGAATGAAGAGCCGGACACCCTGGTCCTCGATGATCTTGTCCTCGGCGCCGGGACCGGGGTCGATGGAGAGGACGTAGGTCAGGCCCGAGCAGCCGCCGCCCTTGACCCCGACCTTGAGGCCGAACGTCTCTTCCGCAAGGCCTTCCTTCTCGGCGAAGCTGCGAACCTTCTTCGCGGCCTTCGCGGTGATGCTGACCGATAGGGGAGCGGCTGGCGCTACCATCACTCTTCCTCCATCCTGGCCCCGCCACGGCGCGTCTCTACCTGTATTCTATGCAGGGGCCGGATTCCTGTCAACGGAGGTCAACAATCGGCGGGGGGGTCCGGCGACCCACACCCCATGCCGCGTGGCCCGACGTGGCGTTCCAACATCTTCGGCCTCCCTCCCCACATCGAAAGTGAGCCCATGCCCGGCATCTCCCTCCGGTTCGCGGCCCGCGAGGACACGACGCCGGGAGGGAGCGAACAGGGCGGCAAGGCTAGGGCCGAGAAGCTCACACCGGAACGGCGACGCGAGATTGCTCGGCGCGCGGCGTTGGCCCGTTGGAGCCGACGATGAGCAGTCCTTTTGCAGCTTCCAAGACTTCCAGTTCGGTCACATCCACAGTGAAATCCAGCACCATCTGAATCGGTGCCTCCAGGTTCCCGTTCTCGTTGAAACTGTCCACGTCGGCCTTGATCTGTTTGCAGTCTCCGACGATTTGGTGCCTGCGCTGCTGGAAAGCGATCTGCATATGTCGCGTGCCAGCATTCCGTATGTCATCCCAAAGCGACGACTGGACCCCGTCCCGCTTTACGCGGGCAACATGCTTCGTTCGCACCTCCCTCCCCTGAGGATCCGTGTAGTACTCTTCTCGCATCGCTCGTGCCAGTTCGTCCGCACATTGGCCAACCTGTGAGTCGGGGCGCCGCGCCCATAGCCCTTCGCGTATGGCCCACTCAGCCATCTGCCTTGTGGTGGCGAGCCAGGGCCGGCCGCTCTCGCGGTACTGCCCCACGATCCTGAGCCTCTGCTGCGTCATGGTGATTCCGCTCATTCCCCACCCTCCCGTATGCCGCGTGCGCTCCTGGTGTCAAATGGACGCGCGTGTGCTCCAGCCGTCAGTGAGTGCGCTCTGAGTCAGATATGGCTTGATCGAAACAAGGAGCCTCCGAAAATTGGCAAAGGTAACTTCGTAGCGATTCTGCAATTGGCCCACGACGATGCCAGGATGGACGCCTTGCATCTGTGAGAAGCCTTCAATGCGTTCTGTGGTGTATAGGGGGGATGACCTTGCGACAAAACTATCAAGGGCCGTCTGAGACACCAGATGTTCTGACGCGAAGCTGTCCGCCATGCGTTCGGCCTGTGGGCGATTCGAATCGCGGCGCACGGCCTCCATGTTGGTGTCTACTGCTTCGCCATCCTGCGCCAAATGGCCCAGCTCATGCATGAGCGTGAACCAGAAGTTGTCTATCCGATCATACCGGATGGACATCGCTATAACCGGCGAATCATCGATCCAGAAGCAGGCACCATCGATCTTCGTTCTGGGCAAGTGCTGAACAACCACGTACCGTATGCCGGATTCACTCAGCACCTTCGGGACATGCCTGACTTCCTGGGGTGCTTGCATCAGAAGTTGCAGGCGCTGGGTGGCAAGGGAAATGGACTTGTCCGTAAACTTCTCGGCCTGAACTGATCGGCTGAGATGCATCGCGCGAAATAGCCACGCAGTCTGTTCCGGCGTGGCGTCGTCGTAAGGGGTCATTGCTTCTGTCTTCCGTGCCACGTGGGCCCGAAAGGACGGGGGTTCATCGAGGCTCTTAGTCTCGAAGAACGACAAGACACGATC
Organism: uncultured Dehalococcoidia bacterium; assembly: GCA_964436745.1. Taxonomy (GTDB): domain Bacteria; phylum Chloroflexota; class Dehalococcoidia; order Lucifugimonadales; family UBA1127; genus CAYTEC01. The sequence goes on along the minus strand of CAYTEC010000004.1, from coordinate 3,078 downwards.
CTCCAATACCTCTGGGTTGTCTGAAGGTTCAATCCAGCCTCGACGCACCATCTCTCTTATCGGAGCGATCGTGTACAGGCGCGCGCGGTGCGCGACTTGGTCTGACCCGTCGGCTCCAACGCGCCAGAGTTGGTACGCCGCCTCCAGATTGAGCCAGAACTCCGGCGAAGTGCCGAGGGCCGCAGACAGACCCTTCGCCATGTCAGTCGTAATGCTGCGCTTGGCGCCGATGATCTGGTTGACCGTACGCACCTGTCGCCCGAGAATGGCCGCAAGGTCATCCTGAGTCCATCCCCGCTCCTCAAGCTCTTCCCTAAGGAAGTCACCGGGCGGGAAGACCTCTGCCGGACGCCGCCTAGTAGCCATCTATCGTTACCTCCCAGTCAGTGGTAGTCCTCGATTGCCATGATCCGCACTCGCTTTTCGCGGCCAGAACCTTCCAACTCAAGGATCAACCTGTATTTGTCATTGAGCCTCAGAGAGTGTTGATGCTGTCTCTGCCCCTGGAGTCTCTCGAAGTGCCAACTCTTGTGGGCATAGAAGTCTCGTTCATCCGGCGCGGCTCGGATGATCTGCATTCGCATGCGGAACGCCCTGACGATCGCCGGAGGCCAGCCCGCCGTGAATGACGGGGCTGTGTCAAGCTGGTCAAGATCGTCATCATCGAACTCGACTTCCATGCGCTAATGGTAGTCGAAGTGCTGCCCATCGTCAAATAACATCATAACACTTGTAGTCATGTCTTTGATGGCGCGCATGGCTTGAGAGGGCCTGGGTGCTCAAGATGGTCCACAGGCCCTCCCCTCCCCCCGCGTTGACACGCCGCGCCCGGCGAGGGTACTCTTGAGCCGACAGTTGGAGAGGGTAGCCAGACCCAAGGGGAGCTCGGGAGAGCCGGGCTGAGAGGGCGGCTGATCTGCCGCCGACCCTGACACCTGATCTGGGTAATGCCAGCGGAGGGATGCGGCCGGGCGACGCCCATCGCACCGAGGCCGCCTGCCATGCCGCAGGTGGCTTTTTTGTTGCGCGCGGCTCGGCGGCGGGCCGTGGTCGGCGGGATCGCGGAGGCGCGGAGACAGCCGATGACATCTCACGAGCCGGAGGCCCCAGGCCGGGGCAGCATCCGCATGGAAGGCGTGTCGAAGGGCTACGCCATGGCCGGCGGCTGGCTCCCGGTGCTGGAGGACGTCAGCATCGTCGTCGGCGGGGGCGAGTTCGTCTCGATCATCGGCCCCAGCGGGTGCGGCAAGAGCACGCTGCTGGGCATCGTGGCGGGGCTGGAGGAGCCGGACCGGGGCATCGTGCTGCTCGACGACGCCCCGGCGACCGACCGGCTCGGCGGCGTGGGGTACATGCACCAGAGGGACCTGCTGCTGCCGTGGCGCTCGGTGCTCGACAACACGATCCTGGGGCTGGAGGTGCGCGGGGCGCCACGCCGGGAGGCACGGGAGCGGGCGCGGGCGATGCTGAGCACGTTCGGCCTTGAGGGCTTCGGCGATGCGTACCCGGCGGCCCTCTCGGGGGGGATGCGCCAGCGCGCGGCGTTCCTCCGCACCGCCCTGGCCGACCAGCCGGTGGTCCTGCTCGACGAGCCATTCGGCGCCCTCGACTCGCTCACCCGCGCCTCGCTCCAGGTATGGCTGCTGCGGATGTGGGAGATGCTGGGCAAGACGATCCTGCTGATCACGCACGACGTGGAGGAGGCGGTCTTGCTCTCCGATCGCGTGTACGCGCTCACGTCGCGACCGGGCCGCGTCCAGAAGGCGCTCCCGGTGACGCTGCCCAGGCCTCGAGAGTACGAGATGACGGCCACGCCCGAGTTCGCGGAGCTCAAGGCGGCCTTGCTCGCGACGCTCTGGTCCCAGGACGCGGAGGAAGGAGCCGGGCCTTAGCAATGAACCCGCCACCGGCCCGCACCCCTCGGGTCGCGGCGATAGCCGCCCAGTGGCTCCCGCCGGCCGCGCTGGTCGCGACGGTCTTCGGGCTGTGGGAGGGGCTGGTGCGGGGGCTCGCGGTGCCCTGGTGGCTGCTCCCGCCCCCGAGTGTCATCGCCACCAAGATCGTGGAGAGCCGTAGTCTGCTCCTGAGCCACACGCTGGTGACCGCGGAAGAGGTGCTGGCGGGGTTCGCCGTGGCGCTCGTGGCGGGGGTGCTGCTGGCGATAGGCATAGCGTACTCAAAGCTGCTGGAGCGCGCCGTGTACCCCTTCGTCATCGCCTCCCAGACCATCCCCATCATCGCCATCGCCCCGCTGCTGCTGGTGTGGATCGGGTACGGCATCCAGCCGAAGATAATCGTCGTGGCGCTGATCTCCTTCTTCCCCATCGTCGTGAACATGGTGGACGGGCTGCGATCGGTGGACGCGGACACCGTCCGGATGCTGCGGACGCTGGGGGCGAGCCGGTGGCAAGTGTTCCGGCTGCTCCAGGTGCCCACGTCGCTCCCGTACCTGTTCTCGGGGGCGAAGGTGGCGGTGGCCGTCGCCGTGATCGGAGCGGTGATCGGAGAGTGGGTGGGGGCGAGCGCGGGCCTGGGGTACCTGATGGTCCAATCGGCGCCCCGATTCCAGACGTCGATGGTGTTCGCGGCGATCATCGTCCTGTCGGTGATCGGGGTAACCCTGTTCGGGCTGGTCAGCCTGCTGGAGCGGCGGGCACTGGCCTGGCATCACACAGCAAGGCGAGAGAGCGCCCTCGGGCGACGGTAGCGCGGGCGGGGGCGAGGTCGCCCCAGGGAAGGAGCGGAGCATGGGCATCCGAGCGGGCGCGAGAGCGTGGGCTATCGCAGCGGCGCCGGCGCCACCTCCGTGGCGGGGCTGACTGGCTCCGGCCCGAGGGACCCCCCCGACACCGTCCGCCTGGAACGGGACTCCCAGGACCCGGTGCGCCCCTTTTTGCGCGCGAGGCGTCGGCCCCCCCGGGGTTGAGCCCCGGCAGCTAGGGAGCCGGCATCCGGCTCCTGGGCGCCCTCTGAAGCCGCTATGGGGCCGGCAGCCGACTCCAGGAGCGTGCCTTATTTTCGCGCGCGAGGGGCGCCGCCCCCGAGTTGAACCCTTCCGTTCCTGTCCCCCGCTCCCAG
>CAYTEC010000003.1:3799-70251 GCA_964436745.1 uncultured Dehalococcoidia bacterium | reverse complement strand
CGACGCGACGGAGGGGCCGCGGGCATTCGCGGAGAAGCGGGCGCCCAAGTACTAGTCGCGGTACGCTGACAATCAGAGGGTCCGCCCCGACTTGTCGGGGCGGACCCTCTTCTGTGCGACGACGCGTCACTCCCCGAACTAGCGATTCTGCGTTGGGGGGTGCAGGCAACCAGCGCCCAGAGAGGGTGGAGGGCACGCTCTCCCCCCTCGTTCGTGGTAAGCCCGTCGAATCACGGACACCAGCGCGCCCTGCCCGTTCGTCCTTCGACATGCTCAGGATGAACGGGGTCTGGCCAGGTATGGCGCGTCCCCAGCCTGGGTGCAGGGCGTGCCCTGCCGCTACCGGGTGACGCCGCGGTCTCGCAGCCCCTGGATGTCCTCCGGGCTGTAGCCGATGCTCACCAGCACTTCATCGGTGTGCTGTCCCAGGGCGGGCGACGCCGACCTCGCCTCCAGGGGCGTGTCGCTCATGCGTAGGACCGGCCCGACCATCTTCATCGGGCCGGCCAGCGAGTGCTCCAGCTCCACGACCAGGTCGTTGGCCAACACCTGCTCGTCGTCCAGCAGCTCCTCCGTGAACTTCATCGGCCCGCACGGGACGCCCGCGGCGTCCAGGAGCGCGACCCATTCGTCGGTGGTCTTCTCGCGGAAGAGGGCCGTCGCATTGGCGGTCAGGTCGTCGCCGAAGATGCGCGCCTCCTCGCTGTTCGGGTCGTAGCCAGGCTCGAATCGGATGTCGCGCAGCCCCAGTGCATCGGCCATCTTCTTGCGAAGCGGCTCGCTCAGGCAGCCAACCGCGACGACGCTGTCCTTCGTCTGGAACACGCGGTAGTAGATGTTGCCATACCTGCGCGCCCGCACCCCCTCGTAGCGCGCCTGGACCTCTTCGTAGGGTCGGCCTTCGGCCCGTAGGATTGCCAAGTCCTCAAGGAACTCCTGGTGGCTGTCGCTGTCGACGCGGTCCACCTGGAGGAACCGACCGCTCTGCACGGCGAGGGCGGTCGCGAGCAGCGTTGCCTCCACCTTCTGGCCGCGCCCCGTGCGCTCCCGCGCGTACAGCGCCCCGCAGACTCCCCAGGCGACGGCGATGCCCGTAGCAAAGTCGGCCACCGCGGGGTTGATCTGCTGCGGCACGCCATCCACGAGCTTGCCGTTGCCGGCGGCCAGGCCGCTCAACGCCTGGATGATGATGTCGTAGCCTGGCCGGAGCCGGTGGGGGCCGCTGGACCCATAGGCGGTGTTCTCGCAGTAGACGAGCCGTGGGTTCAGGGCGGACAGCGTCTCGTAGTCGATGCCCAGGTTGTAGGGGACGTCCGGCCGGTAGTTGACGACGACCACGTCAATGTTGGGGATGAGCTTGTAGACGATCTCCCGCGCCTCCGCCTTGGTCAGGTCCAGGGGGAGGCTCCGCTTGCCCCGGTTCAGGCCGATGTAGGTGCGGCTCTCCAGGGGCATGAACGGCTGGCTGGTGCGCCACGGCTCGCCCCACGGCGGCTCCACCTTCACTACGTCCGCGCCCATGTCGGCGAGGAGCATGGCCCCGAACGGGCCCGCGATGATCTCAGTGAAGTCGAGGATTCTTACGCCATCCAGCGGACCGGCCATGCGTCCCTCCTGCAATCTCGTTCCTCCCCTGCCGATTGTGCAGGATAGCACCTGAGGTGCGCCGTGTCAGTGCCCTTCACACGGGCCGGGCCGGCTCCGGGGACGTCGTGAGTGTCTGCTTGAAGGGCAGAGAACCCCCTGATACACTGCCCGAAGGCACCGCTGCCGGTAGCCTAACCAGGGGAGGGACACATGACAACCCAGCGGATCGGCGTCGCCGCGATGGGCGGCGACAGCAACGCGGTGGTCGCCCGAATCGAGGAGATGGAACGGCTCGGCATTTCGGCGGCGTGGCTGACGACGGGAGGCGCGGGGCTGGATGCTATCACAGTCTTCGCCGCCGCAGCCGTGCGCACCGAGCGCATTCTGCTCGGGACCGCCATCACGCCCACCTACCCACGACACCCCATCACGGCAGTCCAGCAGGCTCTGGTAGTGGCCCAGCTCGCCCCTGGGCGCTTCCGGCTCGGCCTGGGTCCGAGCCACAAGGTGAGCGTCGAGGCGACGTACGGGATCGACCACCGGGCGCCGGTGACCAACCTGCGCGAGTACATCCACATCGTCAAGTCGCTCATTTCCGACGGGTCAGTGGACTTCGACGGTACGCAGTACCACGCCCACGCCCGCGTCCCCGGCGGCCCCGTGACGGACGTGCCGGTGATGGGATCGGCGCTGCGGAGGACATCCTTCGAGCTGTGCGGAGAGGTGGCGGACGGGGCTATCAGCTGGGTGTGCCCCGGCGACTACCTGCGGGATGTGGCGGTGCCCGCCATCCAGGAGGGGGCTCAGCGGGCGGGTCGACCAGCGCCTCCGCTCATCGCTCACGCCGGGGTGTGCGTCCACGACGACCTGGCCGAGGCCTGCGCGGCGGCCCGGGAGCAGCTTGGCAATTACCCCAGGTCGCCCTTCTACCAGCGAATGTTCGCCGACGCAGGGCACCCCGAGGCCTTCGAGGGGGGCTGGAGCGACGCGATGCTGGAGGACGTGGTGTTCATGGGGAATGAGGAGACCGTGGCCGCTCGGCTCCGGCAGCTGCTCGCCTGGGGCGCGACCGAGGTGCTGGCCCACCCCGTGACGGCGGGCGCCGACCGGGAGTCGTCCATGCGACGCACCCTGGAGCTGGTGGCCGCGGTGAGCGCGACACTGTAGGATCTGCCGCGCTTTCACCGTCGGTGGTTCGCCAAGCTCGCCACGAACGGGCAGGGCGCGCCCTGCACCCAGTCTGGGGAGAGGAGGTAGCCTAGCCCCGGAGTGGTCTGACCAGCGCGCCGCGCTTGCGGGGCGTCGGTGGTTCGACAAGCTCGCCACGAACGAGCAGGACGTGCACTGCACCCAGTCTGGGGAGAGTTGGTAGCCTAGCCCCGGAGTCGTCGGACCGTGGCGCCGCGCTTGCGGGGAGTCCGTGGTTCGACAAGCTCACCACGAACGGTAGTTGGCGCAGTTTCCGTTCGGCCTGAGCTTGTCGAAGGCCGCGCGAATTCCTCACGATGCTGTGTTTCGGGGCGATAGGAGGTCCACCTGTCGTGGCGGACGCCCGGACTCCGAGGGACGGCGCGCCGGTGCGCTCGGGGATCGGGCGTCGGGTCGCCGTGTACGGACCGACCGGCTCGGGTAAGTCCACTCTCGCTCGGCGCATCGCCGCGGGCCTTGGCGTGCCAGCCATCGAGCTAGACTCTATCTTCCACCGGCCGGGTTGGCAGCCGACGCCCGATGGCGAGTTTCGGGCGGCGGTCCTGGAGAGGATCGCTGCCTGCGAGGACGGATGGGTGTTCGATGGCAACTACCGGGCGGTCCGGGACATAATCCTTTCCCGGGCCGACACGGTAGTCTGGCTGCGCTTGCCGTTCCGGGTGGTCTTCCGGCGGCTCGTGGCGCGGACCCTCCGCAGGGCGTGGACTCGTGAAGTACTGTGGGGGACCAATCGCGAGTCGTGGCGAAAGACCTTTCTCAGCCGCGATTCGCTTCTGCTGTGGAGCGTCACGACCTGGAAGCGTCACGTTCGTCGCCTGTCGGAAGACCTGACGAAGGTGCCGCACCAGGCATCGGTCATCACGCTACGGACGCCGCGGCAGGTGGGGGCGTTCGTGAGCGCGTTCGAACGCGGACGGGAAGGGAGCGGGGGATCGTCATGAAGGTCACGGACCGATACGCCCAGCCAGCCCAGGGGCTCGTGGTCATTTCCGACTTCACGCCGCCCCGCGGCGGCGACCCCTCGGCGGTGGACCGGGTGAGGGGGCTCAACGCTGACTTCATCTGCGTTGCCTACAACCCCGGCAAGCTGGTGCGGGCGGACCCGGTGGCGGCGGCGGTCGCCATCCGGGACCGGGTCGGCACGGACGTCGCGTTCAACCTGGCCACGCGTGACATGAACCGCGTGGCCCTAGGCACAAGGCTGCTGGGCGCGCAGATGCTGGGGGTCCAGAACGTGGTCATCCTGCGGGGCGATCCGTTCATGGAGCGGGAGCTGGCCCGCGCGCCGGTCAGGTCCGTCGACGACTGCACCCCCACCGATCTCATCCGCGACGCACGGGCGCTCAACGAGGGGCTCGATTACAGGGGCTCGACGCTCCGCGCCGCCGCAGACCTCTGCATTGGCGCCACGCTGGACCTGGGCCGCGACTTGGAGAGCGAGGCTCGCCTCGCGGCCCGGAAGGTTGAGGCGGGTGCTGAGTTCTTCCTCACTCAACCGTTCTACGACCTGGAGCGCCGATCCCGGTTCCTGGAGCTTTTCGAGGCCGCGTTCGGGACCACGCTGGACCGGCCGGTGTTCTGGGGGTTGCAGGTGCTCGACAAGGACGGAATCGTCCTAGGGGACGTTCCGCCTTGCGTGACGGAAGAGCTGGAGCGGGGCAGGCCGGGGAGCGAGATCGCCGCGGAGGGCCTTCAGCGCTACGTGGATGCGGGGATTCGGGGCGTGTACCTGGTGCCGCCGATCCTGCGGGGCGGAGCCAGGGACTACGAGGCCGCCCAGCGCGTCCTGGAAACAGTGGGGCGGTAAGGGCGGCGGGTCCGCACGACGCGGCTAGAACCTCACGAGGGATCGGAATAAATAGGTTTGATGATGTGGTCCGCACTGAGAGATACTTCTCCGCCACCCTCCTGCCTGCCATCCTCTTTCATCGGATCGATGAAGACCAACAAGGCCTGAAGGCATTCCTCCGACTTGCGACAAGGGCTGTCCGGGAAACTGGGAGGTTGAAGGCCCACTGGACCCCCCCATCGGTGTTGAGGGAGGATGATCTCGAGGTGATTACGGAGTTCCACATTGCCCGCGACCTCAAGCACGCTCAACAACCGTTGGCTGAGCCCGAACCCTCCAAGAAGGACGCGCCCGATCTGGTCATTGTGGTTGCCGGGCATCTCATTGTATGCGAGGCGAAGTTCTTCACGAGTTGCTCGCCCGACGCTCTCAACCCTCAGCTGGATTCTCAGCGCGAGCAGTTCAGTCACCTCTTCAAGAACAGACCAGGTCTCGATGCCTCCCATTGGCATCTAGCGATCCTCCCCGTTGAGCATGACGACGAATATCGTTGCGACGGCGTTATTACTTGGAACGACGTGACTGCCCTTTCAAGTGGTGTATTGGGCGCCGACCACTATGTCACTAGGCGATTTGCCAACGCCATGAAGAAATACAGAAGTGACTTCGGTGACCCGAGTGCTGCCGGAGAGAAGAACTATGAAGGCATCACAGACCTGGATGGAGCGTTGTCGCGCGGAAGGGGGCAGGGGGATCAGGTTCAGCTCGGCCACGTGGGAGGCGCCGCTGACCTCCAACTGCGGGGAAAGCGATACATTGAGCAAAAGCCGTGGAAGTATCGCAACCCGGCCACCACCAAAGGTAGGGTGGTGCCGGGGAACTGGATTGACGGCAGCGCGTTTGTGCGGCTCCGTTTGTGCGGCTCGTAGAGGAGTTGATGGGCGGAGCCACGGGCCAACCTTGACCTTGTGGCTCCTTGCCCCGGCCCGGCCCGCTCCCTATTCAGCCGCCGGTCGCGGCTCGGGGGGCGGCGAGTCCTCCGCCTCGGTTTCCGACAGTTCCGCCGTCGGTAGCTGGAGGACCTTGCCCTCGGCTTCCTTCGTCGGGCGCTTCTTGCGCTTCCGGGCTTCGCGCCGCTCGACGACCGCGCCCTGGAGCGCCTCGACTTCCCGGGCCACCGTGGTCTGGAAGTGGTCGGTGTAGACGCCCACGTGGCGGAACTTGCTGTAGCGTCGCTTCAGGAGCTTGCCGTGGGCCACGTTCTGGACACGGGCAACGGCGCGGACCAGCGCGCGCCGTAGCAGGTAGGCCGCGCGGTCCGGATCGGTGTGGGCGCCACCCGGAGGCTCCGCGACCACGGTGTCCACTATGTGCATCTCCCGCACGTCCTGGGCGGTGAGCCGGAGCGAACGGGCGGCGTCGGCGGCGCGCGTGTCGTCGCGGTACATGAGCGACGCCGCGGCCTCCGGCGACATCGGCGAGTAGATCGCGCCTTCCATCATCAGGATGCGGTCGGCGAGGCTGAAGGCCAGGGCGCTCTCGCGGCCGCCTTCGCCGATGATGATTGCCACCGTGGGCACTTCGATATCCGCGAGCGTGGCGGTGGTGGTGGCGATGGCGTGGCCGAGACCTCCCTCCTCCGCCTCCAGGGTGGTAGCCGGCCCGGCCGTGTCGATCAGGGTCACCACGGGTATTCCGAACCTGGCGGCCATGAGCATGGCCCGCCTTGCCTTGTGGAACGCGGACGGGCCCAGGTAGGCCCCCTGATTTCCGTCCCTGGTCGTGAGCCGCTGCTGGCCGATGACCATGACGGTGCAGCCGCTGAGGTCCGCCACGCCGCACACCACGGCAGGGTCGTCCGAGAGGTAGCGGTCGCCGTGAATCTCCGCGAAGCTGCTGAAGACCCTGGAGATGTAGTCCCTGGCAGTCGGGCGCTCAGGATGGCGGGCCCGCTGGACCGCCTCCCATGCCTCCAGCGCGTCCTCGGGCGTCGCGTCGCGGCCGCCGGGCCGCAGGAGCCTGACGCTGGTGGCGGCCGGGCGGAGGAGCTGTACCAGGGACGCGATGGCGGGCTTGAGCGCCTCGCGATCCACCACGCTGTCCACCATGCCGTGGGCCAAGTGCGACTCCGACGTATGGGACCCCACGGGCAGCGGCTCTCCGGCCATCTCCTGGAGGGCCCGCAAGGGAGCGAATCCCACCAGGGCGCCCGGCTCAGCCAGCAGCACGTCGGCCAAGTTTGCGAAGCTGGCGTACGCCTGCCCGGTAGTCGGGTTGGCGAACACGGCGATGTAGGGCAGCCCCTCCCGGTGAAGTCGGTTGACCGCGTTGGCCGTCTTGGCCATCTGCATCAGCGAGAAGGCTCCCTCCTGGAGCCTCACGCCGCCGCTTGTGACCACAGCCACCAGCGGCAGGCCCTTCTTCACGGCGAGCTCGCAAGCCAGGGCGACCTTTTCCCCGACGACGCAGCCCATGCTCCCGCCCAGGAAGCTGAAGTCCAGGAAGACCAGGACGACGCTCGTGCCATCGATGCGGCACTGACCGACGATGGCAGCCTCCGTGAGGCCGGTGCGTCGCTGGTCGTTGAAGATGCGCTTGCGGTAGGCGATCTTGCCGCTGAACGACAAGGGGTCCAGCGAAGCGACGCTGCGGTACTTTTCCTTGAAGGTCCCGGCGTCCGCCAGGAGCTCCACCCGCTGTCGTGCCGTGATGCTGTAGTGGAACCGGCACGCGGGGCAGATCCGGTAGACGTCGTACAGCTCCGACTCCAGGAGCGACGAGCCGCAGACCAGGCATCGGTCCTGCACCAGGGGTCCCGTGTAGCCGGACCCTTCCTGGCGACCGAACAGGGCGCTGACGATGTCGATGAATCCCTTGACCAACAGGTCCTCCGTGCTCGCGACCGCTCCATTACCACAGTCGTCTCTGGCGGGAGTCCCGTCAAGGACGACTCATGCTCTGGGCGTTGCTACTCCGACCCGATGACCGTTCGCGACTTGCCGGGGTCCCCCGGACCAACCACGCCCATCTCTTCCAGATGGTCAAGCAGACTCGCGGCCTTGGCGTAGCCGATTCCCAGCTTGCGCTGGAGCAGGGACGCCGAGACGCGGCTGTGGTGGGCCGCCAGGTCTCTCGCTCGACTCACGTCATTGTCGGCGGGCTCTGGCTCGGGCGGCGGCTCCAGGTTCACCGCCGTGGGCACGCGCCCGCGCTGGCCCTTCCAATGCTCCACCAGAGCTTGGACCTCGTCGTCGGAGATGAAGGCGCCCTGGAGCCGCTTGGGCTTGGCGGCGCCGGCAGGCATGAAGAGCATGTCGCCACGGCCCAGCAGCTTCTCCGCGCCGGCGCCGTCGAGGATCGTGCGAGCGTCGACCTGCGAGGACACGGCGAAGCTGATGCGGCTGGGTATGTTGGCCTTGATCAGGCCCGTCAGCACATCCACGGAGGGTCGCTGGGTCGCCACCACCAGGTGTATCCCCGTGGCCCGTCCAAGCTGCGCCAGGCGGCAGAGCGACTGCTCTACCTCCGCGGGGGCCGTCATCATCAGGTCAGCCAGCTCGTCCACTACGAACACCAGGTAAGGGATCCTGTCCTCCGAGCTAGGCATCTTCCGGTTGTAGGTCTGGATATTCCGGGCGCCCACCGCCTCGAACCGGCGGTAGCGCGAGCGCATCTCCTTGATGAGGGACTGGAGGGCGAGCACGGCCTGGTCCGCTTCCACCAGGACCGGGCCGGCCAGGTGGGGGAGACCGTTGTAGGGGGTGAGCTCCACTCGCTTGGGGTCCACCATCGAGATCTGCACGTCCATGGGCGAAAGTTGCGTGATGAGCGAGCAGATGACCGTATTCAGGCAGACGCTCTTGCCGCTGCCGGTGGCTCCCGCGATGAGCAGGTGCGGCATGTCCGTCAGGTCGGCCACCACGGGCTCGCCGCCGCTGCCTTGCCCCAGGGCCACCGGCAGCCGTCCCCGGCGTTGGAGCGAGCGGTAGGCGTCGGTCTCTATCAGCGACCGCAGGGACACGGTCGCGGGCCGTGCGTTGGGCACCTCTAGGCCCACGAACGACTCGCCAGGCACGGGGGCCTCGAACCGGAGGCTGGAGGCCGCCAGGGTCAGCGCCAGATCCTTCTCTCGCGCCAGAATGTGGTCCACCTTGACCCGGGTCTTGTCTTCCACGCGGGCTGTCTTGGCCTTGCCGCGCTCGTCGAGGGCGGGGGAGCCGTCGGAGTTGCGTTCCTTGACCTCTCGGTAGCGGCGGACCCAACCGGGCACGAGCCCGTATTGCGTCACGACCGGGCCGGGCCGAATCTCCTCTACGCTCACCTCGATGCCGTATTCCTTCAGCGCCTCCTCGATCCGCCCCGCCGTCTTCCGGTTCTCCTCCTCCGACACCCACCGCCGCTCGCCGACCTTCAGGATGTCCGCGGGCGGCGGTGTCCAGCCGGAGGCGCCCCCGGATGGTCTCGTAGTCTCCGAGCGCGCGGCGGTCGGTCGGGCGTCCACGATCCGTGACGAGCGTGGGTCGGGCGGGGGCGTCGACGTGACGGACGGGGCGACGACCCAGCCCTCGCGTGGCTCGGGGGCGGCGCTGGTGCGGGCACGCGTGGGCACGTCGATGACAATGTCCGCGGCGCTCTCGGCCCCCTCCGCGCCCTGTCGGGGCGGAGGCAAAGCGATGAAGGCCGAGGACCTGTCCGTGACTTTCCCGCGCGGTCGCGGGCTTGGCTTCGGAAGCAGCCTGAACGGCAGCGTGGTCAGCCGCCACGCGGCTCGGAGCAGCGGGCGGTGGAGTGGATAGCGGGCGTACGCGCGCCCGGTGGTGGCCAGCGCCCGCCCGACGCCACGGACGGCCGCCCATAGCCCTCCGCCGATGAGGCGCAGCCCGCGGCCGAGAGCGATAGCGGTCCGAGGTGTCATGCGAGCGACGAAGGCTGCCGCCATCGCGCTCAAGGCGCCTGCCGTCCGGGTGAGGCCCCATGCTTGGCGCGGCGCAAGGATCACGGCGGCCACGAGGCCGATCGACGCGATCTGGGCGACGCCGATGGCGAACGTCGGCCCCATCAGCAGCTCCCCGGCGATGCCGCCCCACCCCGGCACGTACCATTCCAAGACCCCCGCAGTCCCGGACAGGAGCACCAGGGTCCCCAGCCACAGGTTTGCGAACTGCGTGGCTTGTCGGGGACTCCTCCAGGTGTGCACCATGAGGAGCAGGAGCCACGCGCCTGCCGGGGCCACCGTGTATCCGAGGTAGGGCCACAGCCAATATCCGCCGTATGCGAGACCCCCGCCGACGAGCATGACAATCCCCAGCCACTTGGCCAGTCGCGCGGGCCAGGATCGGCGATGGCGCGGGCGCGACATAGGGCGAGCGGCGGGCGCTTCGGCCTCGGGCGACGGGGCCAGGAGAGTACGTGACATAACGACAACCCCCGGTGGCAACGGCACACGTCCCCTCAGGAGATGAGGGGTCCTACACACAACAACGTGGAACCGGGGTCAGGGGTTCCGCGCGCGCCCCCACGCGGGGGAGAACCGAGGCCAGGGCGGCCCCGGGCCTCCTACGTGGGCACGACGACGGGGAGGATCGTGGGGCGACGCCTGGTTCGCTGGTACAGAAAGCGGCCCAGGAGCTCCCTGGCCTTCGTCGCCAGCTCGTCCTCTTGGTCCGGCAACAGCCAGTCCCGGTCCAGGCCGTCCATCAGGTGCTGGACGGCCTCAACCCACATTTCCTGGGCGTCCGCGACCTCCACGAACCCGTGGGCGCGGAGCCGCGGATGGCGCGCCAGCAAGCCCGTGGCCGGGTCGACCGCCAGGGCCACGACCACGATGCCGTCCTTGGAGAGGGCCTGACGGTCGCGGAGAAGGTCGCTGTCCTCGTCGAGCAGGTGGGGACCGCTAACGAAGGTGTGGCCGCAGGGAAACCGGTCGACGATGTCGCCGCCCTCGGCGGACACTTCAAGGACATCGCCGTCCTCCAACACAAAGACCCCGTCCTCGGGCACCCCCATTGTGCGGGCCAGATCAGCATGGGCCACCAGGTGGCGGTACTCCCCGTGGACGGGGACGAAGAACTGCGGGCGCACGATCCGCACGAAGACCTTGAGCTCCTCCCGGCTCGCGTGGCCGTGGACGTGGACATCGGCGTTGCCGGAGTGGAGGACGTGAGCGCCCTTGCGGAGGAGGTTATCGATGGTGCGGGCCACCACGATCTCATTGCCGGGAATGGGCGACGCCGACACGATGATCGTGTCTTCCGGCATCACGCGGATGTCCCGGTGCTCCCCCTTCGCGATGCGGACCAGGCCGGAGGTCGGCTCCCCCTGGCTGCCCGTGGTGATGATGAGCACCTCTTCCGGGGGCAGGTTCTTGAGCTCGGCAAGCGGCCGAATCATTCCGTCGGGCGCCCAAAGGTAGCCCATCTTCTGGGCCATCGCCACGTTGTCGACCATGCTGCGGCCCACCACGGCGACCTTCCTGCCGTGGGCCACGGCGGCGTTGATGACCTGCTGAACCCTGGAGATGAGCGACGCGAAGGTGGCGACCATCACCCTGCCCGGCGCCGCTGCGATGAGCCGGTCCAGCGACTCGTCGAGGAGCCTCTCGGAGGGGGTGTAACCGGGGACCTCGGCATAGGTGGAGTCCGACATCAGGAGCAGGACGCCCTCCCCGCAGATCTCCGCCAGCCTGACGAAGTCCGTGGGCATGTTGTCCACGGGCGTGTGGTCGATCTTGAAGTCGCCGGAGTGAATTACGAGTCCCGCGGGGGTCCGAATGGCCAAGCCCATGGCGTCCGGAATGCTGTGGCACACGCGGAAGAACTCCACTTCGAACGCGCCCAGCGTGATTGGAACGTCCGGCTCGATCTCGTGGAGCTCGGCCTTGCTGAGGACGCGCCGTTCCCGCAGCTTCACCTCGATAAGGCCGTGAGCCAGCCGCGGGGCGTACACGGGGACATTGAGCCGTGGGAGGACGAACGGGAGCGCCCCGGTGTGGTCCTCGTGGCCGTGGGTGATCAGGATGCCTCGGACCCGGTCCGCGCGCTCCAACAGGTACGAGATGTCCTGGATGACCAGATCCACGCCGGGCATGTCATCCTCTGGGAACATCACGCCGGCGTCGATGACCACGATGTCGTCCCCGTACTCCAGGGCCATCATGTTCTTGCCGATCTCACCCAGGCCGCCCAGGGGAACGAGCCGTAGCTTCCCCGATGAGGCGCTGGTGTCGACCGTCGCTCGAGTCTCTCCATCGGTGCGGCGCTGGTCGGCGCCTAGCCATTTGCCTATCCGCTGGATCGTCAGTTCTGGTTCTCCTCTCGGATCGCGCCGCAAGTCAGCGGCGGGGCGGCGGCCCAGCCCGGGACGTGGCGTCGGCTGGCGCGCGTGGCATCGGCCTCGCGCGACCGCGGTCCGCTGACACGTCCGTGAAATGAGCCGTTCTAAGGGTGGCGGAGCGCTCGTGGCGCGCCAGGCGGCGCGGCGAACGCAGCATCAGAGCAGCTGGAGCTGCTGGGGCTCCTCAGTTTCTGTTGGGGCCTCGGGCTCGCCGTCCCCACGGAGGCGCTCCAAGATCGCTGGAAGCTGTCGGATGTCCTCCTCCAGGAACTGGCGCATGCTCTGTTGGCGGAGGGCGGCTGCAGGGTGGTACAGGGGAAATACGGCGATGCCGTTCCAGCGTCGGAGCTTGCCGTGGGCTCGGGAGATCATCTCCCGAGGGAGGAACTGGGTGAGCGAGAATCGCCCTAGCGTCACGATGACCCTCGGCTGGAGGAGGGCGATCTGCCGCTCCAAGTACCCGTGGCACGCCTCGATCTCGGCTGGGAGCGGGTCGCGATTGCCGGGGGGGCGGCACTTTACAACGTTTGCGATGTACACCTGCTGCCGCGGCATGCCGATCGACGCCAGCAGCTCCTCAAGAAGCTTGCCGGCGGCCCCAACGAAGGGCCGGCCCTGCTGGTCCTCGTAGTACCCGGGCCCCTCTCCTATGAACATGAGCTCCGGTTGATCCGGCCCCTCTCCAGGGACGGCGCGGGTGCGTGTTTGAGACAGGGCGCAGGCGGTGCAAGATGTCACCTCCCGGGCCAGGGCCTCCAGATCGCTCATGCCGCCTCGCTAGGACCGCTCCGGGATCATGGTGGTACGAAGGATAGTCTCGTGGCGGTTCGGGCCGGTGGAGATGAGGCTGACGGGGCAGCCGATCGCTTCTTGCAGCGCCTCAACGTATGTCTTTGCCTCCTGGGGCAGGTCCTCCCACTGGGTCAGCCCAGCCGTGGGGGTGTCCCATCCGGACATCGACCGATAGATGGGCTTGCATCGCGCCAGGTCGCTGGAACGGCTCGGCATGTCGTGGATCGTCTTGCCGTCCAACTCGTACGCAACGCAGATCTGGACCGGGGTCATGCCGTCGAGCACGTCCAGGCGGGTCAGAATGGCGTCGGTCAGGCCGTTCACGACCTGGCTATAGCGCGCGGCTACGGCGTCGAACCATCCGCACCTACGGGCGCGGCCGGTCGTCGTGCCGTACTCCCAGGCGCGCCTGCGGATCTCGTCGCCCACCTCGTCGTTCAGCTCCGTCGGGATCGGGCCCGCGCCCACCCGGGTCGAGTAGGCTTTGTAGACGCCGAAGACGCCCTCCACCGACCTGGGGGTGATCCCAAGACCGACCGACGCGCCGCCTATGGTCGGGTTGGAGGACGTCACGTACGGGTAGGTGCCGTGGTCCAGGTCCAGGAGCGTCCCCTGGGCGCCCTCAAGCAGCACGCTTTCGCCCGCCTTCAGCGCCGACCGCACCGTCTCTTCGACGGCGGCGATGTAGGGCAAGAGCTGCTCCCGCCACTCCAGGCACTGGGCGAACAGCGAGTCGACATCGAAGGGCGTGCCTTCGTACACCTTGGTGATGAGGGCGTTCTTGGCGGGCACAACGGCGTGGAGCCGTTCCAGCAGCGTCTCGGGCTCCAGCAGGTCGCCCATGCGGATGCCGGAGCGCGCTGTCTTGTCGACGTAAGCCGGACCGATGCCGCGTTCGGTGGTGCCAATGGCGCTCCCGCCGCGTGCCTGCTCCTCCAGCTTGTCCAGCACGATGTGGTAGGGCATGATGACATGCGCCCGGTCGCTCACCTGGAGGCTGCTCACATCGACGCCCCGCGCTTGAAGCCCTTCGATCTCTTCGATAAGGACGTTCGGGTCGACGACTACGCCGTTGCCGATGACGCACTTCGCATCGGGCCAGAAGATGCCGCAGGGGACCAGATGCAGGCGGAATTCTCCCTGCTCGTTGAGCACGGTGTGGCCCGCGTTGTTCCCGCCTGAGAATCGGGCGACGACGTGGGCGCGGCCCGAGAGGAAGTCCACAACTTTACCCTTCCCCTCGTCGCCCCATTGGCCGCCGATGATCGCGTAGGTCGGCATTCCCCCTCCTGGACTTGGGCATGAAGGCCCACCCCGATGTCGCTCGGGGCGCCAGCCGAGTATTGTAACAGAAACCGGCGCCCGCCCGGAAGAGGACCCCAGGCCGGCAGCTCCGGGGCCGACCGCTCGGCGACCGGGCTGCGACTGAGGCGTCCGGCGGCATCCGTCCGGACCCTCGGACGGATGCGATGAAACGGAGGACTCGATGCTCACCCTGTTCGGTTCGGTCGCCGTCACCATCATGTTTCTTTCGTACTGGATGGAGCATCGATCGAAGTGGCTGGTGCTGGTCTTCGCGGGTGGCTCCGCGGCGACGTCGGCCTACAGCGCGCTGGCCGCGGTCTACCCGATCACGGTCATCGAGGCTGCGTGGGCTCTGGTCGCGGTGCAGCGTTTCCTCAGTCGACATCGATCGGAGGTCCGGTCGGAGCCCCAAGAAGGGTGAGGGGGCCGCTCGCGTGGGTGACCGCCGCGCGGTGTATGCTATAATTCGTAGGCTCTGAACCTACGCACAACGGGGAGGCGCAATGGCGGCATCGTTCAACACGGCCCGAGTCGAGCGGCGTGACGGCCGTACCGCCTGGACCTCCCTGAATCGCCCCGATCGTGCGAACGCGCTCAGCGCCGGCGCTGCCGGCAGGCCCGGTGGCCAGCGCCAGTCTGTCTTCAGGGGATGCCGATGCCGCCTCTAGACCACCTCAAAGTCTTCACCGGCTCCGCCCACCCGGCCCTGGCGCAGGCGATGTGCGACTACCTGGACATCCCGTTGGGCGACGCTCTTGTCACCAAATTCGCCAACGACAACACGTTCGTGCAATACCAGGAGAACATCCGGCAGCAGGACGTCTTCATCGTTCAGCCGTTCACCTACCCGGTCAACGATAGCATCATGGAGTTGCTGATCATGATCGACGCCGCCAAGCGGGCCTCCGCGGGGCGGATCACGGCCGTGGTGCCGTTCTACGCCTACGGGCGCACCGACAAGAAGGACCAGCCGCGAGTCCCCATCACGGCGCGGCTCGTGGCGGACCTGCTCACCGTGGCGGGAGCGGACCGTCTCCTCACCATGGACCTCCACGCTGGGCAGATCCAGGGTTTCTTCAACATCCCGGTGGACGAGCTGACAGCCCTGCGGCTCCAGGCTCGGTACTTCCAGGACAAGCAGATCGAGAACCCAGTCGTCGTCGCGGTGGACATCGGCATCAGCAAGCGGGCGCGGGACCTGGCGAGCATCCTGGGTGCGCCGCTGGCCATAGTCGAGAAGCGGCGCCTGGGCAACGACGGCGGCACCGAGGCGCTTAGCATCATCGGCGACGTGGACGGTTGCACCGCCATCACCTTCGACGACGAGACGGACACCGCCGGGTCGCTGGTGTCTGCCGTGAACGCCGTCATTGCCGCGGGTGCGCGCGAGGTGTACGCGTGCTCCACCCACGGGGTCTTCTCCGGCCCCGGCATAGAGCGGATCGAAAAGAGCGCGGTGACCGAGATGGTGGTCACCGATTCCCTCCCCAAGGCCGTCTCGGCGCGCTCGACCAAGATCACGACGCTCACCGTGGCGCCGCTGCTGGGCGAGGCTATCAGCCGCATCTACGAGGGTCGCTCCGTGGGGGAGATGTTCGACGGGAAGTAGGAAAGCGGGCCGCGACTGCGGGAGCCCGCGGGTCCGCGGACGGGGCCTCCACGGGGGTGCTTGAACGATGATAGGCAAGCTGTCAAAGCTCTTCGGCTCTGGTGCCGATGGCGCCCTCAAGAAGATGGGCCCCATAGTCGATGAAGTCAACGACCTCGAACCCAGCTTCGAGGCCCTTTCGGACGACGAGCTCCGGAATACCACGGAAGCCCTGAAGGCCCGCCTCGACGCTGGCGAAACCCTGGACGATCTGTTGCCCTCGGCCTTCGCGGCCGTGCGCGAGGCCTCCCGCCGGTCCATCGGCCTGCGCCACTTCGACGTTCAGATCATCGGCGGGGTCGTGCTCCACCAGGGCAAGATCGCGGAGATGAAGACCGGCGAGGGGAAAACGCTCGTTGCGCCCCTGGCCGTCTACCTCAACGCCCTGGCAGGCAAGGGCGTCCACGTGGTGACCGTCAACGACTACCTGGCCAGGCGCGACGTCCAATGGATGGGTCCGGTCTATCACCAGCTTGGCCTGAGCGTATCGTCCCTCCAGCATGAAGGCTCGCTCATCTACAGCCCAAATGCGCCTTCGGACCAGCCGGCCCTGCGGTTCCTGACCCCCATCACGCGCCGAGATGCGTACGAGGCCGACATAACCTACGGAACGAACCATGAGTTCGGCTTCGACTACCTTCGCGACAACATGGCGGTGGATGCGGACCGCGTGGTGCAGCGGGGCCTCAACTACGCCATCGTGGACGAGGTGGACTACATCCTCATCGACGAAGCTCGGACCCCGCTCATCATCAGCGGCGCCGCTCAAGAGGCTACCCAGCTCTACTCCACGATGGCCCGCGTGGTCCCCAGGCTCCAGCAGGAGGACGACTACACGGTCGACGAGAAGCAGAAGTCGATCTCGCTCACGGAGGAGGGGATCGCCAAGATGGAGCAGGCTCTGGGCGTCGACAACCTCTACGACCCCGGCAACTACCAGATGACCCACTTCATCGAGAACGCGCTGCGAGCGCGCGTGATATTCGGGCGTGACCGAGACTACGTGGTCCAGGACGGCAACATTGTGTTGGTGGACGAGTTCACGGGCCGGCTCATGGAAGGACGCCGCTTCTCGGACGGTCTGCACCAGGCCCTTGAAGCCAAGGAAGGAGTGAAGGTCCAACAGGAATCGATCACCTACGCCAGCGTCACCCTCCAGAACTACTTCCGCATGTACGAGAAGCTGGCCGGGATGACCGGCACGGCCCTCACGGAAGCCGCGGAGTTCACGCGCATATACCGACTGGAAGTGGCGCCCATACCCTCCCATCGAGAGATGGTCCGCGGTGACCACTCGGACTTTGTATTCAAATCCTCGCAGGCCAAGTGGCAGGCCATCGCCAACGACATCGAAGAGGCTCACGAGGCCGGTCGGCCGGTCCTTGTCGGCACCACGTCCATCGAAAACTCGGAGATGTTGAGCGGGATGCTTCTGAAGCGAGGCGTCACGCACCAGGTCCTGAACGCCAAGAACCACGAGCGAGAGGCGACCATCGTCGCCCACGCCGGGCGCGCCGGGGCGGTGACCGTCGCGACCAACATGGCCGGTCGCGGCACGGACATCATCCTGGGGGGCAACCCCGACAGCGACCTCTCCGACGAGCTGCGCAAGGCAGGCTATCCGACTCCGGAGGCCGCCCCCGCGGAGATGCTGGAGAAGACCCGGGCCTCGGTACAGGCCCGCTGGCGCGTGGAGCACGAGCGGGTGGTCGCGCTAGAGGGGCTCTACGTGCTGGGCACGGAGAAGCACGAGGCTCGCCGCATCGACAACCAGCTGCGCGGGCGGTCCGGGCGCCAGGGGGACCCAGGGGACTCGCGGTTCTACGTCTCCCTGGAGGACGACCTGATGCGCCGGTTCGGGGGCGACAGGATCAAAGGATTCATGAATCTGATGGGCATCGCGGAGGACCAGCCGCTGGAGGCTGGCATGGTCACCAAGGCTCTGGGCACGGTCCAGACCAAGGTGGAGGCCCACAACTTCGAGATCCGCAAAAACTTGGTGGAATACGACGACGTGATCAACCGCCACCGGGAGGTGATCTACGCCGAGCGGCGGAAGATCCTGGAGGAGGCGGACCTCAAGACCAACGTGCTCTCGATGGTCGAGGGTGAGCTCGATGCCGTCCTGGACGCCTTCATCGTGGGCCGCGACCCGAGCGGCTGGGACCTGGATGGGCTGGTCAAAGAGCTGCGGGTGATCTTTCCTCTTCCGCCGGACCTTGATGAACAGGAGATGGAGCAGCTCAGCGGGGAGGAGCTTCACGAGCGTGTGCAGGAACACGCCAGCGACCTGTACGCGCAGCGCGAGGAGGCGGTGGGACCGGAGATGATGCGGGCGCTGGAGCGACTGGTCATGCTTCGCACCATCGACTCTCACTGGGTCCAGCACCTGACCACCATGGAGAATCTGCGGCAGGGCGTGGGCTTGCAGGCCTACGGGCAGCGCGATCCCCTGGTGGCCTATCGCGCCCAGGGCCATGAGCTGTTCCAGGCAATGCTCGAATCCATCCAGCACGACATCGCTCACACGATCTACCACGTCAGCCTGACCCAACAGCAACAGCCGCAGGCCGCCCCCCACCGGCACGGACCCGCGCTGCGGGCCGTTCGGCCCAGCCCCATGGCGGCGATGGCGCCGCAGCGCCAGGCGGTCGCGACCGCTCCGAGCGGTGGGGCCAAGGTCGGCCGGAACGCCCAGTGCCCGTGCGGAAGCGGCAAGAAGTACAAGAAGTGCCACGGTGCGGCGGCCTAGGGACGCGGGGGGCCCCTGATGGCGGCCGAAGCCGGCCCGTCATTCACTAACGAGCAGGTCGCCGAGCTCTTCGAGCGCCTGGCCGGACTCGTGGAGATCCTGGAAGGCTCCGTGTTCAAGGGTCGGGCCTATCGCAAGGGCGCCCAGGCCATTCGGAGGCTCCGCCAGCCGCTGGAGGCGATGCTGATCGAGGGTAGCAACTTGACGGAGGTTTCAGGGATCGGCGAAGCCATCGCGGCCAAGGTGGGCGAACTCTTCGCCACCGGCCACGTGCGTGCGTACGATACAGCCTGTGCCCAGCTGCTGCCATACACGGTGGCCCTACTGGGGCTGCCTGGTGTGGGCGCTGGGACAGCCGGGCGGATCATCGCGACCACCGGCGCGCGCACCCTCGAGGACGTTCTCCGGGCGCTCGACTCGGGCGAGGTCGGCTGGCTGCCTCGCTCCGGGGAGCGCTCCGCCGGATGCATCGCGCGCGGTCTCCGGAAAGCTGTCTCGGGCATGGGGGAGACCGTGTCGTGAACGAGGTCCAAGGCGTCCCACCTCCCCACTTCGAGCGGCGCGCGGATCGGCCGGCCAGGCCCTCCACCGGCGCGCTCCTGCCGCCCGCATGCCTGGAAGCGCTGGCGCACCTTCGGTCCGCCGTCGCCGCAGGGGAGCCGTGGCCGCGGGCCCTGCTCTACGCGATGGGGCTGTGGACCCTGGCCGAGGAGGTCT
This sequence comes from uncultured Dehalococcoidia bacterium, assembly GCA_964436745.1. GTDB lineage: Bacteria > Chloroflexota > Dehalococcoidia > Lucifugimonadales > UBA1127 > CAYTEC01. The sequence continues at coordinate 51,120 of CAYTEC010000003.1, read as the reverse complement.
GGAGGGGTCGCCGCCTCCGCTATCTGATCCTGGACGAGGCGTTCGACTGGCTCCTGTTGGCCCAGCGCCTGGCAGAAGACGTGGAGGGGCTTATCCCTCCGGCGGACCGCAGCGGACGACTTGCGACAGGGCGCTTTCTGGAGGAGTTCTCGCAGGAGGACTTGCGTAGGCTTCTAGGCACGTCTAAGTACCGGGCCTACCTGAACTACTGGTACGGTGTGACGGTTGAAGGTTCATTGCAGGTGGCGGCGGGGGAGGAGATCCGCAAGGAGCACGTGAGCCGGGGAAGGTCAGTGCGGTCACGCGTGACCGAGGAGGCGTTCCGCCGTGTATACGGTGAGGGGCGATCACGGCTCGAGGAGCGATTCCGGGCCGAGCATGTAGGAGATGGCGAGTTGGACGTACGAGGTTCGGACGCGGCCCTGTTCACCTACTGGCTATTCCGCCGGCGGCTGCGCGATGGCGAGCCGTCCCGGGTTGCGAGCGATACCCGGAAAGGCCTCGAGCGACTGTACCGGGATCGTGGCGAGCGGCCGCCCGTGGCCAACGGCGTCTCGGCGCCGGTGGGGCTCGGCGGGCGGGCGGGTGGCCGATGGTAAGGCGCGGCGAGTCGGCAGGCATCGGACGACAGCGCGGGTTGAGGCGTGGACTTCGGTGGCCCGTGGCCTCGGTCTTGCTGGCCCTATCGCTGGTGGCGGCGGCCTGTGGCAGCGGCGACAGTGGCGGCGATGTGCTGACCCAATGCGTCCAGCATGAGACCGTCAGCACTCACATCCACGCGCTCGTGATCCCCGTGTTCAACGGCCAACCGGCGAGTCTCCCGGCCAACCTCGGGATCACCCAGGAGTGCATGCGACCTCTGCACACCCATGACGAGACATCGGTGGTCCACATTGAATCGCCGGATGGGCGGTCCCACACTCTGGAGGACCTCTTCACGATATGGGGCGACGAAAACCCGTACCAGGGAGTGCCGGTGGTGGGGATCTCTCTCAACGGCCAGCGGTTCAGTGGCGACATGGACCAGCTGACGTTCGAGGAGGGCCAACGGATCGTGGTGGAGTACCGGAACAACTAGGGGCGAAGGGCGTGGCGGGCGGCTCCGCCCGCCCCTACTCAGCGAGCTGGCCCAGGAGCTCCTCCAGCCTCGCCCGGCGTTCCCCCAGGGCCGTCAGCCGGTCCCGCTCGCGTTCCACGACCGCCTCCGGCGCCTTGCTGAGGAACTGCTGGTCTGCCAGCCTGCTCCCAAGCTTCGACATCGCGCCATCGGCCTCATCGCGCTCGCGGGTCAGGCGCTCCCGCTCCGCCGCCAGGTTCACCAGCCCCTCCATCGGGATCGCCACCGGCACCGCGCCCACCACCGTCGTCACAGCACCGTGGGTCGGGAGGCTTTCGCCGTCAGCCAGCAGCCGCAGCTCCGATACCCTGGCCAGGGCGCGGATGGCCGGCGTCTCCGCCTCCAGGTCGGCGCGCCGCTCGCCCGGGTCCACCACGACCTCCAGGGCCTGGGTCGGCGCGATACGAAACTCGGCGCGGGCGTTGCGAACCGTCCGCACCAACTCCATCACGGTAGTGAAACGGGCCTCCACGTCGTCGTCGATCAGAGAGGGGTCGGCGACGGGGTACGGGGCGATCATGATGGATTCCGGAAGCTCCATCTCTCGCGGCAGCCGGCCGACCAGGTTGGTCCACACCTCCTCCGTGACGAAGGGCATGAACGGGTGGAGCAGGCGTAGGGTCTTTTCCAGGACGTGGGCCAGAACCGGCAGCGGGGACGGGCCGGCGCCTCCGCGGAGGCGGACTTTGGACGCCTCAATGAACCAATCGCAGTATTCGTCCCACAGGAAGTCGTAGATGGTCTGCTCCGCCTCGCCCAGCTGGAAGTCCTCCATCATGCGCTTGACGCGGGTGACAAGCCGGTTGAGCCGGCTGAGGATCCATCGGTCCGCCAGGTTCTCGGGGGTCGGCGCGGCCCAGCCCGCGACCGCGGGCGCGTCATCGAGCGACCGCATTACGAACCGCGAGGCGTTCCATATCTTGTTGGCAAAGTTGCGGCCGGTTTCAAGGCGGGCGATGCGGAGCCGTGAATCGGTCCCGGGGGCCATCCCTGCCGTTAGGGCAAAGCGCAGGGCGTCGCAGCCATATGCATCGATGGTCTCTAGTGGGTCGATCACATTGCCGCGGGTCTTGCTCATCTTCAGGCCCTGCTCGTCTCGCACCAGTCCGCCTAGGAACACGGTGTGGAACGGGACCTGGCCCATGTTCTCCAACCCCATCATGATCATGCGGGCGACCCAGAAGAACAGGATCTCGTAGGCGGTCTCCATGACCGCCGTGGGGTAGAAGTAGCTAAGGTCCTCGGTGTCGTCGGGCCAGCCCAAGGTGGAGTGGGGCCAGAGGCCGGAGCTGAACCAGGTGTCGAGCACGTCCGGGTCCTGCTGGAGGGCGGACGAGCCGCACGATGAGCATTCGGTGGGGTCCTCGTACTCGACGGTCTTGCCGCCGCAGTCGGCGCAGTGCCAAACGGGGATGCGATGTCCCCACCAGAGCTGGCGGCTGATGCACCAGTCCCGGATGTTCTCCATCCAGTTCTCGTACACGCGGGTAAACCGGTCCGGGATGATGCGGACGGCGCCGCTGCGGACGGCTTCCAACGCGGGCCGAGCCAGGGGCGCTACGTCGACGAACCACTGCTTGCTGACCAGGGGCTCCACCACTTGGTCGCAACGCTCGCAGTGGCCGACCGCGTGCCTGTAGGGCTCGATGCGCTCAAGCAGGCCTCTCGACTCCAGGTCCGCGACGATAGCCTCCCGGACCGCCATCCGGTCCATGCCCTCGTAGGGGCCAGCCTCGGCGTTCATGGTGCCGTCCAGGTTCATGGTGCTGATGATTGGCAGATCGTGGCGTGCGCCCAGGTCAAAGTCCGTCGGATCGTGGCCGGGGGTCACCTTGAGCGCCCCGGTGCCGAATGCTAGGTCCACGGCACCATCGCCCACGACGGGAATCTGCCGGTCGAGCACGGGGAGCACGACATTCCGGCCGATCAGACCACGGAAACGAGGGTCCTCCGGGTTCACTGCCACGGCCGTGTCGCCCAGGAGCGTTTCGGGGCGGGTGGTGGCGACCGTCACGTGGCCGTCGCCGTCGGCGAGCGGGTAGTGGATGTAGTAGAGGTTTCCGTCCACCTCGTGGTGATTTACCTCCAAGTCGGAGAGGGCCGTGGTGCAGCGGGCGCACCAGTTGATGATCCGCTCTCCCTGATAGATGAGCCCCTTGCGGTAGAGATTGACGAAGGTGTGGCGCACGGCGCGGCTGGGGCCAGGGTCCAGGGTGAACTGGTCACGGGTCCAGTCGCAAGACACCCCTAGACGCTGGTGCTGCTCGCCGATGTGGTTGCGGTACCGCGCGACCCAGTCCCACACCCGCTCCACGAAGCGCTCGCGTCCTATGTCGTGCCTGGTGAGGCCCTCCGCAGCCAGCTCCCGCTCGACAACGAATTGGGTGGCGATTCCTGCGTGGTCAACCCCAGGGAGCCAGAGGGTGGGTTCCCCGAGCATACGGTGCCAGCGGATCAGGGTGTCCTCCACTGTTGACCGCTGGGCGTGGCCCAAGTGCAACTCGCCGGTCACGTTGGGCGGCGGCTGGATGATGACGAAAGGCTTCTTGGAGCGGTCTACCTTGGGGGTGAAGTAGCCGCCGTCGAGCCAGCGGCGATAGATCCGCTGCTCGACCTGTTTGGGATCATACGCAGAGGGAAGTTCCTGGGCCTCGGGAGTCGCCATGCCACCACCCGTCGCGCGTGGATTGGTGAGCCGAAAAGCGCACGGCCCTCATTGTACACAGGCGCATTCCGTGGCGGAAGTGGGCAGGGCGCGCCCTGCACCCGGGCTGGGGGGCGCGAGGCGGCCCGCCGAATGGCGGAGGCGGGGGCGTTGCCGACCAAGAAGACTCCCGCGGACACGACCGCATCGAGCTCATCTGCTGGAAGGTTCAACTGCTCACCCAGCCTCATCTGGCTCAGCTGTGAGTACGTGCCCTTCTGTTCGGCGATACTCAGCATCCCGGGAGAGAGATCGATCCCAACTAGTGGCTTGCAGCGGAGAATTGTGAGCACTTCACCGGGCTAGCCTCGTAGTAGCTGGCGGGCGTGCGCGCGCTACGAGATGCCGATCGCAGCGACGCCCGCAACAATGAGCGCGCTTGAGCCGAGCTTGACCGCCACCACCCGCGGCGCGGTCTCTTCCCCGAGAAACCCGCGGAACACCATCGCGAGCCCGGTGCTGTAGAGCACCAGGAAGAACGACCGTGTGCCAATGAGCGTCGTCACGAGTGACGCCGGGCCCAGAGAGAGGGCCCAGACAGTCATGAACATGGAGAACTGTCCGAGGACCATCTCGTTCAGGGCTACGAACCCCAGGGCCGGGCTGCGTTGTCGGACCAGGCGCTTTAGCTCTGCGATCGCCGCTGGGCGCAGGGACGTCGCCAGAAGAACCCCGCCGAGGGCTAGGTTGCGGAGTCCGTGTGTGTTGAGGAGTGGGAGAGTCTCTAGAGGCACCTTCGCCGCCACCATCGCGGCCCCGGCGACGGCGCTCGCCAGCATGAGGGCGAAGAAGGAGCGATGCAGCACCAGCCCGCCGTATCTTCCTTCGAAGCCGACGGAGAGGAGGATCGCGCCCGAGACCGTGACAACGATGGCTGCCCAGAGGTACAGGGTCAGATCCTCACCCAGGAACAGCACGGCCATCAGGGCCGCAAAGATGGGGAACGTGCTGTAGACAGGGATGGTCCGCGAGACTTCCCGCGAGTACAGCACTCGAAGGAGTAGAGCGGCGCTGATCCCCCACAGTGCACCGGAGCCCAGCCCCCAAGCCACGGCGCGAAGGGTGGTGGCCTCCGGCCACGGCATGGCGACCACGAGTAGCAGGCCCATGGTCGTCTGGATGAGGCCGATGAGCAACGGTAGGCTCAGAGGTGAGTCGAGGTAACGGTGGATCACCGTCTTGTCGAAGATGCTGACGACGCCGGAAGCCGCAGCACTGCCCAGCGCAATGAGGATCCAAGACATGCGGTAGCTCCTTGCGAGGGAGACGGCATCTCCTGCGCAGGAGACGGCAGCGGTCGCGACGCTAGGGGCGGCGGGTCACGTTCTTGATTGTCTTCTCTCCGCGCTCCGCTGTGGAGTGTCCGCACGGGGAGCCGCGCCGGTCGGGCGTCCGTGGCTTGGCAACCTTGGGACGGACGAGCTGGCCGCTCGCCGCGCTCCCGCGCATTCCTTACCGCGCCCCCGCGCCCACGCCCTTGCCCCTCTTCAGCAAAAGGGCCTCCATCCGGTCCAGGATCCGGACGCCCACATCGTACTTGGAGAGAAGGGGCAGCTCGTCCATTCCGCCGTCCCGATCCAGGATGGTCACGCGATTCGTGTCCACATTGAAGCCGCTGTCGGGGGCGGTCACGTCGTTGGCGGCGATGAAGGCCAAGTCTTTTGACGCCAGCTTCACGCGGGCGTTCGCGAGCAGGTCTTCGGTCTCGGCGGCGAACCCGATGCGCATGACACCTTCCGGCACTTCCAGGAAGAAGTCCGCGTTCTTCACCAGGTGGAGGACCATGCCGCCGCCGTCCTGGTTCTGCTTCTTCATCTTGCTTGTGCCAACCTCGGCCGGGCGGTAGTCGCTGACCGCCGCAGCCATGATGAGTGCGTCCGCTCCCACGCACGCCTCCAAGACCGCCTCGCGCATATCGGCAACCGTGGCCACATGGCAGCACTCGATCCCGACCGGGTTCGGGAGGCTGGCGGCCGTGACCAGCACCACTTCGGCGCCCCGGTCCCGAGCGGCCTCCGCGATCGCGTACCCCATCTTGCCCGACGAGCGGTTGGTGATCATGCGCACCGGGTCCATGGGCTCTTGCGTGCCTCCGGCGCTCACCACGACCTTGCGGCCCACCAAATCCCCCTTCCGGCCGAGGACCCACTTGATCTGGCCCACCAGGGTTTCGGGGGCCTGCATCCGCCCCATGCCGGTGAGGCCGGACGCGAGCCGGCCCGCTTCAGGCCCGGCAATGTGCGCGCCGCGCCGGCGCAGCGTGTCCAAGTGGTCACGGACGGAGGGGTGGTCGTACATGTTGGCGTCCATCGCGGGCGCCACCAGAAGTGGGGCCGTGGTCGCCAGGGCGATTGCGCCCAGACTGTCGTCGGCCAGGCCCATCGCCAGGCGGGCGATGGTATGGGCGGTTGCGGGGGCGACGACCAGGATGTCTGCGCCCACGGCCAGGGCGACGTGCTCGATGGCGTGCTCGGACTCCGGGGCGAAGAGGTCGGTGACAACCGGACGGTGGGTGATGGCACGGAACGTGAGCGGGGTCACGAAGCGGGCGGCGGACTCAGTGAGAACCACGTCCACCTGCGCCCCGGCCTGGGTCAGCTTGCTGGCCAGGTCTACGGCCTTGTAGCACGCAATGCTGCCGGTCACGCCCAGCAGCACCTTCTTGCCGCTCAGCAGGTCTGCCATCTCGCCCCTCCCCTGGCCTCCGCGCCGACCGTCCGCCGCATGAGCCTCGTGGCCCTGCTACTGGTTCATCTCGTGTATCATCCGCAAGCCCACCAGCGTTAGGTCCGGGTTGACTGCGTGAAAGACCTGCGTTTCCGTGGCGATGAGGGGGGCGAGCCCCCCGGTGGCGATGACCTTGGCGCCCGGGGACAGCTCATCCTTGAAGCGCTTGACCATGCCCTCGACCATCGCCACGTGGCCGAACACGAGGCCCGATTGGAGGGCGGCGACCGTGTTGCGGCCTATCGCCGTTCGGGGCGGCGACAACTCCACGCGCCGGAGCTGGGACGTGCCTAGAAACAGGGCCTCGGCGGCCACATTGATGCCGGGGAACAGCGCGCCCCCCAGGTATTCGCCCTCGCCGGTGACGGCGTCGAAGACCGTGGCGGTGCCGAAGTCCACGACGATGACCGGACCTCCGTAGAGTCGATAGGCGGCGGCCGCGTCCACGATGCGGTCCGCGCCCACGTCCCGGGGGCTGTCGTAGAGGATGCGGACCCCCGTCCTGATGCCCGTTCCGACGACGAGCGGCGTCACGCCGAAGCCGCTCTTGCACACGTCCTCGAACACTGCCGTGAGCGGGGGCACGACGCTGCAGATGATCGCGGAGTCGATGGCTTCCGGGGTGACGTTCCGCATCGGCAGAATGGCTCGAAGGATAGCCGCATACTCGTCGGGCTGCCGGCGGGCATCGGTGGAGAGCCGCCACGAGGCGAGCAGGGCCTCGCCGTCGAAGGCCCCGAGGGTGATGTTCGTATTGCCGATGTCAGCGGTGAGCAGCATTGTGTGGACTCCGCAAGCATTATAGCTGACGCCGTGGCAGCGGTACAACGAGCCGTCCGCGCCGGTGATTGGGGCTAGGCCAGCTCTTGCGGCCCCCCGGTGAAACGGCCCTCTCGGATCGCCCTGATCGCGGCTGGGAGTGCGGGCAGCAGGTCGCTCGCCACGACCCCCGCGTCGCCCAGATCCTGGACGACGATTTCAGCCGCGGCGGCATGGAGGAACGCCCCCAGCGTGGCGGCATCGAAGGGCTGCATCCCCTGGGCGACCAGCCCCGCAACGACCCCCGCGAGGACGTCGCCGGTCCCGGCGGTCGCGAGGGCTGGGTTGGCGAAGGGGATGATTCTTGCTTGGCCCTCCGGCGAGGCCACGACCGTGTACGCCCCTTTGAGAAGGACGGTTACACCCCAGCGGGCGGCCGAGGCACGGGCGGTGGCGGTCCGGTCCGCTTCCACCTCTTCGATGCTCACGTCGAGGAGCCGAGCCATCTCCCCGGGGTGCGGCGTCAGCACGGTGGACGGCGCGAGTCGCTCCCACCAGTCCGGCGTCGCCGCGAGCAGCGTGAGCCCGTCCGCGTCCAGAACGATAGGCGTCTCGATGGGCGGGCCGGTGATCAGCAGGTCGTGGACCAGGGCGCCTACCGCGGAGTGCTGTCCGAGCCCGCACCCCGCCAGGAGGACGTTGCAGCGCTGGAGGCCGTCGCGGAGTGCGCCGGCCGCGCGGGGGGTGGGGCTGCCCTCCGGCGCCTCGGGAAGCAGCAGGTACGTGGCCTCTGTGAGCTTGGTGGCGAGGATGGCCTGGAGGCCGGGCAGGACGGCTAGGGTAACGTAGCCGGCCCCAGAGCGGGCCGCGCCCACGCATGCGAGGTACGCGGCTCCCACGTAGTTGCGGGAGCCCGCCAGCACCATCACTCGGCCGAAGGTGCCCTTGTGCGCATCGCGGGGCCGGACGGGGAGATTGTCGCGCGCCCACCGCGCGGTCGTCACTTCGGTGGCGATGGGCGCGAGCAGGCGAGGCGAGATTCCGATGTCCGCAACCACCAGCCGGCCCGCGCGGCTCCAGGCAGGGGACCGGAGAAGCCCGACCTTCGGACAGGCGAATGTCACTGTGACGTCAGCGACGACTCCCGACACGTCACAGGCGCCTGAGTCGGCGTCGGCCCCGCTGGGGATGTCCAGGGCCAGCACACAGAGGGAATCCCGTGCCAGCCGCTCATCGTTGAGAGCCGCGATAATGGCGGCAAGGCTGCCCTCGATGGGGCGGCTCCTGCCCGTGCCCAGCACGGCGTCCAGAGCGAGATCGGCAGCGGAGAGGAGCGCTCTGAGGCCGGTGAGGTCCTGCGCGTCCCCGGCGGTCTCGATCTGGACCCCGGACTCTCGGCACCCGGCGACCAGCCGATCGTCGGGTGCGCGGCGAGCGCAGAGGTAAGCCGTGACGGAGGCGCCCCACCCCCGCAGGAGGCGAGCGGCCACGAGGCCGTCGCCTCCGTTATTGCCGGCGCCAATGAGCGCGACCACGGTCGGGGTCTGGTCGAGGTGCTCCAGCGCGCTCCAGGCCGTCCGTGCGGTGGCGAGACCGGCAGCGTCCATTAGGGCTTCGTTGGAGACGCCCTCCGCTTCGGAGAGGCGTTCCAGCTCCCGCATCTCGTCGACCGTGACGAGCTTCATCGGTCCGCCTGGCCGACCGCGAACGCCACGGCGTACTCGCGTGAGTGCGAGATGGACAGCGACACTTCACCGAGGCCGAGCCTGCGCGCGCGCTGGAGCGCGCGCCCGTGCAGTGCCACCGCCGGTGCGCCGCTGCGCTGCCGAACCACCTCGATCTCCCGCCAGGCCACCCCTCGGATACCCGTGCCAAGCAGCTTCATGACAGCCTCCTTGGAGGCAAATCGGGCGGCAAGCTGGGGGGCGCGCCCGCGGGCGTACGCGAGCTCCGTGGGCGTGTAGATGCGGTTGAGGAACCGTACTCCCCAGCGCTCGGCGGTCGCCCGGATCCGCCCGATTTCGATGATGTCCACGCCGACTCTCTGCATGACTGTGACGGTCCCGTAATGCCTCAGGGTTGTGTCACACGGCTCGGATTCGCGTCGCCCACCGGAGCGGACGGGCACGGCCGACGGCCTTTCCCACGAACTCTGTAGCGATCTCGCGCGCGCGTCCGGGCGTGCAGGCCCATTATAGGTTCGCCCCACGGCGGTGTCCACGAGCGCGAGTGGAATATCAGGGGGTGGTGACGGACTCGGCTCCGTCAGGACCGCACAGAGCGGACCGAGGCCGCGAGGGTCTGTGCTGCGCCCGTAACCGTGCGTCTGCGGCGGGGAAGGAGTGGGAGCCGCTGGGGGAATGCGCGAACCATGGACTGAGAGGAGATTGAGACGTGGCTGTGTCGTGGCGGCGAGCGCTGCGTTGAGGACGGTTCGACAATGCAGTGGGAATGCCACGGAGAGGTGTTCTGAACAAGTCTTATACGACGCTGGAACCATATTGAACAATGATGTAGAATACTCTTGACACCGGTCTCGCGGGCGTGATACGGTGCTTGTGTCGATGGGTGGTTCCACGCGCCAGGGAGGATTACGATGGTTCGGAAGACACCGCTGATGCTTCGGGTGGAGACGCAGTACAACCGACCTCTGGAGCGTCTGCTTCCTGAGATCGTGAACGAGAAGGGCCTGTCGGCTACGGCCGAAGAGTTCGGAGTGAGCAAGGCTACCGTGGGCTATTGGCTCCTGAAGATGGGAATCAACGTGCGGCGAGTGGCGCTGGCTCCCGGCGAGACCCTGGAGGTAAAGCGCTCGAGCGGCTAGTCCGGCTTCGAGTCGCGGCTCGGGTGGGAGCCCTTGCGCCACTGAGGGGGAGGCGCAGGGGCTTCTGCTTTTTGCGTCACAGCCCGAGGCCGTTTGGGTTCGCGCCGGGGCTTTCCGCGTCCGCTCGTTCGAGGACGGGCGAACCTGGGTTTAGGAGACGGTCGGGGGAGCGGTGGAGGCGCGCGGAGGCCCGAGGCGGTTGATCATGCCCGCCAGGTAGCCGCCGCCGAAGCCGTTGTCGATGTTCACGACGGAGACCCCCGGGGCGCACCCGTTGAGCATGGCCAGGAGGGCGGCCAGGCCATCGAAGCTGGCTCCGTACCCCACGCTCGTCGGCACCGCGATGATCGGGGCCCCGACGAGGCCGCTGACCAGGCTCGGCAGCGCGCCTTCCATTCCCGCCACCACGACGATCACCCGGGCCTCCTGCAGCGTGCCGAGCTTGTCCAAGAGCCGGTGAAGCCCCGCGACCCCCACGTCATACACGCGCTCAACGCCACTCCCCAGGAGCTCCGCCGTCAACGCGGCCTCCTCCGCCACCGGAACATCGGCCGTCCCGGCCGTCGCCACCACCACCCCAGGCACTGGCTCCCAGGCGTCGCGCCGGTCCACGACGATGCAGCGGGCCTCCCCGTGGTAGGCGGCGTCGGGTACCCGCTCGCGGACCCTCGACAGCGCATCCTCGCCCACGCGCGTTACGAGCACGCAATCGCTCCTGGCCGCCAGGCGCTCGACGATTTCGGCCACCTGGTCGGGGCTCTTGCCGAGCCCCATCACCACCTCGGGAAACCCCGTCCGAAGGGTCCGGTGGTGGTCCAGTTTGGCGAACCCCAGGTCCTCGTAGGGGAGGTCCCTCAGCCGATCCATCGCGTCCGTCACGCCGATGTCGCCCCGCTGGACGCGGGAGAGCAGATCGCGGAGACGATCGAGGTCGATGGCATCCTCCTGTCGCGGCGTGTGTTCCAAGGGCGGCCTTTGCGCGCGACTACGATTATAACGGGAACCGGGCCGTCGGGGATGCTGCCGACTGGTCGCGCCGGCCGCATCGAACCATTGCGATTTCAGGGGGGGCGCAATATACTCAGACCTACTCTTCCCGGGGAGCCGACATGCGCATTTCCTGTCTCCAGGACAACCTGAACAAGGGTCTCTCAATCGTCAGTCGGGCCGTCGCCACGCGGACGACGCTGCCCATCACCCAGAACATTCTGCTCCAGACCGACCAGGGCAGGCTGAAGCTCAGCGCGACCAACCTGGAGGTTGCGATCACCACCTGGGTCGGCGCGCAGGTTGAGGAGGAGGGGTCGCTCACGATCCCGGCCCGGCTGCTGGCGGAGTTCGTGGGCTCGCTTCCCAACGAGCGGGTCGACATGACGGCCACGACGCAGCCCCGGTCGCTTCAGCTGAGCTGCGCTCGGTTCGAGGCTCGCATCATCGGCACGGACCCCGAGGAGTTCCCGCCCGTGCCCACCGTGACCGAAGGTCTCACCGTACAGGTGGAGGCGAAGGCGCTGCGCACCGCCATCAACCAGGTGGGGTTTGCGGCCGCGACCGAGGATTCACGGCCCGTGCTGACCGGGGTGAAGCTGGAGTTCGAGGACGACCGGTTCACCGCCGCGACCGCCGACGGCTTCCGCCTTGCGGTGCATCACGGCAAGCTGCTGTCGCCCATCGCGAGCGAGGCGAGCGTCATCATCCCCGCGCGCACCATGAACGAACTGAGCCGCCTGCTGGGAGACCAAGAGGAGCCGGTTGAGATCACGCTCGCGCCGGAGCGGGGGCAGGTCATGTTCCGGCCGAAGAACGTGGAGATGGTGTCCCAGATGATTCAGGGTACCTTTCCCAACTACAGTCAGCTCATCCCACAGAGCTACGCTACCCGGGCGGAGCTCAAGGTTCAGGATTTCATGCGCGCCGCCCGCGCCGCCGCCATCTTCGCCCGGGACGGGTCAGGAATCGTCCGGCTCCACATCCAGCCCGGCTCGCCTGGGGTGCTCCAGGTACAGGCGAGAGTGGAAGAGGTGGGAGAGAACGTGGCGGAACTGGACGCCACCGTGGAGGGGGGCGAGGCGAAGGTTGCCTTCAATTCCAAGTACCTCCAGGATGTTCTTGGGGCCATTGACGACGAGCAGGTCGCCCTCGAAGTGACCACACCGTCGAGCCCGGGCGTGCTCCGTCCGGCCAGCTCGGACGGCTATGTTCACGTTGTCATGCCCATGTTCGTGCAATGGTGAAGTAGCCGCCGCTCCAATTCCTGCGCCGCGGCCCCATCGCCCACGCCGGCATCTCGCTCAGCCGGGCCGACCGTGCTCCTCGTGCGGTCGCGTCCGTCCGCCGACGAGTTGGGCTCCGGTCCCCCCCCACGTATGTTGCCGCCTCGCTTTGACGCGACGGCGTCGCGGGCGTATCCTGCCCCCGGCTCGACCCGGCGGGCCTGTGCGACATAAGTCCGCGCGGGAGCTAGGGCGGCTGGCGGGAGGCGTGAGTGAGCGTGGGCGAGCAGGCCGGAGGGCAGACCGGGGTCAAGCATCGTCGCATCTTCTATGGCTGGTACATCGTCGCGGCGGGGATGGGCATCCACCTCTGGATCAGCCTCGCCTGGATTTACGGGATGCAGGTCTTCTTCACCCCTCTCACGGCAGCCTTCGGCTGGAGCAGGACCGCCCTATCCTTTGCCTTCTCTCTGCAGCGTCTTGAAGGCAGCATCATCCAGCCCATTGAAGGGTTCCTTGTGGACCGGTACGGCCCACGCAAACTGGTCGTATCGGGCGTCGCCATCCTTGGGGCAGGTCTCTTTGCCCTTTCGTACCTCGAAACAGTCGGGTCGATCTGGATGTTCTACGGGGTAGCTCTGGTAGTCTCCATAGGCACGAGTGCGAGCGTCGGCATCCCCCGCAACTGGGCCATCGTCCAGTGGTTCCGGCGGCTTCGGGGACGGGCCCTTGGCATAGGCGCTACCGGCGCGGTCGTCAGTGGCCCATTACTCTTCATCCTGGTCTGGATGGTCGAGTCGTTCGGGTTGATGCAGTCTTTCCGCATCCTGGGCGTGGCAACGTGGGTGCTCTGCCTCCCCCTCGCCATGGTCTACCGTGGACGGCCCCAGCAGTACGGCTACCTCCCCGACGGCGACCCGCCGAAGGAGGCGCCCAGCGAGGCGGCGTCGGGGGACGCTCCCCAGTCGGTAGCGCCCGACGAAGGCAGTGGCAGCCTGACGGTGAAGGAAGCCCTGCGGACTCCCGCCTTCTGGATCCTCACTCTCGTCTTTGGCGCACAGACCATGGGGGTCAGCGGCCTCATGGTCCACCTGATCCCATACTTCGAGAGCATTGGCTTCACCACCGCTCAGGCGGCCTCTGTGCTGGCCTACTTCACTGTGCTCAGCACCATCGGCCGCTTGGGGGGCGGCTGGGCGATGGACATGTTCGATCGGCGCCTGGTCCTGGCCGGCCTCCTAGCATGCCAGTCTATCGCCTTTCTGATCATGGCGAACATCACTGCGTACTGGATGGTATTCCCCTTTGCCCTGCTCTACGGCATCGCCTTCGGGGGCATGATGCCCTCCCGGGCGGTCATCATTAGCAGCTACTTTGGCACGAGGCACTTCGGAGCCATCCAGGGCCTCAGCCAGAGCGCGACGGTTCTGAGTGGGGTGGTCGCGCCAGTGCTTTTGGGCGGCGTCTTCGACCTTACGGGCTCCTACTCCATCGCAATTTACATCGTTATGGGAATCACCGCGGCAGTCATCCCGTTGACGATCCTTGCCCGGCCTCCGTGGCTGCCCGCCGCCGCTCAGGAGGCGCCGACGATGTAGCGTCCGCCCGCGGGGTCGCGGCTCACTCTCCGCCGAAGGCGATGCCCAGCCACTTGGTGAACCAGAAGAGCCCCGCGTAGGCCGCGACGCCGCTCCCAAGCAGGATCGCCAGCTGCCGCGTGTAGAAGGTCCGATCGGTCCGGCAGGCCCGCGGCCGCCTGAGGTGCCACCAGATGGCCACCCCGGCTACCAGGGCGCCGGCCCCCCGAAAGTACCAGCCATAGTCGTAGTAGAGCGTGTCGCCCAGCTCCACGGCGGCTCCGGCAGACACCACGCCCACCAGCACCAGAACCACCGGCGACACGCAGCAGAGGATGCTTACGAATCCGCCCAGCAGCCCGATGCGGAGTGTGGCCGCGAGCCCCTGTCCCTCGTGCGTCCGCGCCATCGATGCCTCCTGCTGCGCCCCCGGTAGGGTCCGCCACCCGTTCAGATGCAGGTACGGGCATGGTCGGTGCCAGGGCGCGCGGCGGCGCCGCTTGGCTGGAGCGGTTCCCGTGGCGCACACTCTCGCCGGTGGCGGCCCCGTGGGGCCAGGGTGGCAGGTGGGCGGACCGTGGCGTGGCGCGCCGAGATGTCGCGCACCCTCTTCTGTCCGTGGGGCATCTATTGGGCATTACCGAGCGTGGCCGTGGAGGCCGCGCGGATTGAGGAGTCCAGTGTCGGTCATCCCCATTAGGCTGAAACCGATATCGATGCACGTCAACGCGGATCGGCGTCTGGCGTTCCAGGTGCTCACGGCGTTCGGCGCCGCTGCCGGAGAGGAGGGCGCCGCGAGCCGGGTGGTCTCCCGGGAGGGGGATCGGCTGCTCGTCGAGTTCCATACCCCCGGGCGAGGTCTCCTGGGGCGTGAGCGGGTCTTCCGCACCCTGGAGCGGGTGTCCCTTCGCGAGCCGGACCTGATCGAGTTCGATGGAGTGGAGGGTCCCCTGGCCCTGTTGCACGAACGGATCATCCTGGAGGCAGACGACGGCTGCACACTGGTCCGGCATGAGAGCACGTTCGGACTCCGAGGTTGGCTTCTTGGATGGGCCGTGGGTGCGCTGGTGATACGCTTCGTCCTCGCCAGGCTCCTCCGGGACCACGGCGACGAGCTGCGCCAGGCTATTGAGGACAGGGCTTCTCGCAGTCGCGTGTTCCCTCGGGGGTCGTGCGCGCGTCGCGCGGAGCGACGTCTCCGATAGCCACTCGAGCGACACCGTGGCGCTCTGGTCCCGCCTGCGCGACACACGCGTCGCCACTGCGCGACTCTCAGGGCGGTGAGAGACGGTGCCGTGACTTGGGCAGTCGCCGGTGAGGCGCCACTTGACAGAGGCGTCTCACCGGCTCTATCCTGATTGCCATGGAAGAGCGAGTGCGGGGCACGGTCCAAGTTTCTTTCGGGGACGTCCTATTGCGGGCGCCTGAGACGGAGGACTACCTGGCCGTGGCGGCCCAGATCCTGGAGATGCGCCGCCGTGAGCTAGCTGCTGTCTCCGCCGTCTCTGTGGTGGCCGCTCCCGATGCGCCCGAGCGCTTCCAGGCCGCGCCGCCCGAAGTGCCAGCACAGGCGCCAGTCCATGAGGACAGAGCCGGGGGACCGCCGCTACAGGCGCACGCCCCCGCTCCTGTTGCCACAGTGACGGCTGCGGTGCCCGCGCCTGCTCCTGCTCCCTCAGTGACTGCGGCCGCGCCTGCGCGACGCACCCGGAGGCCGCGCTGGTTCCACGATCGGTTTCCCCAGGTGACCCTGGAGGACGGCTCGGCCCGCACGATCGCATCTTTGGAGGAGCTACGGGAGTTGCTGAGGTCCAGGGGGCTCCAGCCCCACCCTCGGGGCGACGCCTCCATGCTCCTGTGGCAGGTGCGGAACCGGCTGAATCTGGGCGTCGAGGCCGTCTCGGCCAGATAGGCGAGGCTGGGGGGCGGACGCACCCTTACAGGCGCCTTCTGTCGTACTCCATTCCATCCCCACGCCAGCCAGCGTCACTGATTGAGCGGTGCAGGAACTCCTCTACCTCCAGTCGGCGGCTCAGGGAAGGGCCGTAAGCGATGTGGGTGCGATGCGCGACCTCCCACGGTAGTCCCAACCCGCGCAGCACTTCCCGAGTCACGCCCATGTCCCACTCACCGAACACGGTCACCTCTGTCTCGTCCGGTAGCTGCAGGGCGTCCGTGACAAGGACCTCCACATGCCTTGCGGACGTTGTGCTCCGGAGCAGGGAGTGCTTCTCGCCTACTGTCAGTGCGACCGGAAGGCGGAACGGTGACTGGATATACCCTCGGGACGGATCTTCAATGAACGTACCCCGATTCCGTGCCACGTTGTACCAGCACAAGAGGTATGCGTCTCCCTCCAGCGTATGTGCAGGCACTGATATCTCGACGTGAGGTAATCCCCATTGCAGCTTCTGGAGAAGGATCCGCGGTCCTCGGCGATTGAACAGGTGGACAACATTTGAGAAACCCAGACGCTCATCCGTGGCATGGGTGGTGGAGCGGAAGTGCCACTCCTCGAAGCCTTCGGATCGGAGGCGAGCCTTGCTCTTCAGCGCTCGGGAGCGCGCGATGAAGCCGAGATAGTGGAGAGGGGCGGTGTGCCAGATCCGGGAGATGCCATTCTGCCGAAGGGTGTTCATGCTACAGGCGCTCCTTCAAGCGCTTGGCCAGCGCCACGGTCATCCCAGGAACGGTCGAAAGCTCCTCAACCGACGCCTCCCTTACACCGGCCGCGCCCCCGAACCGAAGCGTCAGCATGCGCCGTCGCTTGGGACCGATGCCCGGTACCCCCTCCAGCTCAGAGCGCACCTGCCGGTTCGAGCGAAGCTGGCGGTGGTACGTGATGGCGAACCGGTGGGCCTCGTCGCGAACTCGTTGCACCAGGAAGAGTCCTTGGGAGTTGCGCGGCAGGAGCACGGCCTCCGCGCTGTGAGGCATGAAGATCTCCTCTTCTTCCTTGGCGAGTGACGCCAGAGGGACGGCCTCCGTGGAGACCCCCAGGTCCAGAAAGACCCCAAGGACTGCCGAGAGGTGTCCCTTTCCGCCGTCGATCAGCACCAGGTCGGGGACGATGCCCCACGTCTGCCCATCTCCGTCGCTCGGCTGGCCGTCGTGGTCAACGGCCGGCGTCACGAGCGCGCCGTCCTTCGCCAGCCGCCCGAAGCGCCTCGTGAGAACCTCGCGCATCATCGCGTAGTCGTCGATCTCGTCGACAGTCTTGACCCTGAAGCGTCGGTAGTGCTCCTTCCGCGGCCTGCCGTCCTGGAAGACCACCATGCTCCCCACGGCGTCGGTCCCGCGGATGTTGGAGATGTCGTAGCACTCGATGCGCTTGGGGGGGCGCGGGAGGCTGAGTGCCTCCTGAAGCTCGCGGAGCGCCGAGTCCAGTGCTTCGCGGTCGGAGGAGCGTCGGAGGCGGCTCACGCTCAGCCCCTGGGCGGCGTTGTCCGCTACCATTGCCATGAGCCGACGGTTCTCCCCGCGGACGGGAACCCGCAGGGCGACCGGGCCCCCCCGCCTGGCGGAGAGCCACGTCGTCACGAGGTCGGCGTCTTCCACCGGGTGCTGCGTGAGCACCAGGGACGGGATCGACGAGGCGCGGGCGTAGAATTGCTTGAGGAAGTTGGTCAGCACGTGGGCGGGCGCCTCGTCCTGGGTGCCGTCCATGATGAAGCGGTCGCGGCCCACCAGCTTGCCCTCACGCACGAAGAAGGCCTCCACCCACGCCTCGTCTCTCTCCTGGGCGATGGCGATGATGTCCGAGTCCTTGCCTCGGCTCGATGCCACCTTCTGCTCCTCGCCCACCCGCTGGATGGCCTGGATCTGGTCCCGAATGCGCGCCGCCCGCTCGTAGTCGAGCGTCCCGGCTGCCAGCGTCATGCGGGAGCGAAGTTGTTTGACTACCTCCGTCGTGTTCCCGTCCAGGAACATGAGGACCTGGCGGATGACATGACCGTACTCCTCTCGACTGGCGTGGCCGGCGCACGGCGCCACGCACCGACCGATGTCGTACTCCAGGCATGGGCGGGCGTCGGTCCCGGTGATTACCTTGGTGCACGAGCGGTAGGGGAAGAGCTTCTTCAGCAGGTCAAGGGTGCGGCGTACGGAGCCGGCGTTGGCGAAGGGGCCGAAGTACCGCGCACCGTCGTTCCGCACCGCGCGGGTGAAGTAGACGAGCGGGAAGTCCTCTCGAAGATCGATCTTGATGAATGGGTAGGTCTTGTCATCCCGGAGCCGGGTATTGAACCGGGGATGGTGGCGCTTGATGAGGGTGTTTTCAAGGATCAGGGCTTCGCTCTCCGAGTCCGTGACCACGAACTCGAAGTCACTGGCCCACTGCACCATCCGCCGCACCTTGGGCGCCAGTCCGAGGGGCGCGCCGAAGTAGCTGCGAACCCGGTTGCGCAGGTTTGCGGCCTTGCCTACATACAGGAAGCGGCTGGAGGCGTCCTTGAAGAGGTAGACGCCCGGTCGTTCCGGGAGGGAGGCCAGCCGTTCCCTGAGCTGCGTGCTCTCGGGTTCCATTCCAACACCCTTGTCGCGTGGGCCATCGCGGCGGTTGGTCCGTCCAGGCTCGTTCCATCCTAGCCGACTTCGGCGATGGAGGGGCAACAGGCCTCAGGTCGTGCGGCGGGCTGGAGACGGCGAGACCTGGCGCCCGGAGGCGGGCAAGCGGTGGCTGGATCGGCCCCACGAGCCCCCAAGTCGCCCGCTCCACGGCCTGCGGGCGCGGGCCGCGGAGCCGATGCGGAGCAGCTAGCGGAGTAGGACCGTCAGGACCGTCATTGCAACCGCCACCGCCATGGCCAGGATGCCGATCCGCTGGAGCTCCTTGGTGAGCAGGGGATCGCGGACGGCCCCATAGCCTCCCCCTGTCCGGCCACTCGTCACGGACGCTGAGGGCCTCGCGGCTGATGTCAGGGGTCCCAGGGTCTCCGCTTGCGTCTCGGCGCGAGCAGCCGCCGCCTCGTTCGGGCGTAGCGGGGCTGTGCGGCGCTGCGGCTGTGGCTGCTCGCGCCGCTTCTTGCTGGGCTGTCGCTGAGGTGGCGTTCGCCGGGAGTTCTGTGGCATCGTTCGCACCTCCATGTCGGTACTGGGTCCCCGACGGCCACTCGGGTCGTCGGGGCGGATCTGGTCGCGGCTCGGTCAGCGACGCTGGGCTTCGAATAGACGGCTTAGCGGTCCCCGCCGGGCCTACCGGCCTCGCGGGTGGGCGCGCTGGTACTCCTCCTGTAGGTGCTCGGTGGTCAGGTGGGTGTACACCTGGGTGCTGGCAATGCTGGCGTGTCCCAGGAACTCTTGGACCTGCCGCAGCGAGGCCCCTCCGCGCAGCATATGGGTTGCGAAGCTGTGCCGCAGGACGTGGGGTGTGACGGTGGGCTTGATCCCCACCTGCCCGGCGTACTGCTTGAGGATGAGCCAGAACCCCTGTCGCGTGAGCCGGTCTCCGCGCCGGTTCAAGAAGAGAGCCTGCTCTCGGGAATCGGGCGAGAGCAGGTCCGACCTCGCGACGTCCAGGTATTCCTCCAGGGCCGCCACCGCTCCCGGGTGCATCGGAATGAGCCGCTCCCGGCCACCCTTACCTCGACACCTCACGTGGCCGGCGGGGAGGTTGGCGTCGGTCACGTCGAGCCCCATGAGCTCGCTGACCCGCATTCCGGTAGCGTAGAGCAACTCCAGCATCGCCGCGTCCCTGTGCGCCTCGGGCGTCTTGAGTCGTCGCGGCGCGTCGAGCAGCCGCTCGACCTCCGTTTCCGTAAGGGTCTTCGGCAGGCTCCGACCCACCTTGGGCGAGGTGATCTCCTGGGCGGGGCTCTGGGTAACGTCCCCTTCGCCGACAAGAAACGTGAAGAACGACTTGACGGCGGCGGTCTTCCGCGCCCGGGTCGTGGGCGAGTAGCCTCGGTCCTGGAGATGGAGGACGAACTGCGACAGCGTGTCTGTGCTCACGTCGGTCCAACCCCGGACCCCGCCGTCGCCGTTCAGGAAGTCTATCAGGCCATACAGGTCGTTGCGATACGCCATGATGGTGTTTCCGGAGAAACCCCGCTCCACAGCCAGGTGGCTGAGGAAGGCGTCGACCTGCTCCTTCATCTCGACCTCGCGCCGCGCTTCGGTTGATCCGGGCCGCTCTTGGGGGCGGTCCCGAAGCTGGATTGTGTGTAGTAGCGTGGTCACATTCTACAGACCGCGGACTGGCGTTGTCTAGGCGCAGGGCGCGGTCTGTAATTGCCCGGCTGGCACGCAG
Source organism: uncultured Dehalococcoidia bacterium (assembly GCA_964436745.1). GTDB lineage: Bacteria > Chloroflexota > Dehalococcoidia > Lucifugimonadales > UBA1127 > CAYTEC01. Next base: position 30,952 of record CAYTEC010000003.1, on the reverse strand, counting down.
GAGCGGCCTCCACCGAGTCGTCGAGGAGGCGTCGGCTCGCCTTGCAAGCCACATGCCATCGTGCTAGCATGATCGGTGAAAAGTGCCTTGTGTCACAATAGGTTCGAAAGGTGGTGTGTCGATGGTGGCGCAGCCTGAGAGCGCATCGAAGCTGCAGCAGCTTGAGGAGATGCGGGAGAAGAGCCGGCAGGGTGGCGGGGAGAGGCGCATCACTCAGCAGCACGAGCGCGGCAAGCTTACCGCCCGCGAGCGCATTGCTCTGCTGATGGACGAAGGCACATTCCAGGAGATCGACCCGTTCGTGACCCACCGAGCCACCGAATTCGGACTCGCGGACCAGATCACGCTCGGGGATGCCGTTGTCACCGGCGCGGGGAAGGTCAGCGGGCGGCAGGTGTTTGTCTACGCCCAGGACTTTACCATCATCGGCGGCACGTTGTCAGAGGTTGTCGCCGAGAAGATCTGCAAGGTAATGGACCTGGCGGTAAAAGTCGGCGCGCCGGTTGTGGGCATACAGGACTCCGGCGGAGCGCGCATCCAGGAAGGCGTCGCGAGCCTGGCGGGCTACGGCGACATCTTCCTCCGCAACTCCCTTGCCTCCGGTGTTATCCCCCAGCTCTCCGTGATCATGGGACCGTGCGCCGGAGGAGCGTCCTACTCGCCGGCCCTCACCGACTTCATCTTCATGGTGGAGGGCACGGGGCAGATGTTCATCACCGGCCCGGACGTCATCCGCTCCGTTACCGGGGAAGAGGTGACCGCCGAGCAACTTGGTGGAGCGGTGGCCCACAACTCCCGCAGCGGAGTCGCCCACTTCATGCACGCCAATGACGAGGAGTGCATCGCCCAGGTGCGCCGCATGCTGGACTTCTTGCCCTCCAACAACACCCAGGACGCGCCGATAGTCGATAGCGGCGACTCCCCAGACCGGGTCGTGGAGGAGCTTCGGACCGCCATTCCAGAGTTGAGCACCCAAGCCTATGACATGAAGACCATCATCAGCAGCATCGTGGATGGCGGTGACTTCATGGAGGTCCACGAGCACTTCGCCCCCAACATCATCGTGGGGCTGGGGCGCATGGCCGGGCAGACCGTGGGTGTGGTGGCACAGCAGCCCACGTACATGGCCGGGTCCCTGGACATCGACGCCTCGGTCAAGGCCGCCCGGTTCGTCCGCTTCTGCGACTGCTTCAACATTCCCCTGGTTACGCTGATTGACGTGCCCGGCTTCATGCCCGGCACTCAGCAGGAGTACGGCGGGATCATTCGCCACGGCGCCAAGCTCATCTTTGCCTACGCAGAGGCCACGGTTCCCAAGGTTTCCGTCCTCACGCGCAAGGCCTACGGTGGCGCGTACATTGTGATGAGCAGCAAGCACCTGCGTGGCGACATCAACTACGCCTGGCCCACCGGCGAGGTGGCCGTCATGGGACCCGAGGGCGCGGTCAACATCATCCATCGTCAGGCCATCCAGAACGCCGAGGACTCGAATGCCGAGCGGGCGAGGCTGATCAAGGAATACACCGATACGCTTGCGAACCCGTACGTCTCGGCTAGTCGGGGCTTCTTGGACGACGTCATCGACCCGGCGGACACCCGCATCCGTGTGATCCAAGCCCTTGATATGCTCCGCGACAAGCGCGACTCCCTCCCGCCGAAGAAGCACGGAAACATCCCGCTCTAACGGTCGAACCGACCGGCGACCGATGCGCCGGAGCCCCGGAAGAACCGAAGGAGCGACCGGATGACCGATGAGTCGCGTGTGCTCGAGGCGGACGACGAGTTGATTGCGGCTGCCCTCGCGGCCATCGGCCGGTTCCTGGCGGAGGAAGATGCCGCGCGACGGGCGCCAGCCCAAGGGCGGTGGCGGGACGCTGCCGGTGCCCCGCTGCGACAGCCGACCCGATGGCGCGGCTTCGCTGGGGCCAATCCTCACAACGGAGGGATCCCGTGAGTCAGCAGAACACGGACGCCAAGCCCCTCAGGATCACCGATACCACCCTTCGGGACGCCCATCAGAGCTTGGCCGCTACCCGCATGCGCACCCAGGATATGGAGCCTATCGTCGAGGCCATGGCGAAGGTAGGCTTCCACTCGATGGAAGTGTGGGGCGGCGCCACCTTCGACGTGGCGACCCGGTTCCTCTTCGAGGACCCCTGGGAGCGCGTCCGCATCCTGAAGAAGCTCGTCCCCAATACCCCCCTGCAGATGCTCCTCCGAGGCCAGAACTTGGTGGGCTATCGCAACTACGCCGACGATGTGGTCAACGCGTTTGTGGCCCACTCTGCCGAGACAGGCATCGATGTCTTCCGCATCTTCGACGCTCTCAACGACGAGCGGAACCTGGAGACCGCGACGAAGGCCGTGAGGGCCGCCGGCAAGCACGCCCAGCTTTGTATCTGCTACTCCGTGACGGAAGAAGGACACCTTGGGGGAAAGGTCTTCACGCTCGACTATTTCCTCGCCAAGGCCCGGGCCATGGAAGCGATGGGAGCGGACAGCATCTGCATCAAGGACATGGCAGGGCTGCTGTCCCCATACGACGCGTTCACTCTGGTCTCCGCCCTCAAGAAGCAGATCAAGGTCCCCATCCAGCTCCACAACCACTACACCAGCGGCCTGGCGTCCATGACCGCGCTCAAGGCGGCCGAAGCGGGCCTGGATGTGGTGGACGCATGCCTATCCCCGCTCGCGCTGCGCACCTCCCAGCCGGCCGTGGAGCCGCTGGTGGTCACGATGCGGGGCACCCCCCGGGACACGGGCCTGGATCTGGCGCAGCTGGCGCACCTGGGCGAGTATTTCGAAACTCTGGCCCCGTACCTGCGTGGATACATGACGGACAGTCGGTTGGCCGTCGTAGATACGCAGGTGCTGAGCCACCAGGTCCCCGGAGGCATGATAAGCAACCTCATGTCCCAGCTGCGTGAGGCGGAAGCGCTGGATCGCCTGCCGGAGGTGTTGGAGGAGCTACCTCTGACCCGGCAGGAGCTGGGGTATCCGCCGCTGGTCACGCCGACCAGCCAGATCGTCGGTGTCCAGGCGGTGAATAACGTCCTCTTTGGCCGATGGAACGTCATCAGCTCCCAGGTAAGGGACTATTGCTACGGCCTCTATGGGACCCCCCCGCTGGAAGTGTCGCCGGAGGTGTCCAAGAGAGCCCTGGAGGGCTACGAGGGCGGAACCACGCCGATCACGGGGCGCGCCGCCGACTCGCTCAAGCCGGAGATGAAGCAGGCGGAGGAGGCGACGAAGGGCCTGGCCAAGGACATTGGTGACGTTCTGATCTACGCGCTCTACCCGGTCACGGGAGAGAAATTCCTCCGCGTCAAGCACGGCCTGGAAAAGGCGCCCGAGGTGACGGCCCCACCGGTCGCGGCCGCCCCACCTCCCACGGACGCCCCTCCGCTTTCTGGCCGTGCCCGCAATTTCAACGTGACGGTTTCCGGCCGCTACTTCCAGGTGACGGTGGACCCGCAGAGCGGGGGCGCCGCGCCCGGGCCGGCCGTGGGAGTCGCTCCCTCGGGCGTGCGACCACAACCTGGGGCGGCCGCTCCCGCGGCTGCAGCGCAGCCCGGCGCAGCGGCATTGGCAGAGGGCGAGGCGGCGGTTACGGCGCCGATGCCGGGCCTGGTTATGCGTTACACGGTGGAGGTCGGCCAGGCGGTCAAGGCCGGTGAGACGGTTGTGGTCCTGGAAGCCATGAAGATGGAGAACGCTCTGCCCAGCCCCGCCGACGGGGTGGTCAAGAAGCTCCCGTTCAAGGCGGGAGATCGGGTGGCCCGTGGCGAGGCCCTGGTGGTAATCGGCGCGGCGTAGGCGGGCCGCTGACACACGCGAGAATTGTCGGGAAACGTCGTTCCGGGAGCGCCCGGGAGCGCGCACCGGCACGGAGGAGAGGGGGAGCATGGTGCAGCAAGCCATTGGGGACGCGCAGGAACACTTCGGAACGGTACTGGCCCAGCAACTCGAGCGCGTCGAGCGCATGAAGACCAGCGAGCCGTGGCTGGACTTCTCGACGATCAAGCCCATCATCATCGGCATCTTGGGGGGCGATGGCATCGGGCCCTTCATCGCCGCCGAGGCGCAACGCGTCCTGGAGTATCTCCTGCGGGACCCGGTGCGGGACGGCGGAGTTGAGTTCCGCATCCTGGAGGGGCTGACCATCGAGAACCGGGCCAAGCAGCTCAAGGCGATACCAGACGACGTGCTGGCCGAGATTCGCAAGTGCCACGTCACTCTCAAGGGCCCCACGCACACGCCCGAGCAGGGCGACGGCTGGCCCAACATCGAGAGCGCCAACGTGGCGATGCGCAAGGAGCTGGACCTCTTCGCCAACGTCCGCCCGGTCCGCATCCCGCGCGACGGCATCGACTGGACGTTCTTCCGAGAGAACACCGAGGACCTGTACGCCGTCGGCAGTCAGGGGGTCAACGTAACCCCGGACCTGGCCATCGACTTCCGGGTCATCACCACCCAGGGCTCCGAGCGGATCATCGAGGCCGCGTTCGACTACGCCAAGCGCACCGGCAAGACCAAGGTGACCGCCGTGACGAAGGCGAACGTCGTCAAGACCACGGACGGGAAGTTCCTGAACATCGCCAAGGAGATTGCCGCCAAGTACCCGGGGATCGAGATGGACTCCTGGTACATCGATATCATGACGGCCAAGCTGCTTGACCCGGCGCGCCGCGCCGAGTTCCAGGTGCTGGCGCTTCCCAATCTCTACGGCGACATCCTCACGGACGAGGCGGGGCAGATACAAGGCGGCGTCGGGACCGCCGGGAGCGCCAACCTGGGTAAGCGTTTCGCCATGTTCGAGGCGATCCACGGCAGCGCGCCGCGGATGGTCGAGACCGGGCGGGCACAGTTCGCGGACCCATCCTCCATGCTGCGGGCCGGGGCCATGCTCTTGGAGCACATAGGGTTTGAGGGGCTGGGCCACAAGTTGCACTGCGCGTTGGACATCTGCGGCCAGTACGAGCGGAAGATCGTCATGACGGGCCGGGACACGGGCGCCACGGGCAAGGAGTTTGGCGACTACCTGATGGCGACCGTTGAGGACCCGGCCGTGGAGGCCCGCTGGGACGCGTACGTCAAAGAGTCTTAGCGGTCCACGGCCAGCCTCAGAGCCGCCGCACGAGCGCTCGCGCTCCGCGGCTCGTAGGCCCATCGGCCCCGCCGCTCGCGCGAGGGGGTGGGGTCGCAAGCGTCTGTTCGGTCGGGACTGACCACCACGAAGGAGGTGCGGAGCTATGCGACAGAAGGTGACCGTCATCGGCGCCGGCAACGTGGGCGCCACCGTTGCCCAGCGGGTGTTCGACAGGGGCTATGCCGACGTTGTGCTGGTGGACATCGTCGAGGGGCTGCCGCAGGGCAAGGCCCTCGACATTCTAGAGTCGGGGCCGGTCACCGGCTCGGACTCGTCGATCATCGGCACGAACGACTACGCGGCCACCGCAGGCTCCGACGTGGTTGTCGTCACGTCGGGCATCGCTCGGAAGCCGGGGATGAGCCGGGACGACCTGCTCTTCACCAACATGGACATCGTCGGCTCGGTGATCGGGGACGTCGTGAAGCACTCCCCCGACGGCATTATCATCACCGTGACCAACCCCCTGGACGCGATGACCCAACACGCCCTGGAGGTCTCCGGCCTCCCGAGGACGCGAGTGTTTGGCATGGCCGGCATCCTGGATACCGCTCGGTTCCGGAGCTTCCTCGCCGAGGAGATCAATGTGGCCGTTGAGGACGTGCATGCGTACGTGCTGGGGGGCCACGGCGACACGATGGTGCCCCTGGTGGGGTCCACCAACGTGGGGGGCATCCCCGTCGCTGACTTGATTCCGGCAGACCGGCTCGAGACCATCGTCCAGCGGACCCGCGGCGGGGGCGGCGAGATCGTTGCCCTGCTCAAGACGGGCAGCGCGTACTACGCACCGTCCGCTGCCGTTGCGCAGATGGTGGAGGCGATTCTCCTCGACAAGAAGCAGATCGTGCCCTGCTGCGTCCGGCTGGACGGCGAGTACGGCATCGATGGCCTGTGCGTCGGTGTCCCAGTGAAGCTGGGAGCGAAGGGGATCGAGGAAGTGATCACCGTCAAGCTGACGGCGGACGAGCAGGCGGCCCTGCAGGCGTCCGCGGAGGCCGTCCGCGAGCTGGTGGAGGTCATGCGCAACCGCGCGTCCGCGTAGCGCGCCGCCGCCCAACGATTGCATCACCGTGGCCATGCCAGAGCGCCTGCGCCCGCACCGTCGGGGCGGGCGCTCTCGTGCGGAACCGCTGCCACAATCCCCGTATCGAGGCCCCAGGGCGGACGGGTGGGCGCGATTCCAGTAATTCCCGCGGGATAGATCGTTGCGGCAGACGTGGCGGCGGGGATTCCCCAGGTGGTAGAATCTCCGGTGCCGCGCATGGAGCGTGAGTTCATAGGGAGAGAGCAGGTAGATGCCATCACGAGATCCCGCGGAAATCGAGGCACAGCTTGAGGTGGCCGCGGGAGAGATCAAGATCCTGGAGACCGCGGACGACGTGCGCCGCTGGTGGGGGAAGCACTACTACAACCTAGGGCATCGTCGGCTGGGTCGGCTGCTCCTAGGGCAGTCCGTGGACCGGCTCTTGGAGCGCGTCCAGCGCGTGCCAGAGGACCCGTAGACGGCACGGGGGCGGCTTCGCCCCCACTGCGTGGAGGGGTGGGCTGTCCGCCGGTGGCGAGGCTCGCAGCTCGTGAGCACGGCGGGTCCATGCCGCTCGCTCACGATAGCGGCTAGGTGGCTCGTCCAGCCGGCGGTCCACCGGGCGCTTCCGGCGACTCGGCCGGGGCCGCCAGGGACGGGCCGGTTTCTCGTGGAGCCGCCGGGCGCTTGGGGTGACGCGACGCCGATCTGCGCGCGTGGTCTCGGCCCAGGCCCAGGGAGAAGAATGGACCCGCAACGTGTCGTGGAGATGGACGGGGTGTCGTTCGCCTACGGCAAGCACCCGGTGCTGAACGAGATCTCCCTGTCCGTGTTTCGCGGCGTCATCTTCGGGCTGCTAGGGGCCAACGGCGCTGGGAAGACCACGATCATCCGCCTGCTGGTGGGACTGAACCGCCCGCACTCCGGCCGCGTCTCGGTGCTGGGAGAAGGGCCTTCCCCCAGGCTGGGAGACCGGATCGGCTACATGCCTCAGCTCAGCGCCCTCTACCTGGAGCTCTCCCCGCTGGAGAACGTGGACTTCTTCGCTCGGATGAGCGGGATGAGCGGGCGTCGAGAGAGGCGCGACGCCATCGAGTCGGTACTTCGGTTCGTGGATCTGTGGGACCGCCGCGACGACCCGGTGCTGAAGCTGAGCGGTGGGATGCGCCAGCGGGTGAGCCTGGCGTGCGCGCTGGTCCACGGGCCGCGGGTCCTCTTTCTGGACGAGCCCACGGTGGGGTTGGACCCTGAGTTGCGGGCCACCTTCTGGGACCACTTTCGGTCTCTGGCGGAATCGGGCGTCACGATCCTGCTCTCCAGCCACACGATGGACGACGCCGCTCACTGCGACCTCCTGGCGTTCATTCGGGCGGGGCGCGTGATCGCCGAAGGTTCTCCCGCCGATCTGCGGGCCGGGACCGGCGACCCCGCGGCGACGCTGGAGGACGCCTTCCTCTACTTCCTCCGGAGGGGGGCGTCATGATCTCCATGGGCCGCAGTCTGGCAATTGCGCTGCGGATCGTGCGGCAGGTGCGGCGCGACCACCGCTCGCTGGCGTTGATCATCGTCGCGCCGGTCGTCGTGATGTCATTGGTGGGGTTCAGTTTATTTGAACGGCGCGAGATCCTGGACAATGTGGCGCCCGCCCTCCTGGCGGTGTTCGCGTTCTTCTTCGTGTTCATCCTGACCGGCGTCAGCTTCTTACGGGAGCGGGCGCAGGGTACGCTGGAGCGGCTGCTCACGACGCCGGTGAGTCGCGCCGACATCCTGCTCGGATACCTGCTGGGGTTCCTCCTGTTTGCCACGGTGCAGACGCTGGTGATCCTGCTGTTCACCGTTTGGATACTCCAGGTGGAGTACCGAGGTGACCTCTGGCAGGTCATGGTGCTCCTTCTCACTGTCACCGTGGTCGGCGTGAACCTGGGCATCTTCATCTCCACGTTCGCCCGCAACGAATTCCAGGTGGTGCAGTTCATCCCGCTAGTGCTCGCGCCCCAGATCTTCCTCTCGGGGCTTATCCTGCCCGTTGAGGAGCTGCCTGGACTGTTCCAGGCGGCGAGCAGCGTGCTCCCGCTGACATACGCGGTCGAGGGGCTCCGGGAGATCATGCTGCGCGGCGGCGGGCTTGGCGACGTGGTGAGAGAGCTCGCAGTCCTGCTCGCGTTCGCCGTGGGGCTGCTGGTGCTGGCGAGCGCGACGGTGCGACGACGCGGATAGGAAGCGCTGCGCCAGGGCAACCCGTAGGCGACTCGACATAACACGCAGACCCGACGATACCCTTGGAGGCCAACGGGCCAGGCGGTGGAAGCAAGTGTGACGTAGGTTGAGGAGGTGGCTCCAGTGTTCCGCGCAGGCGCGAGGCTCGAGCCAACCCGCATCGGCAGCCGCGAGTTCCGATGGGGCGAACGGACGTACGTCATGGGCGTTCTAAACGTCACCCCCGATTCGTTCTCCGGGGACGGCCTGATAGGTGACGTGGAGCGGGCTGTGGCCCGTGCCCTGGCGCTGCAGGAGCAGGGCGCCGACATCGTGGACGTTGGCGGCGAGTCAACCCGGCCCCCAGGTCCTGTCTACGGACGTGGCGCTGCCGACGTTTCGGCGGAGGAGGAGATGGCCCGGGTGGTCCCGGTGATCGAGCGGCTGCGGGCGGTCCTGGACGTGCCTATCAGTGTCGACACGTACAAGGCGGAGGTCGCTCGCGCGGCCGTCGCTGCTGGGGCCTCGCTCATCAACGACGTTTGGGGGCTGCAGTGCGATCCACCCCTGGCTCCCACGGCGGCCGAGCTTGGGGTGCCGTTGGTGGTCATGCACAACCAGCACGGGACCGACTACGCCGACCTTGTCGGCGATGTCACGGCGAGCCTGGACCGGAGCGTTGACCGGGCGGTCGACGCGGGGATGCCACGGGGGAGCGTCATCGTGGACCCCGGGTTCGGGTTCGGCAAGACCCCCGCCCACAACCTGGAGGTCCTTCGCCGCCTCCACGATATTCGGGAGAGCCTAGGGCGGCCGGTGCTGATAGGGACGTCGCGGAAGTCGACGATCGGGCTCGTGCTTGGCGGGCTCCCGCCGGACGAGCGGTTGGAGGGCACCGCGGCCACTATCGCGCTGGCGATCGCGCACTGGGCCGATATCGTGCGGGTCCACGACGTGCGTGCGATGGCGCGGGTGGCGCGGATGAGCGATGCGGTTGTGCGAGGATGGGCGCCGCCCGTGCCATGACGCAGGTCTACCTGGGCCTCGGCGCGAACGTGGGGCATCGTCGAGCCAACATTGCTCTCGCCCTGGAGCTGCTGCATGCCCGCGGCGCGGATGTTCGGGGCGTATCGTCGGTCTACGAGACGACGCCGGTGGGGTTCGCCCGCCAGCCCTGGTTCCTGAACCTGGCCTGCGCGGTTGAGACCAGCCTTGCGCCCCTGGATCTCCTCCGGGTCGCCAAGGGAATCGAGGTGGCCCTGGGTCGCGCGCCATCGCCTCCGAACGGCCCGCGTGTCATTGATATCGACATCCTGCTCTACGACGACCTGGTCGTGGACTCCCGGGAGGTCACGGTGCCCCACCCGCGCATGTCCGAGCGGGCGTTCGTGCTGGCGCCGCTGGCGGACCTGGCTCCGGACCTGCGGCACCCGCTGCTGGGCGTCACGGTCGGCGAGCTGCTCGCGGCCGCTCCGGGGCGCGAGGGCGTTCGCCCGTGGGGCGGGCCGATCCGCGTGGGGTGATCCGCACCCTGGGGTGCGCCGCGTCGCGATGCCGATGGGCTGCTACGCCTCGCGAAGGCTGGGGGGGAGGAGGTTGGGGATGGCGTCCTCGATCGGGTAGTCCTCGTCGCATGCCGGACACCGCAGGGTCCCCGTCACGATCTCGCCGTCCTGCTCCAGGTCCACCGTCAGTTCAAGGGCGCCCTTGCAGACGGGGCAGGCCAGTATCTCCATCAGGTCCGGTTTCATTCTCGGTCCTCCAGCGCGTCCGCTTCGTCCGAAGCCGCCGGGCGTTGATCCCGTCCTCGTAATCGCAGCGCCAGCACGCCCGCCCCGATGGCCGCGAGGACCAGGGCGGGCGCCGCCGCCTCGGCGATGGTCGTCGATGGGGAGAGGCGGGTGATGCTCACCAGCGCTCGGGCCAGCGGGTATGCTACCAGAAAGACGCCAGCGATGACACCGGGCCTTGCCCGTCGGGCCGACAGCAGGAGCAACCCACCGAGCAGCGCGAGAGTGAGCACCCCCTCGTACAAGTCGGACGGGTAGCGGGGCTGCGAGAATCCGGGCAGCGGCAGCCCGAGCGGCGGCGAGGCTGGCTTGCCACCGCAGTCTCCGTAGAGGAGGCAGGTGAACCGATGGGCCGCAATGCCCAGCGGCGCGAAGAGGGCGTAAGCGTCGGCCATTGTCCAGAATGGGAGGCCCCAGCGCCGGTCGCCCAACGCCAGGACGGCTGCGGTCCCTCCCAGAGCCCCATAGAAGGATAGGCCAAGGTTGACGCGCAGCAGGTCCATGGGACTGCGGGCGTACAGGTCCCACGCCGGGAGCACGTCGGCCAGCCTAGCGCCGACCACCACGCCGATGAGCACCCACGACTCGGTCCGGTTCAGGAGAGGCTGGGGGACGCCCGAGCGCGCCGCCTCCCGGTGAGCCAACGCCACCACCAGGTACAGCGCCAGCAGGGCCGAGACCAGGTGGAGGTTCGACAGGAGCAGCTCCCACAGGAAGCGGGCGAAGTCCAACCGCTACCGCCCCTCGACGGCGCGCTCGAACAGGAGCCGCAGCAGGTCGGCAAGCAGGAAGACTAGGACGCCACCGACGACGACCAGATTCGCGGCCGACATTCGTCGGGACAGACGAGCGAACAGGGGAGCAGGCTGAGGTTGCGGGCCGGCGGCTGGGACCGCCGCGGTTCCGGCGGAGCGCCTTCGCCGGCGCAGGCCGCCCGCCAACAGGAACATCCAAAGGGCGAGGAGGAGCTTGGCTGCAAGCGTGATTACATACGGGGCCTCGACGAAGCGCGATGTCAGCCGGTCGAAAGTCATGATGGCGCCCGTGAGCACGAGCACGACGACCGCGGTATCGACCAAGCCCCGGAATTCCGCCGCCACCAGGGCGTTGGTCCGCGCCACTCCATCGTCGGCCTTTCGGAGTGCAGGGCGCAGCACCAGCAGGTAGAAGATACTGCCGCCCACCCAGGCGACAGCCGCGATGGCATGGACCCACCGCACTGCCAGGAGGAAGACCTCGCCCGCGCTCATCCGACCGTAGGGCCGGGGCGCAACGCCATCCGCTCAGCGAAGTAGATCAATTGTCAGACTCTCCAGCCGGTCCTCGGTGATGACGCCGACCCACGCCCGAGCAAGGTCTCCGGTGTCGGTGATGAAGTACGTGGAGGGCACTCCCTGGATGCTGTACGCTCTGGAGATGCTGCCGTCGGCGTCGAGCCCCACGGGATAGGTGACGCCGACCTCTGCCATGAACGCCTTCGCGTCCTCCTCACGGTCCTGGATGGTGACGCCCACGACCACCAGGCCCCGGTTCCGATGGCGTTGCCACACTCGCTCGATGGCCGGCATCTCCGCCCGGCACGGACCGCACCAGGAGGCCCAGACGTTGACCAGGACGGGCCGGCCCGCCAGATCTTCGAGGCGGAGCTCTGAGCTGCCCTCGAATTCGGAGAAGAGCGACAGGGTGAAGTCCGGCGCATTCTGTGCGCTGCCCACGCCGCCGAACCCGATGCCCGCGAGCCCCAAGCCGGAGGCCAGCCCGTAGATCAGGATGGTGGCCGCGACCAGCCCTGCCATTGCCCAGACAGCGTAGGCCATACGGGTCCGAGCCTCTTGCGGGTCTTCTGGGGTCGGTACGTCCCGTGACAGGTCTTCCAAGGTCATGGGATAATTGTACGGAGCCCCCTGACAGGGGTCAACGCGCGAAGCGGCGACCGCCCACAAGGTGTAAGCCCTGTTGACAGGCAAACGGGCCGTCCCTACACTTGGGCGGGGCCAAATCCAAAGCTGAGAATGGAGTTCTCTACCGAGCATGCAGACCGAGCTGCGCAACCTCCTTGGCATAAAATCGCCGGTGATCCAGGCGGGCGTCCCGTGGGTGTCCAACGCCGAGCTTGCCGCCACGGTTTCCAACGCGGGCGGCCTGGGGGTTGTGACGGCGGACGCCGGCGCCGCCCCTGGGGAGTCGCGCGCCGCCAACTGCCTGAAGTTGATCCACCGAGCAAAGGCGCTGACCAGTTTGCCTTTCGGAGTGACCGTGTATCTCCCTGGTGACGAGGCAAAGGACATCATCCGGCACGTGCTGGACGAAAGGGTGAGGGTGGTTGTCACGGCTGGCGCCGGCTCCGCCCTGTACACTGGTGAGCTCAAGGACCGCGGCATCACCGTGATGCACATTGTCGCCTCGGTCCGCCACGCCATTGCGGCGGAGGCCGCCGGAGTGGACGCGATCATCGCCTCCGGTGTCGAGACCGGCGGCCTGGTGGGCGTCGAGGAAACACCCATGTCCGTCCTGGTGCCTCAGATCGTCGAGGCCGTGGACGTGCCTGTCGTGGCATCGGGGGGCATCGCGACGGGCGGCGGGCTGGCGGCGGCGCTCGCGATGGGAGCGCAGGGCGCGTGCGTCGGCACGAGGCTGATCGCCACCCACGAGTGCATCGCCCACCCCGCCTACAAGGGGGCCATCCTGAGCGCGGTGGACAGCACCACGCTCGTCCTGGGTCGCGGCGCCAGCCCGATGCGGGCACTCAAGACCCCGTACACGCTGCGGCTCCAGCGGGAGGCAAGGGCGGCGGGGGAAGGCGGGAAGGCGTTGTGGGACGCGGCGCTGGCGCCGGAGCGCATCCGTGCGGCCGCACTGGAAGGGGACCTGGAGAGCGGAATTCCGCTGGCAGGCGCATCGGCCGGCCTCATCTCCGAGGTGATGGGCGCCGCGGAGGTGGTGTCGACGATGGTGGCGGGCTCCGACCGTGTGCTGCGCTCTCTCTCCGGTAGCCGCGTGACGCGGTGAGCGGCTGGACCTCGCGTGGAGGCGATGTTGGAGGCGGGCTCTAGTCCTTGCCCATCTCCTCTTCGATCAGCTCCACTCCCCTTTCCATCGCCTGCTTTCGCGCCGCCTCTGACAGCGTCTCTCGGCTCTCCAGGAACAGGCGCAGAGCCTCCCGAGGGTCGAGGCCTTGGGCGCCCCGGCTCAGGCGGGTCCGCCGCTCTCGCACCACCTCTCTGGTGATGCCGGCCACCGCGTGCGCCCCCCGCAGGGCGTCGCGTACCGTCCGGTCGTCCAGCATTGGGGCCAGCTCGCTCGGCAGCGTCACCCGGACCCGGACCACTGCTCCGGCTACGGGCCGCCGGGTGATCGCCCGCAGGACTGCGTCCGTGGGGTCGTCGGACTCGGGGGGCACCTTCACGTCCACCGTAACGAAGGGGCGAGCCTCCACCGGGACAAACTCCCAACTGGTCCGTTCACCCCGAGGTGCGTCCGGGTCGATGGTCACCAGGCAGAATCCCTTGACGTCATTCTCCTCGCTGAAGTCGACTCGCTGGAGGCTCCCCGAGTAGACGACCGGGGGCCTTTCCCCCAGGACCTGGTGCTTGTGGATGTGTCCGAGCGCCACATAGTCGAAGGCGGGGAGGGCCACGTCGCCGCGCTGGAGCACGTAGTCGCGGCCCAGCATCATGGAGCGCTCGGAGCTGGTGACCGCGCCTGCCACGGTTGCGTGGGCCACCAGGACGGCCGGGATAGCTGGGTCAAGCGCCTCGGCTTCCAAGCGCACGCGGTCGCCAAGCTCCTGCTCGACCTGGCGCGTGATCTCTTCGATGGTGGTCCCGCGCTGCTCGGGCCGGGCGAGGAGGGCGCCGCGGCGTGCCCAGGGCAGGGTAACCACCTGCAGCGGACCGCTGGGGGTGTCCACGCGGTGGGTTGTGATTACGGAGCCCACCTGGACCAGGGGAACCTGGAGCGTCTGGAAGATGTCGAGGGCCGTGGCGCGTCCCGGCGTTGGGGGGATGTCATGGTTGCCGGTCAGTAGAAGGACGGGGATGCCCTGGGTCGCAAGCCTCGCCACCCTGCGGGCGAACTCGCGCTGGTGCGTCTGGGACGGGTCACGGCTCTTGTAGGCGTCCCCGGCGAAGAGGACCAGGTCCACGTGCTCGCGCGTGGCGTATTCCACAACCTCATCCAGCGAGGTGAGGAAGTCCAGCAGGCGGGTGGAGTATCCCAGGTAGCCGTGACGTCTCACGCCGGGAGCGAACGAGTCCGGGAGGGCGTCTACGTCGGCTTCCGTGGCGGGGCGGCCGTAGGTCTCGACGCCGATGTGGACATCGGATAGGTGGAGGATGCGCATCTAGAAGCGCCTCCAGGACTGTTGGGCTCGGCGTCATCGGACCGCTCGTCCGGGGGATGAGCGGGACCGGCCTCAGCGAGTGGCGGGGTGTGGCGCCTAGAGCTCCATGACCCGCCGGAGCCACTGGGCCAGCCCTTCCATGTCTCGTCGAGACATCGCCCCGAGACGCCTCAAGACGTGTGACGTACGAAGCGTCACAAGGCGCGCGCGTATGGTGCTGGGGCCCAGCAGCCCTGCCTCTTGCCAGTCCATGACCGAGTAGTCGCCGATTCGCGGTACGGCGCGGCCGTGGCCCGTGACGGGCGCAATGATGACCTCGCCCGTGCCGTTGTTGTAGTAATCCCCGCTCACCACGGCCGCAGGCCGACGCTGGGTCGGCGAGGGGGCGTTCAGGGGATAGGGGACCAGGACAACGTCTCCGAGGTGCAGATTAGAGGCGGTCATACGCGGCGTCCTCCGGGCTGTCCCAATCGGTGGTGAACGTCTCTTCGGAGAGAGACATCATGGCCGAGGCCTCTTCCTGGAGCCTGAGATCCTCCACGGCCTTGTGGGTGGCCACGTAGAGGTCTCGGCCGGAAGGGCGCGGAAACTTCTCAAGGAAGCCGGACTTGACCTGCTGGCCAATCCATTGGTGGGGGGTTTCGTGCTCGTCCAGGAGCTGGAACAGGCCGGCCTGGTCGAGGCCGCCCGAGGCATAGATACGAGTGAGCAGCTCACGCCGACGGCGGTAGAAGCGCTCCATGGTGTCCTCGATTGGAGCTTCAAGGAGGTCCTGTAGCCGGTCCACGGCCTCGCGTATTGTGCGGAGGGCAGCGACCACCTGATCCTGCTGGCTATTTGATATGCCAGCCATATGCTTTCCTCCTGGTGAGCGTTTGGTGCAAGACTACCACGGCTTTGGCCGCGGTTCAACCCCCGGTTTCGACGGCCCGCCCCCCCGCTGGAGTGTCTGGCGAAGCCGTGGGGCCTGTGACGTCACAGCGCAGGCTCGAGAATCCGGAGTGACTGCCGCGGAAACCTCCTACGCGAGTCACTCCCATTCTTCCTCGGTGAGTCCGGACTGACGGAGGATGGTCCGTATTACGAACACCTAGATATCCCGGGGATGGATGGCGACGGTCACCTTGTGCCCGCTCTGGTCCACGAATCTCGCGTGGCTGCCGCGCTGACAGACCTGTCGGAAGCCCATTGCGGTCAGCCGGCGAACGACCTCTCTGGCCGGTACGGGCCTAAGCGGCACGAGATGGAGGTCTGATCCGGAGGTAGACCCCCTCGCTCTCGTCCTCTTCCGGAGGGATCGGCTCATGCTCCTGGGCCAGGCACTCCAGGTGGAACGCCATCATGTCGCGCAGGCTAGCCAGAGAGTCTGCGGCGTCGGCTCCGTCGTGGCGATCCCGAGGGCAGGCACCTCACCGACGACACGGCCCGTCTCCGGGTCCCGAAACACGTTCACTCTGTATTCCAGATACCCTACGCGGTCCATATGCCACGTCCTCTCCTTGACCTACACGCCCAAACGCGCCTGCAGTCGCTCGGACAGCTCCGCGATGGGCACGCGCTCCTGCGTGAGCGTATCCCTGTCGCGCACCGTGGCCTGGCCATCCTCCAGCGACTGGAAGTCGATCGTGACGCAGAACGGCGTCCCGATCTCGTCGAACCGCCGGTAGCGGCGGCCGATGCTTTGGGCGTCGTCGTACTCCACCGTGAAGCGGCCAGCGGCGCGGAGGCTCCGGTACGCCTCCCGTGCCAACGGCGTAAGCGTGTCCTTGCGGCTCAACGGCAGCAGGCCCACCTGCACCGGCGCCAGGGTGGGGTGGAGCCGGAGCACCGTGCGGCGCTCACCCTTTCCCGCCCCTGCGTCGTCGCCCCCCACCGTCTCCTCGCGGTAGGCGTCTACCAGGAACGCCAGCAACATGCGGTCCACGCCGCTGGCGGGCTCGATGACGAAGGGCGTGATGTGCTCGCTGCTCTCGTCGTCGAAGAACACCAGCCGCGTACCACTGTGTTCCGAGTGCTGCCGCAGGTCGAAGTCGCTCCGGTTGGCGATCCCCTCCAGCTCCGCCCACCCCCAGGGGAACAGGTACTCGATGTCGGACGTCGCCTTCGAGTAGTGGGAGAGCTCGTCGGCGTCGTGAGGCCTGATGCGCAGGTTCTCCTCGCGGATGCCGTGACGGATGTACCAGTCGTATCGCTCTCGGATCCAATACTCGTGCCACTCCTCGTCGGAGCCTGGACGCACGAAGAACTCCATCTCCATTTGCTCGAATTCGCGGGTCCGGAAGATGAAGTTGCGGGGGGTGATCTCGTTGCGGAACGACTTGCCGATCTGGGCGATGCCGAAGGGCAGCTTGCGGCGGGTGGAATTGAGGACATTGAGGAAATTCACGAACATCCCCTGCGCGGTTTCCGGCCGCATGAAGACGGTGCTGGCCGTGTCCTCCACCGCGCCCAGGAAGGTCTTGAGCATCAGGTTGAACTGCCGAGACTCCATGAGCTGGCCGCCGCACTCAGGGCATCGGTCCGACTCGACGTGGTCGGCGCGGAACCGCTCGTGGCAGCGGGTGCATTCCACCAGCGGGTCGGAGAACCCCGCCAGGTGGCCGCTCGCCTCCCACACCTTGGGGTTCATCATGATGGCGGCCTCCAGGCCCACCACGTCGTCGCGCTTGCGCACCGTATCGCGCCACCACGCGTCGCGGACGTTGCGCCGCATCTCCACGCCCAGGGGGCCGTAGTCCCAGGCGTTCGCAAGGCCCCCGTAGATCTCGCTCCCCGGATAGACGAAGCCCCGTCGCTTGCACAGCGAGACGATCTTCTCCATGGTGACTGCTGTCGAGGCTTCGTCCAAGGGTGTCCTCCCGGTGCGATGGGGTCTGGCGGGGGCCGGAGCGCGCCCGTGCCATTATAAGGCCGCGAGTCCCGTGCCGACAGAGCCACGACCCGCGGCGTCGCCGCTCCGATTCGACTCGGACCTTGTCCGTTCCCACCCCGCGATGTAGAGTGGATCCGTGGAGACGAAAAGCGGCATCGAGACCCGCGGTCTCACCAAGTTCTATGGCCCCGTGCGGGGCATCGAGGACTTGGACTTGGAGGTCCGCCGCGGCGAGGTATTCGGCTTCCTGGGACCGAACGGCTCGGGGAAGACCACCACCATCCGGCTCCTCCTCAACCTGATCCAGCCCACGCACGGCGGCGGCTCCGTGCTGGGGATGGACATGGTCCGCGATTCCCTGGGGGTGCGACGCGCCTGCGGCGTGGTGGCGGGGGAGCCTGCGTTCTACGGCAGCCTCACCGGCCGCCGACACATGGATCTCATTCAGAGCTACCATGCGCGGGGGAACAGCCGAGCAGCCGAACTGGCCGAGGCGCTCGAATTGAACCTGGACCGGCCGGTCCGCACCTACTCCCGGGGCATGAAGCAGAAGCTCGCCATCATCCAGGGTATGGCCCACGCCCCGGACGTGCTGATCATGGACGAGCCCACCCTGGGCTTGGACCCCCTTGTGCAGCAGACTTTCTACCGCATCCTGGCGGAGGAGCGGGACCGAGGCGTGACCGTCTTCCTATCGTCGCACATCCTTTCGGAAGTGGAGCGCGCGTGCGACCGCGTGGCGATCGTCCGAGACGGTCGACTGGCGGCGGTGCTGGATGTCGGCGAGCTCCATCGCCACCGAGTCCGACGAATGGATGTGACCCTGGAGCGCGACGCCACTGCCGACGAGTTCCGCCTCGACGAGGTCGAAGTGGTGCGCATCGAGGGCCGCCACGTGGAGCTGAGGGTCTCCGGCCACGTCGGTGAACTGATCCGCCACCTGGGGACGCTGCCAGTCCAGGATGTCGTCTTCCCAGAGGCGACGCTGGAGGACACCTTTACCGCGTTCTATGCTGGCGAAGAGGAGACCTCGTGAGCCTCTCCCTCTACGCCACCGTCCTGCGACTGGCGCGCGTGGGCGCCGTGACATGGGGGATCTCCGTGGCCCTCTGGGCGCTGCTGGTATTGTGGATCTTCCCGAGCATCAGCTCGGCGTTCCCTTTCGGGGAATACCTGGAGGCGATCCCAGAGGAAATCCGGGCGGCCATTGGGTTGGCGAGCGAGGAGGACATGGCCCTGGTCCTTCAGGACGGCGGATTCACGCTCGCGGGCTTCTTGAACACCGAGTACATTTCCTGGCTTCCCCTCCTCCTGGGCATCTACGCGGTGGTCTACTGCGGCGGGCTGGTCTCTCAGGAGGTGGAGCGGGGCACGCTGGACCTGCTGCTCTCGCAGCCCCTGACGCGCACGGCGTTCCTGCTCTCAAAGTTCGTGGGGTTCGCAACCCTGATCCTGGGAGTCGCGGTGGTATCGTACGTGGTGGTCGCCGTGGGGTCTTCGGTGATCGAGGGCGACATCGACCTGCGGTATGCCGCGGCCGTGCACCTGGTGGCTGTGCTGCTGGCCCTGGCCATCGCCGGCTACTCCACGCTGGCGTCGTGCCTTTTCATGGACCCCCGCCGCTCCCTGGCGGTGGCGGGCCTGGTGACGGCGCTCGGGTACTTCGCGAACTTCGTCGGCCTATCGGTGCAGTCGGTCGGATGGTTCAAGAACCTTTCGCTCTTCTACTACTTCGACTCGCTCAGGCTCCTGGTGGTGGGGGACGCGAACTGGGTGGGGATCGGTGTGTACTTGGGGGTGACAGCGGCTAGCCTGGCGATTGCGGTGGTTGTGTTCCAACGGAAGGACGTCGTCAGGTAGGCAGCTGCGGGGAAGGTCGTTGCGGCGGCGGCCTCACCCCTCGGTCCGCGGCCCCGCCCGGGTCATCCCTCCCCGCGCGACCGCTTCTCCGCCTCCGCCAGCCGCTCCTCAAGCCTCCGCTGCCGCAGCGCCGTCGTCAGGTCGCCGCGGGTCCGCTCCAGCACGCCGCGCATCCCGTCCGTGTTGCGCCGGAGACCCCGGGTGACGGCGTCGGGGAAGTCCATCGTCACCAGCAGCGTGTACACTTCGTCCATGGTCTCAAGGAGCGATTCGCACCGCGACACGTCGTCACGGCGCAGGGCGTCTAAGACGTACCGCCGCATCTCGCCGATGGCCTCCGCCAAGCCATTCAGGTAAGCGGGGTACGTTACGCGAAGCTCCGGCGCGCTCGGCACGGGGAGCTCCGCCACGAAGGCGAGCGTCGCGCTTGCCTCCACGTACTCCTTCTGGGCGTCCTCAAGGAACCCGGCGTAGTAGACCTCCGGGTGGCCCGAAAGGGCTTCGTCCGCCTCGGCAAGCGCGGCGGCGGCATTCGTCAGCAGGGCGCGAGCCCCGTCCATCTCCCCCCTGTGTACGGCACGGATGGCGTTGGCCGAATGCTGTATGGTTGTCCGTGAGAGGCGCAGCCCCTTTTCACGGGCGTCGAAAGTGGCGGAGAGAGCGGCACGGGCTTCGGCCGCCAGGGCGATGAGGCGCTCCGAGTGGGGGTTCATGAGGGGCGTCGCCGTGCGCGGGCTTCTTCGATTCGCTCGACGAGGCGCCGCGCGGCGCTCGTCGGGTCCTCCGCGGCGACGACCGCGCTGATGACAGCCACCGCGTCGGCTCCGGCGGCGACGACTTCGTGGACGTTGCTCTCGTTGATGCCGCTGATGGCGACCACGGGCACTCGGGCGATCCGTGAGACGCTTCGTAGGGTCTCGAGCCCGGCTGGGCGCGTGTTTGCCTTGCTCGGCGATGGGTAGATCGCCCCCACGGCGAGGTAGTCCGCCCCCGCCTCCTGCGACGCTTCCGCCTCCGCCAGGGTGGCGTTCGAGCGGCCCACGACTTGGCCAGGCGCCAGAGAGCGGCGGGCGTCGCCGATCGTGAGGTCGTGCTGGCCCACGTGAACGCCGTGGGCGCCGCACGCGGCCGCCAGGTCTGCGTGGTCGTTGACGATCAGGAGGGCGTCGTGGCGGGCG
This sequence comes from uncultured Dehalococcoidia bacterium, assembly GCA_964436745.1. GTDB lineage: Bacteria > Chloroflexota > Dehalococcoidia > Lucifugimonadales > UBA1127 > CAYTEC01. The sequence continues at coordinate 10,541 of CAYTEC010000003.1, read as the reverse complement.
CAGATCTCCATCAAGCGCAGACAGTCGGGGAGCTGGTCGCCCTTGTCGCGGGTCTTGTCGCGCCATTGGATTGCGCTCGCGCCTCCGTTCAGCGCCGCGCTGGCCGCCGCCAGGGCGTCCCCTCGCGCGACCTCCGGATCGACGATTACGTAGAGGCCCCGGAGCTTGCCCGCCACCGGCGCTCGGTGCTCGACACCGAGCATCGCCACCACCCGGTCCAGGACGAGCTGGGCTCGTGTGACCCACCCATCGTCCAGCGCGCCGTCGTTGCGCAGGCTCGCGACGCACCGCTGGACCAGGGCCGCGGCATCGAGTGCCTGGCCGGGCGAAGGGCGGTCGTGGTGGGGCGTCGGCTGGGGTATGGCGGCCGCGTCGTCCGTGAGGGCCTGGCGCATAGCGCGGAGGTCGTTGGCGAGGCCCGCGGGCTGCGCGACGGCGCTTTCCAGCAGCGCAAGCCCCTGTTGAAGCGCTTCTCGCAACGCGGCGATGTATGCGGTCATGGGGTGCTCGTGGGGTGGCTTGGTTGAGGCCCGGTCCCAGGCCCCGGGCGCCTCTGGCGACGCGACGTCCGATACGTGGCGACCGCCTACAGAACGTCGTCCATGGTGTGGGTGGGCGCCTGGTGGGGAGGGATCCCCGCGTCGAGCATGTCGGACTCGGTCAGGTGCGGGCTCGGGTCGCCCATCTGCTCCTTCACACGGACCATCCACTCCTGCATGGCGTGGGGGTCGTCCTCGTTGACGCCGTCCATCATCCCCAGGTCTGGCACGCCCATGCTGCTGCCCCAGCCGCTCTGCACGGAGAACCTGGAAACCAGCCGCTTCAGCGAGACGCTGCCGCAGTGGCTGCACTCCGGCGTCTTGGTGTCAACGTCCGCGTAGGTCCGAAAGAGGACCGAAACCTTCCGCTCGCAGTCCTTGCAGGAATATTCGTAGATGGGCATTCCATCGCTCCCTGTCCGATTGGGGTGCCATTGTACCACACCCCGCGCCGCCTCCTACGGCGACCGGTCTTCGAGGTCGTCGCCCGTGACGGCGTTCTCGACCACCGATGCCCGGCGCACCACTCCCCGCCCGTCCATCTCCACGGCGATCAGGTCGATTCGCCACGGCCCCGTCACCCCGTGCGCGCCCACGTAGTGCTCGGCGGTGGCGACGAGATGGCGTCGTTTGGCCGGCGTCAGCGACTCCTCCGGCGGTCCGTACGCCCGGCTCCGGCGCGCGCGCACCTCCACGAAAACGATTCCCCGGCCATCGGCGGCGACGATGTCGATCTCCCCGTGGGGCGAGCGGTAGTTGGTCGCGAGAATCCGGTAGCCGCGCTCCTCCATCATCCGGCGCGCGTAGGCCTCTCCGCGGCGGCCCGTCTCCTGCCGGCTGTCGGTCATGCGAGGCGATCCAGGGCGCGGCGTACGGGCGCGAACGTTCTCCGGTGCTCCGGCGAAGGACCCATCAGGTCCAGGGCGGCCAAGTGCTGAGGGGTGGGGTAGCCCTTGTGGCGCGCGAAGCCGTACCCCGGATGCCGCGCGTCCATCTCCACCATCATGCGGTCCCGTGCCACCTTCGCGACGATGGAGGCCGCCGCGATCGTATAGCAGAGCACGTCGCCGTGGACCACGGGGGTGCAGGGGATGCCGTCGATGGAGAGGGTCAGCGCGTCCACGAGCAGATGGTCGACGCCGCAATCGAGGCGGCGGACGGCGCGAGCCATCGCGAGCCGGGTGGCCTCGACGATTCCCGCCGCGTCGATCTCCTCGGCTTCGGCCACACCCACGGCAGTGGCGATGGCGGCCCGTCGGATCCGCGGGGCGAGCCGCTCGCGATTCGCGGCGCTCACCTGCTTACTGTCGCGCACCCTGGAGCGCGCCCAGCCGCGGGCCGGCGCGGCAAGGACCACCGCCGCGGCGACCACCGGGCCAGCCAGCGGTCCCCGGCCCACCTCGTCCACCCCGGCCACCAGCCGGCAACCCTGGGCCCACAGGCGGCGCTCCGCCTCCCACGTGGGGACTCCGCGGAACATCCAGGGGCCTCCTTCGTTCCGTCGTCGCGCGGGCCGACCGCGTGGGGTAGGGCGCGGCGAGGCTCGATGCTCACGCTCTGAGGGGACAGCGCCACGCCCAGCGCGCGTCAGCCCTGGACGTTCGAGCGCTTGAGCCCAAGAAGGTAGTCGATCTGCCCGCCGTGTTGCGCCTCGTGGGTGATGACGGTCAGGAGGCCGGCGGCGACCGTCGCCTCGGGGCGGGAAGGGCTGACCGCCGCATCCAGTTGGGCCGAATCCATGGTCCCCAGTATCGATAGGCCGCGCGCGTGAACCGCCGCTCCGTACCCAAGGAGGTCTTCGAGGTCCGGCGACTCGAACGCGGCCAGGTCATCGGGCGTCCAGCCGTTCCCCGTGCTCCAGGCGGCATGGGCGTCGGCGGGTGGAGTGGGCAGGGTCCATCGCCGGGCCCAGTTGCCAACGTCCCAGAATTGGGGCTCGCCTTCGGTGAGCCTCGCGAAGATGGTGTCGGCTGTGCGGAAGATGTGGAACAGGAGGAAACCGGCGGAGTTGGCCTCCGGTCCCAGATGCCACGCCATCTCCTCCGGCGCCATGTCCTTCACGGTGCTGAGGGTGCCGGTTCGCACCCGCTCTATGGCCTGGATGATGAACTCCGCGGTCTCCATGCGATCCTCCGTGTCATTTGGTGCGCTGGGGTTGCGTCGCTATGCCTGGGCCGTCCCCGCCCGTTCCATCGGCGGCTGGGTGGTTTCGTCGCGGATGGCCCGCTCGATGTATCCGCCGCCCAGCACCTCGTCGCCCTGGTAGAACACCGCTGCCTGGCCTGGGGTGAGCGCTCGCTGGGGCGAGTGGAAGCGCACCAGCGCTCCCGTGCCCTGGGGCGTCACGGTGGCATCGGCCGCGGACGCCTTGTAGCGTACCTTCACCGTCGCCTCCACCGGCCCCGCGGGCGGCGCTCCTGCCACCCAGGTTGTCGCCCCCACCCGCATCGCGGAGGCGAACAGCGCCTCCTTCGGGCCGACGGTGACCTGGGCTGCCTCTGGGTCCAGCTCGACTACGTACGTCGGTCCCGGCGTGGCCACGCCAAGACCCCGACGCTGCCCCACCGTGTAGCGCCCCACGCCCTGGTGCCGCCCCAAGACCCGGCCGTCTAGGTCTACGATCTCCCCCGGCGCGGGATCGGCGCGTTCGGCCAGAAACTCGCGGTAGTCGCCCTCCGGCACGAAGCATATGTCCTGGCTGTCGGGCTTGTCGGCCACCGGCAGGCCGGCGGCGCGGCCGCGCTCTCGCAGATCGGCCTTCGCGTGCCAGCCGACGGGGAGCAGCAGCCGCTTCAGCTGCTCCTGCCCCAGCCCGAAGAGGACGTACGACTGGTCCTTGGAGGGGTCCACGGCCTTCAGGAGCCGCACGGGGCCGTCCTCGTCCGAGACCAGGCGGGCGTAGTGGCCGGTGGCGATGGCGTCTGCGTCCAGGGCCAGGGCACGGCGCATGAGGAAGTCGAACTTGATGAGGTCGTTGCAGGCGACGCACGGGTGGGGGGTCCGGCCTCGTGCGTACTCGCGCACGAAATAGTCAACTACCCGCTCTTTGAACGCTTCCTCGGCATTCACCACGTAGTGCGGGACGCCGAGGACCTGGCAGACACGTCGGGCGTCGTCGATGTCCTCCACGGAGCAGCACCCGCGGTGGTGAGGGGCGGCCTCCGGGCGGTCCAGGGTCCAGAGGCGCAGGGTAACCCCGATGACCTCGTAGCCCTGCTCCGCCAGCAGCAGGGAGGCCATCGAGGAGTCCACCCCGCCGCTCATGGCGACGATCACGCGACCACGGCTCACCGGCGCTCAACCTCCGCGCCAGAGCGTAGCATAGGCAGCCGTGGAGGGACAAGGAAGGGAAGTGACGAGGGGTCGGAAGGGGATGCCGCACGCGCCCCTCGCCTTGTCCCCCGAGAGGGGGGCTGCTATCATGGGAACGACGGCACGCCCCTGTAGCTCAGCGGATAGAGCGCCGGCCTCCGGAGCCGGAAGCGGGTGTTCGAGTCACCCCAGGGGCACTCTCCATTCCTCGCGGCGAGGCAACGTCGGGGCGTGGCCCAGCGGTAGGGCACTTGGTTTGGGACCAAGGGGTCGGCGGTTCGATTCCGCCCGCCCCGACCAGCTTTCGCTGTTTGCTCTTACCTTGCACCGATCAAACCGTGGCCGGGGTCTGCGCCAACCTACGGGCGTGCCACGCTCTCGCCGCCACCGCGCTCCGTCCGAGATTCCCCACGATCCGCCCTCCACGACGCCCCGGTGCACCCGCCCCGTTCGGCTGGAGAGCGCTCCCCTTCACCCTGGTTGGCACGTGCTGTAGCATGTTCGGCATGGTGGGCGACTACGACGTAATCATCGTCGGTGGCGGGGCAGCCGGGCTGATGTGCGCCATCGAAGCCGGGAAGCGCGGCAGACGCGTCCTGGTCTTGGAGCACGCTGAGAAGGTGGGGAAGAAGATCCTCATCTCCGGCGGCGGACGCTGCAACTTCACCAATCTGCTGGCGGTCCCGGAGGCGTACATCGGCGAGAACCCGCGCTTCGCGATTTCGGCGCTCAACCGCTACACCAGCGCTGACTTCATCGGTCTCGTCGAGCGCCACGGCATCCCGTACCACGAGAAACACCTGGGGCAGCTATTCTGCGACGACTCCGCCACGCAGATCGTGGGTATGCTGCTGGCGGAGTGCGGCGAGAGCAGTGTCGACATACGGCCGTCCTGCGCCGTGGCGGGCGTGGAACGCGAGGGCGATCGATTCAACGTGGCGACGGCGCTCGGCTGGGTATCGGCAGAGTCGTTGGTCGTCGCGACCGGTGGACTGTCCATCCCCAGAATGGGAGCTACCGGTTTCGCGCACGTCCTGGCGCGACGGTTCGGCCTTCGGGTGACCGAAACCCGGCCAGGCCTGGTGCCGCTCACGTTCCGACCACCGGCGCTCGACCTCTTCGGCAGGCTCGCGGGCGTGTCGGTGGACACGTCCGTGGTCTGCGGCGGCGTCACGTGGCGCGGGAACACCCTGTTCACGCATCGTGGCCTCAGCGGGCCGGCCATCCTTCAGGCTTCGTCATTCTGGCGCGAGGAGAGCGAGGTCGAGATCGACCTGCTTCCCGACACGCCGGATGTGGACGCCCATCTCAAACACGAGCGCACGCGCCGTCCGAACGCGGAGCTTGCTTCCGTGGTCGGCGGGTTGATGCCCAGACGGCTCGCGCAGGCGCTGTGTGGCCAGAATAACTCACGCCCGTTGCGCTCGATGTCGAACAAAGAGATCGCCGACATCGCGGGGTCGCTCAAGCGTTGGATCGTGACGCCCCACGGTACCGAGGGCTACCGCACGGCCGAGGTCACCGTCGGCGGCGTGGACACGACGTGCTTGTCGTCGCGAACAATGGAGGCGCGGGATGTGCCGGGCCTGTACTTCATCGGCGAGGCGGTGGACATCACGGGCCCGCTGGGCGGCTACAACTTGCAGTGGGCATGGGCATCGGGGCACTGCGCGGGCCAGGTGGCCTGAGCCGTTCGTCGCCACCGCCGAGGCCCCAGTGTGACCCTGGGGGCCAGGCGCGGCGCGCCAACCTCGCGCGCCTTGGCGGCCCGAGCCCGCCGCTCGGGGCCACCAACGCGCATTTCGATACGTGGAGCGGAATGCTGACCTGGCCGTCGAGGGTGCGTAGAACGGCGAACGTCCCCGCCTACTCCCCCTTGAACGAAGGCTCACGCTTCTCGAAGAACGCCCGGACCGACTCCGCGTGGTCCGCTGTCTTGAACGCGCGGTCCAGGATGTGCGACTCCGACAGAAGCTGCGACTCCAGGGTGCTGGACATCCCCTGGAACAGGAGCTGCCGCGACCACTGGACAGCCAGGGGGGCGTTGCGAGCGATGGCCCGCCCCATCTCGTGGGCCTTCTCCAGCAGCTCGTCGTCGGGGTAGACGTGGTTGACCAGCCCCAGGTCGACTGCTTCCTGCCCCCCGATCATCTTGCCCGTCAGGACTACCTCCATCGCCTTGCCGATGCCGATTAGCCGAGGGAGGTTGAAGGAGGACCCGAGCTCCGGCGTGATTCCCCGTTTCACGAAGATAGCGCTCAGGCGCGCGCTCTCCCCCGCCAGGCGGATGTCGCAGGCCAGTGGCATGGTGAATCCCATGCCCACCGCCACCCCGTTGATTGCCGCGATCACGGGCGTGTTCATGCCACGGACCAGGTCGCCGAAGCCGATCTGCGGCTGGGGACGCGGGGCCGCCGCGCCGTCGCCACGCTCTCGCTCCTCGACGCGGTCGCGGAAGCCGCCGACGTCGGCGCCGGAGCAGAACGCCCTGCCCGCGCCGGTGAAGATGATCGCGCCCACCTCGGGGTCGGCGTCGAAGGCCCGGAACGCCTCGCGGATCTCGCGACCCATCTGAGTCGTGTGGGCGTTCAGCTTTTCTGGTCGGTTCATCGTTACGGTGCCCACGCCGTCCCGCTTTTCCACCAACACCTCTTCGTAGGCCATGACATACTCCTTCATGCTACTCATGTCACGAGTCGATCGGCACGGTCGTGCGTATTCTACACTCGCTTGCCCGTCCCGTCACTCACGCTCGCCTCTCGCCCACGCGGGGCCGCGGGGAGCGGGCGCCCCCTCGGTTGCCGCACAGCCCTCGGCCTGATATGCTTCCGGCCACCGCAGAACAGGGAGGGGGGAACGATGAAAGCGATCTACATCGACGAGCAGGGTGA
>CAYTEC010000003.1:0-3789 GCA_964436745.1 uncultured Dehalococcoidia bacterium | reverse complement strand
GGTGACCTGGACCACATGATCTACGGGGACGTCCCGGAGCCCGAGATCGGTCCCACCGATGTCCTGGTGAAAGCGCGAGCGTCGTCGCTCAACCGGCGGGACCTCTTCGTCCGGGAGGGGTCCCACGGCATGCGCACGCAGGGACGCACTGTCCTGGGCATGGACGGCTCCGGCGAGGTGGTCAAGGTGGGCGACCTGTGCAGGCGCCTGAAGGTAGGGGACCGTGTGATGGGAGTGTCCGGCGGAGCGATGTACGCCGAGTACGTCCGCATGCCGGAGGCCGCCACCTACGTCTTCCCTGACGACGTCTCCTTCGAGGAAGCGGCCGCCGTGCCGATCGCCTTCGTGACCGCGTGGCACATGATGGTGTGCCGGGCGCACCTGGCCGCAGGCGAGGACGTGCTGGTCATGGCCGGTGGCAGCGGGGTGGGCAGCGCCGCCATCCAGATCGCCAAACTCCACGGCGACCGCGTCTTCACAACCGCCAGCACCGAAGACAAGCTCGAGAAGGCCCGGGCGCTCGGCGCGGACTTCGCCATCAACTACCGCGACGAGGATTTTTCCGTGAAGGTCAAGGAGTTGACCGACGGTGAGGGCGTGGACCTGGTCTTTGAGCACATCGGCGCGCCGGTGTGGGACCAGTGCTACGCAAGCCTCAAGCGCGGCGGCCGGTTCGTCACCTGCGGCGTCAGCGCGGGCCACAGGGTTCAGCTCCACCTGGGGCAGCTATGGACCCGCGACCTGACCCTCATCGGCACCAGCATGCGGCCCCCGGAAGACATGCCGATCATCGCGAAGCTCTTGGCCCGCAAGCAGATCCACGGCGTGGTCAGCGAGGTGTTCCCGCTGGCGGACGCCGCCAAGGCCCAACAGCGGCTTGAGGATAGCGACTTCTTCGGGAAGGTCATCCTGTCCATCCCCTAGGAGCGGGCGACGGAATGACCGGTTCCGACGACAGGTCGAAACGAAGGTTCGAGGGCGGCGATGTGAGCGCTCACATCGCCGCCCTGTGGCCTACCTGACATGACACCGCGCCACCGCCGCGGCTTCCGCGGTCTGCCCGGCGCATCGCCCTTCTGACCGGTCAGCGTCGCGTCCCCTGAGAGCCGATCCGCGTGGCGTGGCGTCCGTGGATGTCAGCAAGAGATCAGGTGCGCTGCCCAGTGGCCCGTCGCGCTCGCCACGCGAGGGTTGCCACAACAGCGAGCGCCACCGCCGCTATGCCCCACGGCCCGATTCCGGAGATGGGCGGCGCCGGCGCCACCTCCACCGCGAACCCAACCGCGTTCTCCCCGCCGTCCTTGTCGGTGACCGTCACGGTCCCGGTGTAGTCGCCCGGCGCGGCGTAGGAATGGCCCCCCGTGACGCTCCCCGAGCCCCCCGACTCCTGCACCGTGGCCGCGGTCAAAGGGCTGCCGTCGCCCCAGTCCACGGCGGCAGTGTGGGTGTCCAGCACCCCCAAGTCCGTGAAGGTCGCGAGGGTCAGCGGCGCCGCCCAAAGCTCGAAGGTGCTGAGCTCCGTCTCGGCGATGACAACCGGCGGTAGGTTGGACACCGTGGCAGTGAAACTCTCGGCCGCGCTCTTGTCGCCGTCATCGGTTACCGTAACCGCGACCGAGAACGTGCCATCATCCGCGTAGGTGTGGCTGCCCGTGACCTCCCCCGCCTGCTGGTCCACGGTGGCTGCTTCCGTCGCCGAGCCGTCGCCCCAGTTGACGGTGGCCGTGTGGGTGTCGTTGGCGCCTGGATCGGTGAAGGTTGCGAGGGTGAGGGTGGAGGCCGTGCCCTCGATGGCGGCGAGGCCCGTCGCGGGAGTGACGACCGGCGGCAGGTTGGACACGGTGGCGATGAAAGTCCCGGGCGCGCTCCCGCCGTCATCGTCAGTCACCGTCACCGTGACCAGGAACGTGCCGTTCTGCTGGTAGGCGTGGCTCCCCGAGACCTCTTTCGCTTGCTGGTCCACCGTCGCCGCCTCCGTGGCGGAGCCGTCGCCCCAGTCCACGGTCGCCGTGTGGGTGTCCTGCGCTCCAGGGTCGGTGAAGGTTGCGAGCGTGTGGGTGGCAGCCGACCCCTCGTCGGCGGCGAGCTCCGTCCCGCCGGTCACGACGGGCGGCAGGTTGGACACCGTGGCCGTGAAGCCCCCGGACGCGCTCTCGCCGCCGTCGTCGGTCACCGTCACAGTGGCCGGGAACGTGCCGTCCTGCTGGTAGGAGTGGCTGCCCGAGATCTCCTTCGCTTGCTGGTCGACGGCGGCGGCCTCCGTCGGAGACCCGTCGCCCCAATTGATGGTAGCCGTGTGGGTGTCCTTCACCCCTGGGTCGGTGAAGGTTGCGAGCGTGTGGGTGGAGGTCGAACCCTCGTCGGCTGCGAGACTCGTGGCCGCCGTGACGGCCGGCGGCAGATTGGAAACCGTGGCCGTGAAGCTCCCGGACGCGCTCCTGCCGTCGTCGTCGATCACCGTGACCGTGACCAAGAACGCGCCGTCCTGCTGGTAGGCGTGGCTGCCGGAGACCTCTTTCGCTTGCTGGTCAACGGTGGCGGCCTCCGTGGGAGAGCCGTCGCCCCAGTCCACGGTGGCCGTGTGGGCGTCGGGGGCGTTGAGGTCGCTGAACGTGGCCAGTGTGTCGGACAGCGTGCCCCCCTCGTCGAGCGCCTAGTTCGCCAGGACCGACTCCACCACCGGCGCGACCAGCAGCGCCGCGGCCGCGCCGGGACCCCAGACGCGTCCCCAGCCGAAGGTGTTGTCCGCGCCTGCGGCACCCAGGTCAACGGCGGTCTGGGTGATGGCCTCGCGGAGAGCCTGGCGGTCGGCGGCCGGGTCGTCACCGGGCTCGCCGCTCATGATGTCAGGGCGTAGCTCGAGGAGGAGCGCGGCCAGCCCGGCAAGGTGGGGCGCGGCCGCGGACGTGCCGAAGAAGGGATCGGAGAAGCCGCCCGCGCCCGTCACGGCGACGCCGTCGATGGCCGTCACGTCCGGCTTCATCACGCCGTTGTTGGTGGGGCCTCGGCTGCTGAACGGTTCGATGGTGTCCGTGCCCGCGTCGCCGGCGTAGATGGCCCCCGCAGAGAGTACGCCACCGCCGGCGTCGCTCTGGGCGGGGACACTGCTGCCGACGGTATTGTAGGTGAATGTGGTCCCAATGGGGCATGGCTGTCCGCCAAAGACGTACAGTTCCAGGGTCTTGGCAGGTGAAGCGTCCTGGAAGTTGTGGATGTAGATGTCGAAGAACCTCGCTCCCCCAGTTGGGTTTACGTAGGCAAGCCATTCGAGAGGTTCCAGAGTGACGTTTGGATTGTCCGATGTGCTCCCCGCCACGACTGCGCCGGTTGCACTGTCGAGCAAATAGAGGTCATAGTCGGTGGTCGTCGCGCCCCACGTGTCATCCCACGTTAGCTCAACGGAGACGCTTCCGAAGGCAGGCACGAGGATGGAGTTGCCGATCACGGATCCGAGACCGTAGCAGTCGGTCGTCGTGGAAGTGGGCCCGAACAGGTGCAAACCCCCGCTCTTTCCCACGATTGCCGTCCCATCCACTCCTGAGTCGACATAAAGTTCCTGGTAGTGCCTCATCGCGTCGTTCCCTGCGGACGTGTAGTGACCACGGATCGGGTTGGTGTTCCGGTTAAGCTCATCCGAGGTGTTGGTGGAAACGTCGCTTGTCTGGTTGTACGGCTTGCCGAAGAAGCTGAGATCGTCCACGACCACGTCGCTGTTGGCCGCCAGGTAGTCCACGGCTTCGACGAAGTCTAGGCTCGTGCTGAAGTTGGCGAACCGCAGCTGGGCGCCGG
>CAYTEC010000002.1:55748-78018 GCA_964436745.1 uncultured Dehalococcoidia bacterium | reverse complement strand
GTAGTATACCTCGTCGGCGCCGTCGTTCTGTGCGTTCGGGTAGGTCTTCGTCTGCCTGCTAGAGCAGCCGCTCCAGCCAAGCTCCGCTGGTCCGAAGCCGAGCGATCGCCACCTCTGTGAAGGTCACGTATCACTCCGGGTGCCTTGCCAGCAGGCTCTGCATGAACTCCAGCGGCACCTCGGTGGTCCGCACCTCCTCCATGGCCCGCACGGTGGCGGAGTGGGGCGCTCCATCGACGATGGAGATCAGGCCGATGTCCGAGCTTGGCCCCAAGAAGTTGATGACCGCCAGGGGTGCCTCCCCGTTGTGGTTCGATAGTTCGGCCCTGGCTCGTCCTTGGCGGACGAAGTGGACGCCGGTGACGCTCTCGCTCTGGCGAGTGAGCACCTCTCCCTCGGGGTATACATGGCTCCTGGCGATCGCCGCGAGCTGCATGTATTCGTCCGGGGACAGCGTGGAGAAGAGGCGGTTGGCGGGTACGGGGCTTCGGAGGCCGTTCTCCGCTTCCCGGGCCTGGGCATTACGATTGAGCACGGTGTCTCTGATCAATATATCCTCCGTCCTACGGCCGTCACGGTGAACCGTGGCTGGCCAGGCAACTCTCGATGCCGCCGACCTTTGACCGCGACCGGGTGGGTCGCTGGCAGGTCGGGGCACATAGACATGGTAGACGCCTGGCCGGGGCGGCCACTATCGTGCTATCCCCGTATTCCCATCGGTGTTTCACCGGTCACGTCGGTTGTATTCGACCGGCGTTCGAGGCGGAACGCTTCTCCACTAGTCCGTTCGACTCTAGGGTTCGCGAGAGCGCGGCAGAGAGCGTTCGGATGCGACCGATGGGGAGGAGTGCGGGCTGCCGCCCGGAGCCCTGGGGCGATAAGCGCGCAATACTGGGGATGGACGACGACGCGGGTGGCCTCAGGCCGCCGAGTCCAAGACAGCGAGGATGGTGGTGGCGGATCGGGGGTACTGGTGGAGGAGGAGGCGGGCCGGCAGCGGCGTGGGGATCAGCCCCTGCCGCGCTCCCCTGTCGCCGAGCCCTCGGAAGCGTCGGGCGCTCGCTCCCCTTCTCCCACCCCCCGGGCGGCGAAGGGGCCGGTCCCGTCCCCGGCAGGGAACACTAGCTTCCTGATCGGGTAGTTGATCTCGATCCCTTCCTCGTCGAAGCGGCGGTGGAGCCGCTTGATGATCTCCGACTTCAGCTTGAACGAGCCCAGCCGGTCCGTGGCCGACACCCACACCCAGAAGTCGATGTTGGAGTCGCCGAACCGCTCGAATCCGAACCACGGGGCGTCCTTGACCGCCTCCGGCAGCTCCGCCACTACCTCCCGCGCCGCCTCCATCGCCACCCGCTCCACATGGGCCAGGTCGCTGCCGTAGCTCACCCCAGCCTCCACCATCACCCCCAGGTCCATGGTCGGCCCGTAGTAGTTCGTGAGGATGCTGTCGGACAGCCGCGAGTTCGGGATGATCACCAGGTTGTTGAATGGCGTCTGCAGACGGGTGCTCCGCCAACCGACCTCCACGACGTAGCCCCGCAGCCCGCCCTCCATCTCCACGAAGTCCCCCGGCGACAGCACGTTTCCCGATACCAGGTAGGCGCCCGCGAAGAAGTTGCTCAAAGTTGGCTGGAGCGCCAGGGCCACCGCGAGACCCCCGATCCCGAAACCGGCGATCAGTGGGCTGATGGAGATGCCGAGCTGGTCCAGGATGAGCATCCCCGCCAGCAGGTAGATGCTCACGGTGGTGAAGCGGCGGAAGGGCGGGATCAGCCTGCGGTTGATGGAGCTCCGGGGCCGCGGCGCGATGTACCGCGCATACCAGGTCAGGAACCCACCCACCAGCCTTGACGCGCCGATGGCGACCAGGGCGATGAACACCACGAACCATGTGGTCCGGACCTGCGGGCCCCAGGTCTGGAGGGCGTCGACCTGGCTCACCCCCAGGAAGACTCCCTGGAGGAAGACCAGCAAGAGGATGGGCCCGGAGACGGCCTGGATGAGCCGCTCGCCCAGCGGGCTCTTCATGCGCCGCGCCAGGTTTCGCCCGGCGCGGTTCAGGACCAGGTGGGCGATCCACGCCAGGAACGTGAAGAGGAGGACCAGCCCCAGGCCGAAGACGGCATCCCAGAAGGGCTGTCCCAGCGTTACCGTGCCGACGGTGATTTCCGGCATTCCGGCCTGCTCCAGCGCGTCCATCGTTCACCGCACATGGTAGACCACGACGAGCGCGCCGAACAGTGCCGAGCGTTCACCCACGCCGAAAGACCCGCTCCAACGCCGATTGTCGCCCGTCCGGGCTTGGCCTTGTCTGCTATTCCCTCGGCGGGCGCACGTCTCGTATTGCCACGCCCGCGCGCGCCACCCCCCGCCCGCTTTGGCTAGGGGGGCGTCACGCCCAGGGTCCGGAGCGCCTCATCGCCCGCCACCGGCAGACGCAGGCCCCCGCTCCGGGCGGCCTCGTACATGCTGTGGAGCCCCTGGAGCGCATCACTGGAGGGGGGCTGCCCTTGGGCCAGGCTCGCCGCTGTTTCCGCGACCGTGTCGTAGGCGCGGTCCAGGCTCCAGACAAAGGAGAACAGCCACGCCAGCTCACGCTCGTCCTGCGGGGCGGGGATGTCCGCCAGGTCCATGATTGCCACCGTCGCCTTGGTGTAGCGAAGGATCCCGGCCCGGTCCGCAGCGTTCTCCCCGTAGTAGCGCTTGCGCTTCATCTCCAGGACGCGCCGGGCGTACTCCTCCTCGCCATACACGTTCCGGGGAAGCCACTCTTGACGGAGGTCCACCACCTCTTCACCACGCCCGTTCACCACCGCCACCGCCACGTCCGCGCCGAGCAGCGGGTCGTGCTCGAACTTGAGGGCCCCACGCAGCAGGCTCTCCTGGAGCAAGAGGGTCAGCTCACGAGGGATCTTTCGATAGCGCGCGCCGGTGGCGGCGTCGTTCGAGTCCGCGCCGATGCCTCCGGTGTTGAACATCGAGTAATACTGGGGCATGCCCCCCTCTTCCATCGTCTGGAGGAGCGCGTGCATCGCGTTGGCGTTCTCGTCCTCCAGCCCGATGATGAACGGGTCGGAAAAGTACTCGATGTAGGGCTGTCCAATGGCGCCGGACGCCGCCCCCGTTCGGACCGCCTCACCGAACATGAGGGCCCGAACGTAGCTCTCACGGGTCAGCCGGACCAGCGGCGGGATCACCGTGCTCTGGCGCATCACCCCTTGCCAGAAGATGCCGTCCATGGCCTCCATGGGCACGTGGACGCTGTTGGTCAGACCGCCGCCGGAGATTGCCTCCAGCACGCGCCCGACGCCCTTGTGCTCCACCAACCGGGAGCGTGAGAGGATCATCCGCATGTTGCGGACCGGGTTCTCCAAGGTGTTTGGGATGCCCGAGTCCACGTCCACGGGCACGTTCTCCATGGTCTCCTGGCTGTTGGGGGCGCCTGGGGCGCCGCGCACCACGTCATAGGTGAGCGGGTCGTCCTCCCGCGTGAGGCCGAAGGGCACCGCGTAGAAGTTGTCCTCCGTGCCATCGATGGAGTGGGTGATCCGCATGCTCCGGCCCTGTCGTTCCACCACCACCGGCTCGGCCAGGGGGCGCAGCAGCACGATGTCGTCGTTCATGGGGTAGACGCCCTCGTCGGGGTCCTGGGGCAGGGCCAGCAGCTTCGAGGCCTCGCTCCCCTCGAAGTCGAGCGAGATCGTGAGGGTGCTCTTGCCGTGGAGGGACGGCCCAGGGATGACTAGGGCCACGTCGCGCTTCCCGCCGTCCATGGTCCGGATGCGGGCCACGCTGAGCGCGGCCTGGACCGCCAATCCCCCGGCCTGCTTGGCCTTGAACATAGCAATGGAAAGGGGTCCCATCTTGTGCTCGCCCGCGTAGTCGAACCCAAGGTGGAGGGAGAGGCCCTTGGTGGGGGCCTTGAAGACCATTTGTGCCAGGCCCGCGGCCCGCACGCGCTCTTTCAGCTCTTCCGGGAGGCCAAGGTCATCAAGCCAGTGGGGCAGCGATACCTCCAGGATATCGGGCGTGTCCGCCCGGCGGTCCTCCGGCATCTGGAAGGTGAGCTGGCGCCACATGTAGGGGAGCTGGAGGTAGTGGGTGCCGAAGAGGAGCTGTCGAGCGTGGTACGTGCGCCCGGGAGCATCGCCGATGGCGCGGTCGCTCTGCACGATCGTCCCGCCGGAGGCGAAGTGGCCCTTCATCGCGTCGACGATGGCGGCGAGCACCGGCGCGAAGAGAGCCTGGTTCTCTTCGCTGAAGGACAGGGAGTCCCGGTTCCTCGCGAACCCGTCGACAAAGTAGTGGGTGGCCTCCGGCCGGCGTGCTACCCCAAGCTGACTGAAGAACCCGACGCCGCCCGAGTCCAGACGAATGACGACGTCCGGCCCCGCGCGTGCCGCGGCCCGTCCGGCTGCATTCACCTCAAGGGCTGCAAGGCGGAGCTTCTCGCCCTCGTCGCGCAGGCCCTTCTGCCGGTCCGGGGGAAGGTCCTGGAAGACGCGCATGTTGTCCAGCAGCCACTGGTCCGTGGGGTTGAACATCTCGGCGTCCGGACGGTGGCCGCCCCTGGCCAGCGCCACCAGGGCGTCCAGGGATCGCTCGAACTCGGGGTTTATCCGCGGCCCGGCAAGGGCCGACCCTTCGGGGGGCGCCCCCCCGTCCCAGCTTCCCTGTCCACCTGAACTCGATGACACGTTCACCTCCCCACAATGGACCGAATGCACCGTCGCGGCTTCTCCGACTGATGGGTTCTCCCGCCCCCGCCGCCTAGGTCCCGTCCTCGATGATCTCGATCCGCTGGACGACGGCCAACTCGGCCGGCCGCGACACCTCTCCCGTGGGCCCCTCCGTCACCGGAATGGCGGCGAGCCGGTCAAGCGTGTCGAAGCCCTCCTGGAGCGAGCCGAAAATTGTGTAGCGTTTGGGTAGATTCGCGTCCCGATGGACGACGAAGAACTGGCTGCTGTTGGCGTCCGGCCTGCCGGTGGCCATCGCCAGAGTGCCCCGAGCGTACTCTCGATGTACCGGCTCGTCCGGGAATGTGTAGCCCGTGCCCCCGCTGCCGCGCCCCGTCGGGTCGCCGCCCTGGATAAGGAACCCCTCGACGATCCGGTGGAACCAGAGGCCCTCGTAGAACCGCTCCCGGGCCAGAAAGACGAAGCTGTTGACGGCCATCGGGGCCTCCGCCGGAAGGAGCTGGAACACCATCTCCCCCTGGTTCGTGGTCAGCACGGCCCGATACTCCCTCTTCGTGTCGATGGTCATGGGCGGAGGCACAGGGTAGATATCGGTTTCCCAGTCGCGCCTGGAGGGGTTGCCCATGTCCGCGGCCTCCGGGAGAGCCAGCCCAGCCCCCGATTCGAGGGCGAGCGCGCGGCCCGACTCGTGGCGTGCGGCGGCGCTCGACCGCCCGTTCGCCGCCGCCCGGCGGTTGGCGGTGCCATTGTACGGCTATTCGGCGCCGCGCACCAGTGGCGTGCGTGGCCCTCCGCGCCTGTGGCGGAAGACCGCGGAAGCCGGCTCCCGCCCGCGAACGCTAGAGCCCGGCGACCTTGTACGTCTGGGCCAGCGCGCGGGCCTCCTCCACCATCGCCCGAGTGCGCTCCTTCCGCTCTTCGGACACCAGTCCCTGGTCGCGGACCGGAACCCCGGCCACGAGCGTCCCCGGCGGCGCCGGCGTCGAGGCTGTGACCACGCTCCCCGCCTCGACGACCGCGCCCTCGCCTACCTCGACCTCGTCCAGCACCGTGGTGTTGTTCCCGATGTGGGCTCCGTCGCCGATGCTCTTGCAGTGCATCACTACTGCGTGGCCGATCAGGACCCCGTCGCCGATGGTCAGGGGATCGTCGCAATGGATCACCGTGTTGTCCTGGATGGCCGTGTCTCGGCCCACGGTCACGCGGGCGGAGTCGGCGCGGATCGTCGCGCCGGGCCAGACGCTGGCGCCCTCGCCGATGACGACGTCACCCACCACGTAGGCCGCCTCACTCACCCAGGCCGAGTCCGCGACGAGCGGCGTCTTGCCGTTCAGGCTACGGATCATGCTTCGCGCCCTCCAAGGGCCAGGGTCCGTCTTCCGACCAGCCAAGCTCTCGACGCCACCGCTCGTCGTCGACGATGCTGCGGACCACCCGTCCCGGCACACCCAGCACCAGGACGCCAGACGGGATGACCGTGTCTTCCGGCACCTGGCTGTTGGCCCCCACGGCAGTGAACCCCTCCACCTCAACTCCGCCCTGGAGCGTGGCGTTGTTCGCCAGGAGCACGTGGTCGCCGACGCGCCGGCACTGCACCACGACCCCGTGGCCGATGTTGACGCCCTCGCCGATGTGGACTCCCTGGCCCCGGTGACCACGGACCACGGAGCCCTCCTGGACCATGCTGTTCTTTCCAATGACCACCGGCCCCGAGTCCCCGCGGACCACGGCGCCGGCGTACACGCGAGCCCCCTCCGCGAGATCCACGTCGCCGACCACGTAGGCGGCCTCGTTCACCCAGGCCGTCGGAGCGACCCTCGGCGCGAGCTTCCCCAGGGACCGTATCACGCTTCAAACCTCCCTTGTGCGCACCCCGGACAGAGTTCGCCGGAGGCGCCTGGCAGGGCCTCCGGCTCACGGGCCAAGGGCCAGTATAACGGCCCGCCGCGGCGTGCGCCATGTTCGGTGCGCGCCGATACTACGGACGCGGGGGGCCGTGGCGTGCCCGCGCCGAGGGCGTTTGCGCGGGCGCACGGGCGATGCTATGCTCCGGCGCAGCCCGACCGGGCGGACGGCCCAGCAAGGACCTTGGGCGCGGCGGCGGGTCTGGGCGTGGAGGTGAGGCGTGGAAACCGGCGTCGCGCAGGCGGGGGGAGCGGGCCTGCCCCGGCTGTGGCCCAGGCGGGTCTTCTACGGCTGGATGATCGTCTTCATCTCCTTCTGGGACAGCATGCTGACCGCCGGGATCGGGGGCTACGGTTTCGGGGTGTTCCTGCGGTTCCTGAGCTCACCCGTGGTGGATGGTGGCATGGGGTGGTCCCGCGGGGCCATCTCCTTTGTGGCCATGATCCGTATGTTCACCACCATGGGGGTAGCGCCAATCCTAGGTCGGTTCGTGGACCGGAGGCGCGGCCCTCAGGTCTTGATGGTCTCGGGTTCTCTGCTGGCGGGCGCCGCCCTCATCGCTCTGTACTGGGTCCAGGCGATCTGGCAGTTCTACCTCCTATTCGGGGTCATTTGGGGAGGCGCCATGACGGCGCTCGGCGGGCAGATCATGGGGCCCACCATCGTCTCCAAGTGGTTCGTGCGCAAACGGGGACGGGCGCTGGCGGTGGCCACCATGGGAGTGTCGGCGGGCGGCGTGGTTGCTATTCCGCTTTCGACGCTATTCATCACCCTCTTCGGATGGAGGGCCGCTTGGGCGGCGTTGGGAGTGGTGATGCTGGTCACGATTCTCCCCCTGGGGGCCTTCTACATGCGTCGGCAGCCGGAGGATGTGGGGCTCCTCCCGGACGGCGAGTCGCCGGAGGCGGCAGACCAGCGGGGGGGAAGGCCGGCGGGCCCCGCGATCGCCGCGCGCATCGGCATCCAGGGATCGTACACCGTGAGGCAGGCCTTCCGGGCGCGCTCCTTCTGGGTCCTGGTGGTCGCCCAGACCCTGAGCAGCATGGGACTTTCGCCGGTGCTCATGCATCAGGTGGCCTACGTGCAGGACAAGGGGTTCACCCTGGCCGCGGCCGCCACCATTGGGACCGTCTTCGCGCTGTTCGCGGCGGCGGGGAAGGTGCCCTGGGGTATGGTGGCGGAGCGGGTGCCGGTCCGTTACGTGATGGGCTTCGCGTTCGTTGGGGCTGGTCTCTCACTCTGGTTTCTGATAGAGGGCCAGAGCCTCCCGGCGCTGTACGCCTTCGCCGTGCTATTCGGCCTGTTCGTGGGGAGCATGCCCCCGCTGTCGAACCTCGCCTGGGCCAGCTACTTCGGGCGGGACCACCTGGGCACCATCCGCGGGTACTCCACGCCCCTCACCCGCTGGACGGGCGGCGTCGCCCCGGTCTTCGCCGGCCTGGTGTACGACTGGGCAGGCGTGTACAGCCTTGCCTTCGTGGTCTTCTCCGTGGGCTGGATACTGGCGGGGCTCGCGGTCCTGGCCGCGGGGGCGCCCAAGGAGCCACCGAGCGCGGAGACCACCCCCACGGAGACGGGCGGCGCGTAGGGTCCCGGCCGTCCCGGAGGGCCGGTGGGCGGGTTCGGCGGCGCGCCCCGCCCGGCGCCGTTGGCGCGCCAGGCCCCTCCATGTATTGTCGGGAAGTCGTCGAATCGGGGCTTGCTGACGCTGGTCCCGGGCGTCACGCCGCCCATGCGTGGTGGAAGGTGGTATGGTGGTCCGCATGCGAGGCTCGGGCAAGCCGATGACGCGCCCTCGCTACTTCTACGGATGGAATATCGTCTTCGTCGGCTTCCTCTCCACGGTGGTCTCGGGCTTGGGCGTCTACACGCTCGCCATCTTCGTCAAGCCGATGACAGCGGCCTTTGGCTGGAGCCGCACGGAGATCTCCATCGTGCAGGGGGTCCAGACCGCCGGCAACGGCATCGCCGCGCCCTTCGTGGGGCCGCTGCTGGACCGGCGCGGGCCCAGGCTCCTGATGGTGGTGGGAGCGGTCCTGACCGGGGCGTCCCTGGTCCTGACCAGCCGGGTGCAGACCATATGGCAATTCTACATCTTCCGGGGGCTCCTCTTCGCGCTGGGCATGGCCTCCATGGGGCCGTTCGTGACGTCCACGACCATCTCCAAGTTCTTCATCCGCATGAGGGGGCGGGCCATCGCCATCTCGGCCATGGGCCTCTCGTTCGCGGGGGTGATCGTGCCGCCCGTGGCGGCGAGCATGATCGACCGGTACGGCTGGCAGGCGGCATGGGTTGCCCTGGGGGTTGCGATCTGGGTGATTGCCGTAGCCCCCGGCGGCCTCATAATGCGCCGCAGCCCGGAGGACTTGGGCCTTCGGCCCGACGGCGAGACGGCGGAGGGGATGGAGAGGCGGCGCGCCGAGGCGACGGCCCGGGGGAGCGAGGCCTGGGCCGCCGAGGGCGCGATCTGGACCCGGCGCGCCCTCTTCCGCTGCCCAACGTTCTGGCTGGTGGTGCTGGGCTTCGGCCTGAGCACCCTGGCGATGCAGGGGATCTTCCTGCACATGATCCCCTTCATAGAGGAGGAGGGCTACACGCTGATGGCCGCCGCGACCGCCTTCACGGCGCAGAACTTCATGGCCTTCGTGTCCAAGCCGGTCTGGGGCCTGATCGCCGAGCGGACGACGATACGGTACGCGACGGCCGTCGAGTTCGCCCTGGGGGGCATTGGGCTGCTGGGGGTCTTTCTCGCGATGAGCGTCGCGGGCAGCCTGGCTCTAGCGTACGTCTTCGCGGGCGTGATCGGCCTCAGCATCGGCGGGGTGGTCGTGAACCACGAGCTGGTGTGGGCGAACTCCTTTGGGCGCCAGAGCCTCGGGCTTGTGCGGGGGACCGGCCAGCCCTTCACCATCGTCGCCAGCGCCATGGGCCCCCTGGTCGGCGGGCGGCTCTACGATGTGACGGGCTCGTACGATGTGGCGATGCCGATCTTCGTCGCTTCCTATGCGCTGGCCGTGGTGGTGATCCTCTTCGCCCGCCCGCCCCGGTACGAGGCCACGCAGGCCATCGCCGGGGCGTAGCCCTCCGCCCTGCTCAGCCCCCCGTGCCTGGGCCCCCGCCGCCTCCCGCGACCCCTGCCACGGGCTCGCCCGAGCGGCCGCCCCGGATCCGCATCATGGGCCAGGACATCAGCCCACCGACTGCGACGGCCGCTCCCAGCATGAGGAACGCTGCCGCGAAGTCGAACTGGTCCACGAGGTAGCCGGCCAAGATGGCGCCGAAGAACATCCCCACGTTCATGGCGGTGTTGAACACGCCCATCGTCGAGCCCATGCCGAAGGAGCGTCCCCCCTCCAGGGCCATCGCGGAGGTGGTGGGCAGGAAGATGGCCTCCATCACGGCCATCGCCGCGAAGACGACGAGCACGTGCCAGAACAGGGTCGAAAACCCGAACCACGCGACGGCCACCGCCATTCCCATGACCGAGATCAGGGTGAGGCCGGCCCGGCTGTAGCGGTCGGCCATCCAGCCGAACGGGTACTGGAGGGCGGCGCTGAGCAGGGTCCTCAGGGTGATGACCACGCCGATCATCGTGCCGGAGGCGCCCATGACATCGGTCATCAGGACGGGCAGGAAGACGAAGGAGGGCACCATGGCGAGCATGATGCTCAGCCGCACCAGGAGCACGCCCCGCATCCTCCGGTCCGCGAAGATGGTCCGGAACACGGTCATCAGCGGCGCCTCCGGTTCCCCGCCTTCCCTGATCGGACGGCTCTCCGGCAGGGCCGCCAACGTCAGCACCAGGGCGGCCGCGCTGAGCACGCCCATGGCGTAGAACGCGGCGTCCATACCGAAGTTGTCCTTCAAGACGCCCCCCAGGAGGGGACCGGAGCCGATCCCCGACAGCAGAGCCACGTTGAAGATCCCCATGTAGCGGCCCTCGTGCTCCGGCGGCGCCAGGTCCCCCATGTAGGCCATCGCCACGGGGAAGATCATGCCCGCCCCCAGCCCCTGGACGAATCGCACCACGGTGATGTCCAGGACCGACGACGCCAGCGTGTAAGCGAAGCCGCAGACAGTGAAGATCCCGAGCCCCGCTAGGAGGAAGCGCTTGCGCCCGTGGCGGTCGGAGAGCGAGCCCGCCAGCGGCTGCAGGCCGCCCATGGAGAGGGAGAAGGCGGCGGTCAGGACCCCCAGCATGGTCGCGGAGGCCCCCAGCTCAGTGGCCAGAACGGGGAGGAACGGCACCACGAACCCGACGCCCATCAGGGAGATGAAGACGCTCCCCATCAAGGCCACCAATGCCATCCTTGACGCCCCGGGGGCTGAGGCCCCCCCATTGGAGAACGTGGTCATGAATCCTTCCTCATCCTTCACGAAGCCCGTCGAGGCATTTCCAATTGTCGCGCCGGCCCGCTTCGCCGGCAATCGGCGGGCGACCGAGGGCGCCTACGGCAGCCAGCTCCGAGCGAGGATGCGCATCCCAGGGGCGGTGCCCCTGGCTGGCAACGGCGGGCGCGCACGGGACCAATCGGCAGCGGCGGGTCCGGCCTCAGCGGCCGTAGACCACCACCTGCCACAGCAACGTCTTGCCCGTGAACCGCGGCGCCAGCCCGCTGGCTCGCGCCAGCGCGTCCACGTCGGCGGTGGCGTGCACGAAGAACCGGAAAGGGTGCCGCACCGTCCAAAATGACACGTTCATGACGGCCCGAGCCGCCTTCATCCACCATCGGTCCCGGGGATAGACCAACCCATACAGCCGTCCCGCTCGCTCCGACGACAGCCGCACCAGCGCCCGCATGTCGTGGTAGCAGCAGACCACCCGGTCCAGGGTCACGATGTCCGCCGTGGCGACATCCGAAGCGAGCGCGACAAAGTCGCCGTGGCGATACGTCACCCGGTCGGCGTAGCCCTGCCGCTCCGCTTCCCCTTGGGCCGCGCTCAGGTAGGCGGGAGATGCGTCCACGCTCGTGACCGCGCCCACACCCGCCGCCGCCAGCTCATGCTGGACCGCCCCGATGCCCCCGCCGATGTCCAGGAGCGATGCTCCCTCCACTCCCTCGGCCCGTATGGCCCCGAGCAGAAGGCGCGTCGTCGCCGTCGGACCCTTCTTGCGATAGCTGCCGAGCTCCGACGCCGCGATCTTGCGGCCGAAGAACCGCTCGATCCCGCGACACTGGCAGCAGTCCATGTCCCTTGGTCCCTCTGAAAGTGCCTCACGGCCGCCACCGGAACGCCCGGGGCAGGCCGGAAGCGCGTGCAGTGCGCGTGGGCGGTGGCAAAGCGCCGCGCTAGGGGAACATGATGCCACTTTCCTATGGGATGGGCAACTGATATACTAGCTGCCACCGGGCCGATTTGCTGGCGCCGGCCGCCCGCTGGCGGCTCGGGACCGCCGAGCCAGGGACCGTTTGGCCCGGACCCAGGAGGAGCGCGATGCCGCTGTATGTATTGCTCAGCACCCTCACGGACGAGGGCCGCAAGACCGTCAACGAGCGGCCGGACCGCATCCGGGAGGTGAACGGGAGATCCAGGATATGGGCGCCCAGGTCCTCCACCAGATCGCGGTGTTGGGGATGTACGATTTCGTCAGCATCCTTGAGGCGGACGACAACGAGACCATCGCCCGGGTTTCCTTGCGACTCGGGGCTCGAGGCACGGTGCAGATAATGACCCTGCCTGCCCTCGCCCTGAACGACTTCATCACGGGCATCAAGGGCTAGCCGCGCTTCGCCCGACGCAGCGTCGCGTCCCGCCCGAGCCGGACCATCGCAGTCCTCGCGGGGGCGCTTGGTCGTGAGGTGTTGAGAATCCATGCGAGTGCCCCTCTCTTGGCTGAAGGAATACGTTGATGTCGATCTGCCCGTGGAGGAGCTGGCCCACCGCCTGACCATGGCGGGGCTTGAGGTCGGCGAAATCGAGCGGATCGGTGCGGGGTGGACCGGATGCTCGGTGGGCCGGGTGCTTGCCGTGGAGCCCCACCCCAACGCGGACCGCCTCCGCCTCTGCACCGTGGATCTCGGCGGGGATGAGCAGCTCCAGGTTGTGTGCGGCGCTCCCAACGTCGCCGAGGGCCAGCGTATCGCCTTCGCCCGCGTGGGGGCCACGCTCGTCGACTCCCAAACGGGTGCGCGGGATACCCTGAAGGTCGCCCGAATTCGCGGTGTGGTCTCGGAGGGCATGGTCTGCTCCGAGCGCGAGCTTGGCCTGGGCGACGACCACGCTGGCATTCTGGTCCTCCCCGATGACGCTCCCGTCGGCGCTCCCCTGGCGGACTACCTGGGCGACACGGTCCTGGACCTGGACGTCACCGCCAACCGCCCGGACGGTCTCTCCGTGCTGGGCGTGGCCTACGAGACGGCGGCCATTGGCGGCGTCTCGGTGCGCGAGCCCGCCACGGACTACCCCGAGGACGATGACCCTATCGAGGGGCGCGCGGCTGTCGAGGTCGTGGATGCGGATCTCTGCCCGCGGTATACGGCGACCCTGGTTACCGGCGTCACGGTAGGTCCATCCCCTCGGTGGATGCAGGAGCGACTCGCGCGCGCCGGCATGCGGCCGATCAACAACGTGGTGGACGTCACGAACTACGTGCTGCTCGAGTACGGCCAGCCCCTGCACGCCTTCGACTTCGATCGGCTGGCTGGACGGCGGATCGTCGTGAGGCAAGCCGTCCCCGGCGAGCGGTTCGTGACCCTGGACGGCATCGAGCGGCAACTGGACCCGCCCATGCTCGTCATCGCCGACGCGGAGCGGGCCATCGCCCTCGCGGGGGTGATGGGCGGCGCCAACACCGAGGTCACGGAGGCCACCACTGCCGTCCTACTGGAGTCCGCCAGCTTCCACCCTCTGAGCACCCGTCGCACCGCGGACGCGTTGAGGCTCCGCACGGAGGCGTCGCTGCGCTTCGAGAAGGGCGCGCGCCCAGGACTGCCCCCGCCCGCTCTATGGCGCGCAACCCGGCTGCTGATCGACGTTGCTGGCGGGACCGCGGCGAAGGGCACGCTGGATGCATATCCCGAGAGGGGGCCGGCCCCGAGCGTCGCCCTGACACAGTCCGGGATGCAGCGGTTGTTGGGCACGGACGTGACCTTGGACGAGGCTCGGCGCACCCTGGAAGCCCTGGGGTTCGGATGCGAGCCCGTGCCGGGCGATGCCCTGCGGGTCGTCGTGCCATACTGGCGTGCCGACATCGCCCTGGAAGAGGACCTGCTGGAGGAGGTCGCCCGCGTCATCGGCTATGACCGTTTCCCCACCGAGCCGCTGAGCACCCCCATTCCCGCCCAGCACCCCGACCCGGCGCGAGAGCTCAAGGAGCAAGTGCGCGACCTGCTGGCGGCCGCGGGGCTCCAGGAGGTCATCAGCTACTCACTGGTCAGCGACCGGGCGATCCAGGACAGCCGCGTGGAGCTTCCGGAGGCGGCCTCGCCTCTCCGCGTGGTCAACCCGATCAGCCCCGAACGCGAGTTCCTCCGCACGAGCCTCAGGCCCGGCCTCCTGGAGGCGTTCTCCGCGAACCACCGCCGGCAAGAGTCCTCGGCGCTCTGGCTATTCGAGGTCGGCCGCGCGTACTTCCCCAGGAATGGTGACCTGCCCGATGAGCGAGAAACCGCCGCCGGCATCCTGGCCGGTCCTCCGGCCGTGGCATCGTGGCAGGGTGGGAACGACGCCTCCGGCTTCTACGACGCCAAGGGCGTCATCGAAATGGTCCTGGACCGCCTGGGGATCGAAGCGTCCTTCGAGCCTGCGGACGACCCGTTCCACCACCCCGGCCGCGCGGCCTCTGTTGTGGTGGAGGGGCGGCGGATCGGCGGCTTGGGCGAGGTGCATTCGGGGGCGCTGGAGCGCTTCGAGATCGAGTCCGAGGGCGTGGCCCTGTTCGAGCTCGACCTGGAATCGGTTCTGGCGGCCATGCCGGAGCGTCGAGGAAGGCTCGACACGCCGTCGGTCTACCCCGGCGCGATCCGCGACCTGGCTCTGGTCCTGGACCTGGGTGTGCCTGCCGGGCGCGTCAAGGAAATCGTCGAGCGCCAGTCCCTGGTGGCCTCCGCCACCGTGTTCGACGTCTACGTGGGGCCCCAGGCGGGCGCGGGGAAGCGCTCCCTGGCGTATCGCGTCCTTTTCCAGCACCCAGACCGGACCCTCACCGCCGAGGAGGTGGGCCGGGCCATGGAGCGCATTCTAAGAGACCTTGCGGACGAGGTGGGCGCCGTCCAGCGGGGCTAACCTGGGACGGCTCGCGCCCGCAAGAAACCCGGAGCAGGCATGACCCAGCACGCACACCGCCACCGTGAAGCGGACATGCTCACCGTCGAGGACGCCCTTCAGCGCATCCTCGGCTACTTCTCCGTCCTGGACTCGGAGGAGCGCCTGCTGCTGGAGGCACTGGGACAAACCCTCGCGGAAGATGTCGTCTGTCCCCTGGATCTGCCGCCACTGGCGAACTCGGCCATGGACGGGTACGCGGTCCGCCACGCCGACATAGCGGGCGCGACGCCGGAGACCCCCAGGCAGCTAGGCGTGATCGGCCAGGTGGCCGCCGGGTCGATGCCTGACAGGGAGGTCGTGCCCGGCTCCGCCGTGCGCATCATGACGGGCGCGCCAATCCCCGACGGCGCCGATACCGTGGTGCCCTTCGAGGAGACCGACGAGCTGGATCGCAAGGCGGCGGGGCGCGGCCTGGACCGGATCGCGGTCCTCACCGACATCGGCTTCGGGGCCAGCGTGCGAGCGTCGGGCGAGGACGTGCGGCGTGGCGATGTGGTGCTGCGGGCCGGCACGGTGCTCCGTCCGTCCGAGGTGGGCGTGCTCGCGTCCGTCGGTCGGGTGCGCGTCCGGGTGGTCAGGCGGCCCGTGGTGGCGATTCTGGCGACGGGAGACGAGCTGGCGGTCCCCGGAGAGTCCCTGGCGCCCGGCCAGATTTACGACGCCAATAGCTTCGGCGTGGCTGCCGCCGTGGCGCGCTCCGGCGGTGTGCCGAGGTTTCTGGGCATCGCCCGCGACACCATGGACGACGTGCGCAGCAAGCTGCAGGAGGGACTCACGGCGGACATGCTGGTGACCTCGGCCGGTGTCTCTCGAGGCGATTACGACATGGTCAAGGACGTGCTGGCCGAGCGGGGCGAGATCGCGTTCTGGTCCGTGCGAATGCGGCCCGCTAAGCCACTCGCCTTCGGCGTGCTGGAGGGGCGAGTGCCGCACGTGGGTCTGCCTGGCAACCCCGTAAGCGCCCTGATGGCATTCGAGCAGTTCTGCCGACCCGCCGTCCTGAAGATGCTCGGGCGCACCCGCCTCGCGCGCCCCACGGTCCGAGCGGTGCTCCGCGACCCCATCCACAACAGCGATGGCCGGCGGGTCTTCGCCCGGGCCGTCGTCACTTGGGAGGACGGCCGATACGTCGCCGCCCTGACAGGTCCTCAGGGCAGCAACATCCTCACGTCCATGGCCCGCGCAAACGGCCTGGCCATCTGTCCCGAGGACCTCCCCGGTGCGCCGGTCGGGCACGAGGTAGATGTCCAGATGCTGGACTGGCCCGAGGAGATCGACGTCTGAGGGGGGCGATGCCTCTGGAGGTCACCTCTCCCCTCGCTCCCTCAGGGAGGTATGAGGGGCGGAGCCCCTCATACCTCCGGGGTGGGCGGGTGGGACAGGACCGTCAATTGACACGGTCCGCGGCCCGCTGCTAGAGTGATTGTTGACCAAACAAGTCGGGAATAGGGTCGGCGGCCGCCCAGGCTCCAGGGTCGAGGCGGCACCGGAGGCACGAATGTACGACGTCAACCGGGTGCGCCAGGACTTCCCCATCCTTGAACGGACGGTCCACGGAAAGCCCCTGGTGTACCTGGACAACGCCGCCACCTCCCAGAAGCCCCGCTCGGTCATCGCGGCGCTGGTCGAATACTACGAGTCCTACAACGCCAACGTCCACCGCGCCGTGCACACCCTGGGGGAAGAGGCGACCGACCGCTACCAGGAGGCCCGGCAGAAGGTGGCCGGCTTCATCGGCGCGAAGGACCCCACTTCGGTCATCTTCGTCCGCGGCACCACGGAGGCGGTCAATCTGGTCTCCTACTCATGGGCGCCGGACAACCTGGGTCCGGGCGACGAGATTCTCTTGACTCCAATGGAGCACCACAGTAATCTGGTCCCCTGGCAGCGAGTGGCTCAGGAGCGCGGCGCGGTCCTCCGCTTCATCCCTCTCCGGGACGACGGCGTGCTGGACCTCTCCGGCCTAGATGCGCTCATCACCGAGCGGACCAAGCTCGTGGCTGTCACGGCCATGTCAAACGTGCTCGGCACCATCAACCCCGTGGCGGAGATCGCGCGGGCGGCCCATGCCGTCGGCGCGAAGGTGCTCGTGGACGGCGCTCAGAGCGTCCCCCACCTGCCGACCACCGTGGAGGACCTGGACTGCGACTTCCTGGCGTTCTCCGGCCACAAGATGCTGGGCCCCACGGGGATCGGCGCGCTCTACGTGCGTCCCGAGATACTGGAGCGCATGGAGCCCTTCCATCGCGGGGGCGAGATGGTGCGCCAGGTCACCCTGGAGTCGGCCACCTGGAACGACCTGCCCTACCGGTTTGAGGCCGGTACCCCCAACATCGCCGACGCCATCGCCCTGGGAGCGGCCGTTGACTACCTCCAGGCCCTCGGCATGGACCAGGTCCGCGAGCACGAGGTCGCCCTGACCCGCTACGCTCTGGACAGGCTCAAGCCGCTGGAGGAGGTGTTGACCGTCTTTGGGCCCGAGGACATGGCGGTCCGGGGTGGCGCCGTCTCTTTCCACTGCCCGGACGTCCATCCCCACGACCTGGGCACCTTCCTGGACCTGGAGGGGATAGCCGTGCGGACCGGGCACCACTGCGCCATGCCCCTGATGCACTGCCTGGAGGTCCCCGCCACGGCCAGGGCCAGCTTCTACCTCTACAACACGGAGCAGGAGGTTGACGCGCTGGTGGACGCCCTGGGGCGGGCGATCGACTACTTCGCGCCTTCGGAGCGTCGCGCTCGACGATAGGCCCCCGCGTCCCTTCCCTCGCCCTCATGCCGTCCCACTCGGGCCGAGCGCGGACCGCTCTCGCGGCCCGCCGTGGTACCATGCTCCCATGCCTCTCTCTGGCTTCCATCCCATCGTCCAGCGGTGGTTCCTGGAACGCTTCGAGGCGGCCACGCCCGCCCAGGAGCGCGGCTGGCCCGCCATCGCCCAGGGTCATCACACGCTGATCGCCGCTCCCACGGGCTCCGGCAAGACTCTCGCCGCCTTCCTCACATGCATCGACCGGCTGGTCCGCGCGGGTCTGGAGGGGCGGCTCCCCGACCGGACTGAGGTGGTCTACGTCTCTCCCCTGCGCGCCCTCGCCAACGACGTCGAGCGTAACCTGACCGAGCCGCTGGCCGAGATCCGCGAGCTGGCGGAGGCGGTGGGGACGCCCCTGCCGGAGATCCGGGTGGCCGTGCGCACGGGCGATACCCCCCAACGGGACCGCCAGGCCATGACGCGCCGGCCCCCCCACATTCTGATCACCACGCCGGAGTCGCTCTACATCCTGCTGACCTCAGAGAGCGGTCGCCGGGGCCTGCGCGGCGCGCGGACCCTCATCGTGGACGAGGTCCACGCCATCGTCGGCAACAAGCGCGGTTCCCACCTGAGCCTGTCGATGGAGCGCCTACGCGCGCTTGCCGACGGGCCGGTTACCCGCATCGGCCTCTCCGCCACCCAGCGGCCCATCGAGGAGGTGGCGCGCTTCCTGGTGGGCGCGGACGACGACGAGGCGGACGGCTCTGAGGACCCGAGGGGTGACGCGGCTGCGCCCTGCGGCGACGCCCCTTTGGCGGACGCGGCGGAGAGCCTGCGAGGGGGAGCGCCCCCCGCCCAGATCGTCGATGTCGGCCACGCGCGCGACATGGACCTGGCGCTCGAGATGTCGGACGACGAGCTTGGCCCCATCGCGTCCCACGAGCTATGGGCGCGCACGCTGGACCGGGTCGCAGAGCTTGTCGCCGCCCACAGGTCCACCCTGGTGTTCGTCAACACACGCCGGCTGGCGGAGAGGGTCGCACACCTCCTCTCGCTGCGCCTTGGCCAGGAGGCGGTGGTCGCTCACCACGGCAGCCTCTCCCGGGAGCGCCGCCTTGCTGCCGAGCGACGCTTGAAGGATGGGGGCGCGCGGGTGTGCGTGGCCACGGCCTCGCTGGAGCTTGGGATAGACATAGGCGCGGTGGACCTGGTGTGCCAGATAGGATCGCCCCGGTCCATCGGCCTGCTCCTGCAGCGGGTCGGCCGCTCGGGCCACTCCCTCGGCGCCACTCCCAAGGGCCGCCTTTTTCCGCTCACCCGCGACGAGCTGATGGAGTGCATCGCGCTCCTCCGGGGGGCGTGGAGCGGGAACCTTGACCGCTATGTGATGCCCCCGTGGCCCCTTGACGTGCTTGCCCAGCAGATCGTGGCCATGTGCGCCGCCGAAGAGTGGGGTGAGGACGAACTCTACGGCCTGTGCCGTCGCGCCCACCCCTACCGTGACCTGCCGCGGGACCGCTTCGACCAGGTGCTCGACTGCTCTCGTCCGGCGCGGCCCCGCGCGAGGGCCGCCGCACCGCCTTGCTGCACCGCGACGGGGTCCACCGAAGACTCGTCGCGCGCCGCGGGGCTCGCATCGCGGCCCTCACCAGCGGCGGCGCGATCCCGGACAACGCCGACTACGATGTCGTCGCCGAGCCGGAGGGGACGTTCGTCGGCACGGTGTTCGAAGACTTTGCCATCGAGAGCATGGCCGGCGACGTCTTCCTTCTTGGCAACACGCCGTGGAAGATCCGCCGGATCGAGAGCGGTCGCGTGCGGGTCGAAGCCGCCCACGGCGCTACCCCTACCGTCCCGTTCTGGATCGGCGAGGCCCCGGGGCGGACCCCGGAGCTGTCTGACGAGGTCTCCGAGCTTCGCGAGGAGGTGGGCCGGCGCCTCGATTCGGGTGACGGCGTGGAGTGGCTGACGGATGTTCCGGGGGTGCCGCGGGAGGCCGCGTTGCAGGCCACGGCCTACATCGTCGAGGGTCTGCGCATCCTGGACGCCGTGCCCACCAAGCGGCGCGTGGTCGCGGAGCGGTTCTTCGACGAGAGCGGCGGTCTCCAGCTCGTCATCCACGCCCCCTTCGGCGCCCGCGTGAACAAGGCGTGGGGCATGGCGCTGCGGAAGCAGATCTGCCGCACCCTCGACTTCGAGCTCCAGGCCCAGGCCACCGACAAGGGCATCTGCCTCTCCTTGGGCCCCGGCATGTCGTTCCCCCTGGAGGAGACGTTCCGGTATGTGAAGGCGAGCACGGCCAGAGAGGTGCTGTTGCAGGCGGTCCTCCAGGCCCCCCTATTCGGCGTCCGGTTCCGCTGGGACGCCTCCCGCACCCTCACCCTCCTGCGCCACACGGGCGGCAAGCGCGTGCCCGCTCCGATCCAGCGCATGCGCGCCGACGACCTGCGGGCCGCCGTCTTCCCGCAGCAGGTCGCCTGCCAGGACAACGCGCCGCCCGGCGACGTGGAGGTGCCCGACCATCCCCTGATATTCGAGACCCTGCGCGACTGCCTGACCGAGGCGATGGACATCGACGGCCTCGAAGTGGTGTCGCGCGGGATCGAGCGGGGGGAGACGGAGGTGTTCGCCCGCGACACCGTCCAGCCCTCCGTCTTCGCGCATCAGATACTGAACGCCATGCCCTACGCCTTTCTCGATGACGCGCCCCTGGAAGAGCGCCGCGCCCGAGCCGTCACCCTCCGTCGCGCCCTGCCGGAGGACGCCCGAGACCTCGGCGCGCTCGACCCCGAGGCGATCGAACGAGCGGCCCGCGACGCCTGGCCGGTGGTCCGCGACCCCCTGGAGCTCCACGACGCCCTACTTACCCTGGGGATGCTGCCGGAGTCGGATGTGCCCTCCGACGACTGGCGCGAGTGGTTTCGAGAGCTCGTTGACGCTGGCACGGCGGTCCGCGCCCTCTACGGAGATGGCCGTGTCGCGTGGGTGGCGACGGAGCGTGCGCCAACGGTCGCCGCGGCCATCCCCGATGTGCGCTTCGATCCAGCGCCGATTTCCTTGGCGTCGCCCCACGGTGTCCCTGACCACGAGGAGGCCTTGCTGACCCTGGTGCGTGGGCGCGTCGAGTCGTCCGGTCCGTTCACCGTCGCGGGGCTTGCTGAATCCCTGGGGCTTGGGCTGGCGGAGGTGGCCACCGCCGTGGTCCGTCTAGAGGCGTCGGGGACGGTCCTGCGTGGCCGCTTCACGCCTGGGCACGACGGCGAGGAGTTCTGCGACCGCCGCATCCTGGCGCGGATCAACCGGGACACCATTGGGAGGCTGCGTCGCCAGGTGGAGCCGGCGTCGTCGGCCGAGTTCGTCCGCTTCCTTTTCCGATGGCAACGAGCGGCTGGGGGTGTTCGGGGCCGGGGCGACGGAGGGTTACTTGACGTAATCGAACTGCTCCAGGGCTTCGAGGCTTCCGCCGCCGCCTGGGAGGCCGATCTGCTGCCGTCCCGCCTCGCCGACTACACGCCATCCGGCCTAGACCGGCTGACCCTCGGCGGAGAGGTGGTGTGGGGTCGGTTCGCGCGCCGGCATGCGGACGGGTCTTCCGGCGTCCGCGCGCCCCTGTCCCGCACGGGTCCGGTCTCCCTGGGGCTGCGCGAGGACCTCCCGTGGCTCATGGACGAGCCCCCGAGCGGGGAGTCGGGGCTGACGGGGGCCGCCGCCGAGGCCCTGGACTACCTGGCGGCGCACGGCGCCTCGTTCCTCCAGGACGTGGTGGCGGGGACCCGAAGACTGCCTTCGGAGATCGAGACTGCGCTGTGGCGGCTCACGGCCGCGGGCTTGGCGACGTCCGACGGCTTCGCCGTGCTCAGGGGGCTAGCCACGGGCATGACGAAGCGGGTCCAGCGCTCGTCCAGATTCCGCCGTGCTCCCAGGCAGAGGACATTCGCCAGCCGATGGTCGCTGCTCCAGCCTGTCGCGCCCGCGCCCGCCGATGCCGCCGAGGCCAGGGCCGCCCAGCTGCTGCGGCGGTACGGGGTGGTGTTCCCGGAGGTGCTGGCCCGGGAGCCCCTGGCGCCCCCGTGGCGGGTGCTGCTCCAGGTCTACCGCCGCGCCGAGGCGAGGGGCGAGGTGCGCGGGGGTCGCTTCGTGGCGGGGTTCATGGGCGAGCAGTTCGCGCTGCCAGAAGCCGTCGAGGCCCTGCGGGCCGTCCGTCGCACCGAGCCGACGGGGGAGATGGTGGCTGTTTCGGCCTGCGACCCGCTCAACCTGGCGGGTGTCCTGACTCCCGGCCCGCGCGTGCCGGCCGTGCTGGGCAATCGGGTGGCGTTTCGCGATGGCGTGCCCGTCGCTTCGCTTCAGGGCGGTGCGGTCCACCCGGCCCCCGACCTGGACCAAGCCGACCGGGCGGCAGCGGCGAGCACCCTGGCGGGCAGTTTGCGCCCTGCACCCACTCTGGGGACAGGCCGCTGAAATCACCGTTGAAGGCTCGTCGGATCTGAGTGCCGCCCGCATGGGGCATCGCGTGGCTCGACACGCCTGTCCTCACTCTGACCTCTCGAGTGGCCGGGCAAGCAGGGCGTCATGGCGAACCGGGCGTTGCACGCGGGCCTGGGGGTTCTTGGGGGGGAACCCCCCAAGGAAGAACGGCTCGGGCGGG
>CAYTEC010000002.1:0-55738 GCA_964436745.1 uncultured Dehalococcoidia bacterium | reverse complement strand
CAGACCGAACATCGCTCTGCGCAGCCCAGGGTCCCTTCAGCGCCCGAAGAACGCCAGCGCTCTCGTCGGGCCGTCCGCGTCGAGCCTCAGTGGTTTGACAAGCCTGTCCTGATCCTTGCCGAGAGGAAAGACGAACGGCTCACCACGAACGGCAGGGGCCCGCCGCCACCTCAGTGAGCGCCGCTGGCGGAGGGGGTCTGCCCCGGGGACCAGTTGGCGCAGCGCTCGCAGACGTCCTCCGGCACCAGGCCCCACCGCATCAGGTAGCCGAACACGAAGCAGCCGGCGCAGAACGCCAGGATCGACTCCAGTCCAGCGAAGAGCACCAGTACGCCCAAGACGATCTCCGAAACCTGCGGCAGTCCGAACCCGTACGTGAGAGCCAGCGCGCTCCCCGAGAAGAGCAGGCCGATGGTCTGCGCGAACCGCTTGGGCGGCCCCGCCGCGGGCTTCTCCCGGTTGCCGATCAGGGGCACCAGTACGCGAGTGGCCAGCAGGCCCATCGGGCTCAGGGTGGGCCCGGTGAGGACGCGCGCCAGGAACCCGTATGCCAGGACCGCCGTGAGCCACCGCACGTCGAACACGATGATGGTCAGCGCCAGCGCCATCACCATCCCCGCGACCATGCGAGCCGCGTACTCGTTCACGGGGTGAGGGAAGCTGAACACCTCTCGCAGAAAGCCGCCGCCCGCCGGGGCACCGACCGTTGCAGGGCTGGAGTCAATGCTCATCGTTCCTCCTGGCGCACCGTGCATGAAAAAGACCCCCCGATATGTGCTGACGGAGGGTCGATTCGCGGTTGCGGCACGTTGCGAACCGGGCTACGCGATAGCCTTCCCTTGGTCACACGTACAGGCGCACAGTGGTGTCAGCAACATAACGAATCCAGTATATCCCCCATCCCGGCCCGCGACAAGGGCAGACCCGGTGTGGCCGTTGCGCACGACGACGGCGGGCGGACGCCGAGCACGAGCTCGGTCGCGAGTCCTGCGGCTGGTCCGGCCTCGGTCGCGGCGACCGCCGGTAGCTACCGTGTTGGACCGTCCCTGCCGGCTAGTAGCCGTACTCCAGAAGGAAACTCAGCCAGAACTCGCTGATCGTCGGGAAGGGCGGGACCGCGTGCCAGAGGACGTCCAGCGGCACCTTCCCCGCGATCGCGATGGTGGCGGCGTGGATCTGCTCGCCCGCTCCGGGGCCGACGAACGTCGCGCCAACGAGCACCTTCGCGCTCTCATCCACGACCCACTTGCACATGCCCTCCGTGTCATACCCCAGAATGGACCCGCCGCCGCTCCAGCCGTAGCCGTACTCCACGGTGCGCACGCTGAGGCCGGCGTTTCTGGCCTCCGCCTCGGATAGGCCCACGGAGGCCGCCTGTGGGTCGGTGAAGACGACCTTTGGAGCGTAGGCGTCACCCACCGCCGCCACGGGCTTCCCCTTGATGTGATCGCCCGCGATGCGACCGTGATACTTGCCCATGTAGGTCTGCATGTTGCGGCCGTTCACGTCGCCCACGGCGTAGAGCCAGCCGTCATGCACGGCCACGGCCTGCAGTCGTTCACCTCTATGGGCCTCCCCGGCTCCAGGCCCACGGTCTACGCGCCCAGATCGTCCGTCCGGGCTCGCCGCCCCACGGCCACCAGAATCTCGTCGCCCGAGACTGTCGACCCGTCGTCCAGCGTCACCGTCACCTCGTCTCCCTGGCGGCGTACTTCGGTGGCGCGCTTGCTTGTGAGTACCCGGATGCCAAACCGGTCCTCGAACACCTTGCCCAGGATCTCCCCGGCAAAGGACTCGTAGGTGGCCAGGAGGTTGGGTTGGGCCTCGATGATGGTGACCTCCGTCGAGCCCAAGGAGCTCCACGCCTGAGCGAGCTCGCAGCCCACCACGCCGCCGCCGAGCACCAGGAGGCGTCGCGGCGGTGTGTCCACGGACGTCGCAATCCTGTTGTCCCACGGGCGAGCGTCCGACAGGCCGGGGATCGGCGGCATCACGCTTCGAGACCCGGTAGCGACAACCACTGCCTTCGTTGCTTCCAGCTGCCTTTCCGACCCGTCCGCTTGGACCACGACGACCTTCCGCGGCCCGTCGAGTCGGGCCTGCCCCCTGATGAGGTCGGACCCCGTTGAGGCCACCCAGCCGACCTGGCTTTCGTCGCTGTGGTCTCGGGTCATGTACCGACGCCATGCTAGGACGGCTTCCAGGTCAATCGTCCCGGTCGATGCCTCCCGCGCGCCTGGAACCCGCCTCGCGGCGGCCAACGCTTCTCCAGGCCTCAGCAGCACCTTGCTCGGCATGCACGCCCAGTAGTCGCACTCACCGCCGAGCAGCTCCCCCTCGATGAGGACCGTCTTCAGCCCCCCGCCGGCGGTTCGGCCTGCCACGTTCTCTCCTGACGGGCCTCCGCCAATCACTATGACATCGTAGGTCTCAACCATGCCCGCGGGTCCTCCTCGTTGCTGGACGTACAGCGTAGTCTATCCCGTCACGACGGCGCCGGGTAGCCGTCCGTACTCTTCCGGCGCGCCGCCTACCCCGAGTTCAAGTGGGGTCACTATTCATGTGATGCGTGGGCCAACGCAAGGGTGCGCGGACATGGGCCGCGAGGCCGATCACGGATTTCGGGTCCGAGCGCCCACGCCGGGAGGCTCTCGGCCGGAATGCGGCATCGCTGTGGGACGACTCCGCATCTCAACGATAGTGTTGGGAACCTTCCCCGCCGGCAGCGATGCAAGGAGGCGTCATGAATGACTTCAAGGCCGAAGGCACTGCAAGGGCTACGTCGGGCCAAGACCCGGATCGGTCCCGGTCACGCGCACGGCTGGACCTATCAGGTCTGCATGGCCTGATCTCGGCCGTCATCCGGTCGGGCATCACGGAAGAGGGTGTCCCGTATTTGCGGACACCCGGGGGCATTCTGTGGTCCGGTCTTGGGAATCTTGACGACGAGCGCCTGCACCGCGTCGTGAGCGGGAATGCCGCCTGCGCCGTTGCGTGACGACCGGCTGGGAGCGCGGCGGGCCGTGACCACGCAACGTGACACATGACCCACGTGTTCTCGTATCGTCCCAACGCGGCAACGTTCGGAGCTGGAGGGGGAGCATGAGCCAGGAGGGGACGGAGAATCTGAACCGGCAGGGAGCCGGCTCGGCGCGCGCGCTGGCCGTTCCGTCAATTGGCGGCTTCCTGGTGCTGGCCGTGGCCTACGGCGGCGCCGTCCTCACCGGCGAGGGCTCGGAGGCCGTCGGGGGGGGGGCCAACGGCCTCGTCGAATCCCTGTCGGGACGCTCCAGCGCGCTGTTGGGGAACGTGGGGGCCGTGGCGCCGCTGGGGTTCGCCTTCGCCGCGGGCATGGTGTCGACCGTGAATCCATGCGGTTTCGCCATGTTGCCGGCATATCTCGGTCTCTATCTGGGCTCCCATGACGCCGCCGCGGGCGCGAGGCATGTGTTTCGCCGTCTTGGCAGGGCGATGGTCGTTGGCGGGGTGGTGACGGCCGGGCTTGTGGCCATGTTCGGGATAGTCGGGTTGCTCATTGGCGCCGGCGCTCGCTCCATCGTCAGCATCATGCCCTGGGTCGGGCTGGCCGTCGGCGTGGTCCTGGTGGCGGCTGGATCGTGGCTGCTCGGGGGAGGCAAGCTGTACAGTGGGTTGGCCGCGCGGGCGAGCTCTCGAATCGGGAATCCGGGCGAGGTCACGGTTCGAGGCTACTTCCTCTTCGGCGTGAGCTATGGCACCGCGTCCCTGAGCTGCACGCTGCCCATCTTCCTCACCGTCGTGGGCGCCACGCTGGCCACGTCGGGCGCGGTCGCCGCCGCGGCCCAGTTCTTCCTCTACGGGCTCGGCATGGGCTTCGTGGTCATGCTTCTGACCGCCGGCATATCGCTCTTCAAGGGCGCGATGTCGGGCGCTCTGCGACGAGCCCTCCCATTCATGCAGCGGGCGAGCGCCGCGCTGATGCTCGTAGCGGGCGGGTACATCGTCTTCTACTGGCTGACACTCGGCGAGCTGCTGTAGGGCGATGGGCGCGGTCCCAGCGCATTCGCGTACGCGGCCGCCGTCAGGCCGCCCACTCTCGCCCCGTTGGGCAGATGTCCCGCAGCGGGCATCCGCCGCACCGGGGCGCCCGCTTCGCGCACGCCTCCTTCGCGAGCCGCACCAGCAGCGCGTGGTACTCCTGGTAGAGCGCCGTGTCTTCTGGCAGGGCGTCCATGAAGAGGGCGCGATAGGACTCGTACCGGTCCACCGGCGGCGCCAGGCCAAGGCGCGTTAGGATGCGCCGGGTGAACGCGTCCACCACGAAGCTGGGCTGGTGGGCTGCGTACAGCACGATGTCGTCGGCGGTCTCCTCGCCGATGCCGTGAACGGCAAGGAGCTCCGGCCGCAGGCCTTCCATGGGCCGCGTCAGCATCGCCGCCAGATCGCCTCCATGGCCGTGGTGGACGTGGGTGGCGAAGGCCTTGAGCTTGCGCGCCTTGGCGTTGAAGTACCCCGACGGCCGGATGATCTGCGCCAGAGCTTCCACGGGGGTCCGGTGCAGGCCATCGAGCGAAAGGACCTCGGCCGCGCGCATCCGCGCCAGCGCCATCTCGACGTTCGTCCACGCCGCGGATTGGGTCAGGATGGCGCCGACGCACACCTCGAACGGACCGGCCCCGCCCGGCCACCATCCCTGGGGACCGTAGGCCGCCAGCAGCCTTTGGTGCACATCCAGCAGGCGGGCGGCCTTGCCTTCGGAGCCATTTCCCTGGAGGGGATTCGGGACCATGCGTCGGCCTCCCCGCTCGTGGAATGCTTAGAGCCGCACCGGAATCGGGTCGAGCAGCCGGACCTCCCGAGGCGTCACCCTGCACGTGAACGCGTGTGCCTCAACCCCCGCCGATACCGCCGCGCGGAGCGCCGCGCCGAACGCGGGGTCGGTGGCGTCGTTGGGCGCGCAAGCCACTGCGTCATCGCGCTGGACGACGAAGAGCACGGCCGCTCGGTACCCCTGCCCCACCGCCCGCGCCAGCGTCGCCACGTGGCGACGCCCCCGCTCTGTCGGGGAATCCGGGAAGAGGCCTACGTTACCCTCCACCAGTCCTTCGCCGCGAAGGACCAGCGTCACCGACTTCACCTCGATCAGGCACCGCCCCGGTGTCCCTTCCAGCAGCAGGTCCATGCGACTGTCCTCGAAAGTCACTTCGCGACGGCCCGCGTCGTACCCCTCGAAGCCCGGCAGCCAGCCCCGCTCCCACGCCTCCCACACGACCGCGTTCGGTAGTCGCGTGTCCGCTACCACAAGTGTTTTACGCTCGGGGGAAGCGTACGGTGCTCGTGGCTTCTGGAGGGCCTGGTCCGAACTCACGGGAACCGCAACGAGCGTGAGATCGTAGCCGGTCCTACGGTGTGGCGCGCTCTGGGGGGTCAGGTAGCATTCGGCGCCCGGGACCAGAAGCTCGCGCAGCCGCCCGGTGTTCGCTATATGGACCTCGGTCTCAACCCCGCCGAGCGACACCAGGGCCACGAACCGGTTGACCCGGCGGACCAGACGGCCCGTCTGGAGCGGGGGGAGATCCATCGGCGCCGCCTATTGGCCCCGGAGCCGGACGTATTGGACCAGCAGCGGGTGGACCTCCCGTAGGCAGTCGAGGGCTTGGCCCATCGCATCCCTGATCGTAAAGTGGGCCTCGGGCTGGATGCGGAGTTGGAAGAGGGTATAGCACTCGCGCAGGTTCACCCTGGTCATCACCCGGCGCAGGTGGGCGTGGGTGACGGCGTACTCCGCCAGCCGGGGTGGGGCCGTCGCGGCCAGGCGACGGTGGGCCGAAGCTGAGACATCCATCGCCTCGGCGAACTCTGACGCCAGCCCCGCCTGCGCGATCAGCGGCGGCGTGACGTACCCCTCCGCCACGGTAAGGGGCTGCGGGAGGTACGATTGCATCCGGTGGCGTTTGAACTCCCGGTACGCGCCGTAGTCCATGAGGAGCTCGAAGGTGTAGGCCACCTGCTCCAGCTCCCGCACCGGCGCGTCGTGGTCGCCGAGGCCGTCCAGCGCGGCCGCGAGCACGGCCTCCTGCTCGGCCTCGGAAAACCCCTGGGCGCGCCGCCACACCTCCTCGTAGGGGAGGCCGGCGTTCCGGTACAGCAGCGCGGCCACCAGCCTCGCTTGGGCGAGTGGATCCCAGTCCACCAGACGCGCCGAGACGCCCGTCGAAGGGCCCGCGGCCACCGGGTCCGCCGTGGGCTCCGGGGCCGCGTCGCGGAGCCGGTCGCGGCTTAGCTCCAGGTAGTCGTTGCGCTCCGCATAGCGGATGAGGGTGGGCGTGACGACGCGCGCCTGCTCTTTCAACCCCTTGCCGATCTCCCGCTCCTCCTGGAGCTCCGACGACAGCAGCTTGCGGACGGCGTGCTCCACCGACCGGGCGTTCATGGTCACGCCGACGTTCGTGAGCGTCGACGCGGGGAGTACGAAGCGGCAGGTGTCGGTGGCGATCCTACGCAGCCGGATGCGGTGTGACGCGCCGCGCTCGTCGCTCAGGCGGGGCTCAACCGCCGCGAGGTACGCTTGCATTACCTTCACCAGCCGCTCGTAGATGGCGAACAGCCGGTCGGAGGCCTCCCGGTATGCCTGACCTGCCTCGGGGTAGCGGTCCAGCTCCCCCGGAACGTGGTATGCGCCCTGGTCGAGCACCTGGTAGCGCGACGACTTCTCGGTGAACGACGCCAGCCGGTTGTCCTCCAGAGCGTCACACGCCAGGCGAGAGATGTTCTCGACGGCCAGATGGAGGACGGCGTGCTCGGCGACTGACGCGTGGCCGTAGCCGAGAACCCATCGTTCGTGGAAGTTAGCGGCCTTCTCGGTAGTCACCAGCCGCTGGGTCTCGTCGAACGGCTCTGGCCGCCTGGAGGTCATGGCGAAGACGACGGCCAGCTCCTCCTCGGTGAGCTCCCGCGGGTCGAGGGGGTAGATGCGACGGGTGAGGCGGGCCGGGGCGGTCTCCGTCATTCCGCCAACTTCTCAGTCAGCCAGCGGCGCAGGAGCGGGAAGAGGGTGTCGCTGCACTCCGATAGGCCGTGGGACGCGCCTTCCAGGATGACCAGCTCCTTCGGCTGCTTGGCCCACGAGTAGATCTGCTCCGAGCAGTAGACGTTCAACCGCGTGTCTTCCGTGCCGTGGACCAGGAGAAGGGGCTTGGGGGAGAGGTACGCTGCGGGGCGCGCGCCGTATGTCTGGCTGGCCAGGGCGACGACCGCGTTCACCCCCGAGCACGCCTCCCCAGCCGTGATCGCGACGGCCGCCGCGAAAGAGTGGCCCACCACTGCTATCCGCTGGTAGCCCTGCTCCTGGAGGAAGAGGACGCCCGCCTCCGTATCTCGTGCCGCGGCTGGCAGCTCCCGGGACTTGCGGTAGCGCACGATCAGCGACGATATGCCATCAGCCTGCAGGTCCGCGGATACGCTGCGAGTTATGGGGCTGACCCGTTCCTGGCCCCCGTACGTCGCCCACGATCCGGACCAGATTACGGCGGCCGTGGCGCCCGGCGCGGGCAGCAGCAGGCAGCCGATGTCCCCCTGGTCGGTGTGAAGCGCGATGCGCTCTCCCACCTCTCCGTCGCCCTCGCTCTCGTGGCCGGTCACCTGGATCCTGGCCGTCGTCACCGCCCGCCTCCCGCTGGCCCGAGGGCCCCTGCTACATGCCCATGGTCATCATCGGGTCGTCTTCGGAAACCGCGAGCTCGAACTCACGGTGGATCAGGTTGAACGCCTCCAGCTGCCGGTCCTTCAGGTAGACGATGTACTCCTGGCGGTCGCGATGGTAGTCGATGCCCGCGGCCTCCAGAGCATCCATGAACGCCATGCGCCGCTGGAACGGGGGTGGGGTCACCAGGTACGTTGGCATCGGGCGCCTCCAGGGACCGTGCGGGAGACCGAGCGGCCTCGACCGTCACGATACGCGCGGCCCCGTGGGGGTGTCAATCCTCGGCACGGCGCATGGTAGGGGGCACGTGGGAGGGGCGTCAGTCCTCGTAGAGCAGCAATCCGCCCTCGGGTGACGGGAAGGCGTCGTCGCCCACGAACGCCCACTCGTAGGCGTTGGCGAGCGCCCGGCCGTTGTCGGCCCCGCGAAACCCGTGGTCGCAATCCGGCGCCTCGCGGACTTGCAGGCTGCTCACGGACGCGGCCAGGTACTGCATCATGTGCGCCAGCATCTTCGCCACCAGGTCCAACGCGCCGTACGCTACATGCAGGTCCCCGGTGAACCGGCCGATCCCATCGTAGAATGGGTCGCCCACGCTGTCGTACGTCGAGGCCAGCAGCACCCGCCGCACCTCGGAGTAGCGGTGGGCCACCGCGCCGCACGTGGAGCCGCCGGCGGAGAACCCCGAGAGGTAGATGACCGGCGAAGCCGCCCCGCAAATCTCCTCCGAGTGCTCCAGCACGTAGTCCAGGACGTGCGCCATGCTCTCGACCGCGATGGTGTTCCAGCTAGCGTCGCGGTACGAGTACGGCTCTTCCGGGTACTTGAACTGGGCGTCGGCACGGGGGGGATTGTGCGTAACGAAGCTCGCCACGCTACGCCCCTGGAGATGGCGCGCCAGCGTGTCGTAGCGGTCCTTCCGCCCGTCCTTGAGCTCCCCGGCTCCCGGCGCCTGTACGATGATGACGCCGGCGTCCGCGGGGTAGACGGAGATGGGAACCTCGTAGGGCACCGTCTGGCCCTGGTAGCCCCGGATCGCCCTCTCTAGGACCGCGTCTCGTCTGTTCATGAGCGGCATTCCCGGGGCCGACGGCGCGCCGGCCCCGGGTTCGGGCTAGCCCTTGCCGATGCGGAATACCTTGGTGCTGCAGACCGGACAGGTTCCCTGAGTGGCCGGCCTGCCGTTCTTGAGCGTCACCTGGGTGGCTCCCTGGATCTCTCGCTTCGTCCTGCACTTCAGACAGTAGGCTTCCATCGATACCTCCTCCATGCTCACATGCCGCTATCCTAGCTTGGGTTGCGCCGAGATGCAACCCATTTTCTGGCAGTCAATTCTTCACCACCAAGCCGGTGAAGGGACGAAAAGCGGGCGACGGGGTGTGGCAGACCGATGACAGACACGTTTCGACCACCCCGTTTCTGGCCAAGAAATGGGTGGAGATTATATCTGGGAGACGCCCCAGCCTTCGGTGGAAGGACTGCGAAAGGGGCTCCACCCCCCGGGCTCCACTCTTCCCGCACCCTATCAATGGTGCTCCCTCAGGTATCGCACAATCTCCATCACAACCCGACAGTCCACTTCATTGTACCGCGCGATCTCACCCATCAGCGGGACGTCCGCCAGCGCGATCCCCGCCGTCTGCGCCTCCTCGGCACACCACCACGCCCCCACCATCGCGCCGAGCCCGTCCATGGGGCCGTCGTCCCAGCGCGTCTCGATGAGCCCCTGCCCGTGCAGGGCCTTGGCGACGGCCTTCAACCCAAAGCCGAACGCGCCGCGCACGACAACCGGCTCGGCCCGGACTACCTGGCCCAGAAAGTCGAACCACTGGACCGGGGGCCACGTCCTGGTCGGGTGGCGCGCCGCCGCCGATCGGTAGCTGGTCTCCATCTCGGAAACCTCAGCCTGGGACCAGTGGAGCACCCGGACGTCGTCCGTCACCCCCATGCGTCGCTTCACATCCTCCATGTGCTCCAGCCAGCCGTCGATGACCCGTTCCTCGGCGGCCTCGCTGAGGTCCTCCGCGATGAAGCAGCGGAACGTCCACTCACCCCCCTCCATGTGCCCGCAGCCGATCATGAAGATGAGAGGCCGGCCTCCTTTGGCAGGGATCGTCGAGAAGTCGTCGGCCAGATCGCTCACCGTCTCGAAGTCGACGTAGAACTCCAACGGAGGGGGTGCGCGCCACTGGTCCTCGGCGGCGGACACGCGGGGCGGCGTGACGGCGGGGCCGTCCTCGGATTGGTTGACGTCCAGGATGGCCTGGAGGGTGGCGCGGTTGTGGTCGCCGGTGACCTCCAGGGCCTCCGCGGTGCACCGGGGATCGCGCCAGCTGTATATGCCCTGGGCGTGGGCGCGGTTTCGCTTGTCGTCGCCGACCTGCCAGAGCATCGTCAGGTCGGACAGCTCGGCAGTGATGCGGGCGTGGGTCGTGCCCCACGGGAAGCCGCTGCTGCCCCCGTTGCTGGGCCAGAGCTCCGGCGCCGAAGGCCGCGGCAGGACTCGCCAGTCACCGCCCTCCGATCGGACACGCCGCACCCAGCCCGCCGCTTCGACCACGCGGTCCGCGAGCGGCCGCCCGCCCAGGGTCGATTCCAATCGCACCGCGCCCAGCCGCTCCATGGATCCCGTGCCCCGGAGCGTTTCCTTCCCCTGCTGCTGCCGCCAGTTTCGCCCCAACAGGTACGATTCCGAGGGCGCGAACCCCTGCAGCCGCCCGAGCGCTCGGTTGTACACAAATGCCTGGGCTTTGTAGGCTGGGCTGGAGCCGCCGTCCCCCATTGCGCCGCCCGACCTCAGGTCCAGCGTGGTGAACTTGACGTCGACGACGATGTAGTGCCAGGAGTCCGCGCCGATGTCAGGGGCGGGGCGCCGCGCCTCCTCGTCGGTGATGGTCGATGGGAACAGGCTCAGCAGCACATCGGAGCGGATCAGGAAGTCGGGAGCGCCGTAGGTGCGGTTCTCGGCGTCCCACAGGACCCCCTGGTAGATGAGCTGCTCGCCCGCCCGCATGGCCTCGAAGGTTTCCTCCGCCCGTCGGAGGTTGCGGGCGGCGGAGGGGCCGCGGGCGATGGACACCATGGGGACCAGGGTCTCCACGTGCCGGACGACGGCGGTCTCGAAGGCGTTGCCCTGCCGAAAGATGAACAGCGTGAAGTCGGTGCGGCGGTCGTGGCCGGGCATGGCGGTGTCGCGGGTGAACCCGGCCTTCTCCCCGTACAGGTCCAGCCAATCGGCCAGGGTGTTCTTCATCATGTAGTTGCGCGTGGCGGTCGCGGACACCCAGCCCCGCCAATCGTCCGATGACCGAGGGGTGACGTCGTTGCCGGCGTCGTCGCGTGTCAGCGCTTCGATGCCCATGCCGCTATCCCACCAGCGCGTCGAGCGCCTGCGCCAGGGCGCGGGGGTCGCTCCATAGCGGGTCGTCGGCGCGGGCCACGCACTCGACCGTGCCGTCGCGTCGGACCAGGACCGCCTCGGGCGCTCCGCG
Source organism: uncultured Dehalococcoidia bacterium (assembly GCA_964436745.1). Classification (GTDB taxonomy): domain Bacteria; phylum Chloroflexota; class Dehalococcoidia; order Lucifugimonadales; family UBA1127; genus CAYTEC01. Next base: position 44,566 of record CAYTEC010000002.1, on the reverse strand, counting down.
CCTGCCGAAGATCCGCGCCAGCTCCTTCGGCTCGTCGTTGGTGACGGGGAAGGCGATCCCGCGCGCGGCCAAAAAGCTCACCACCGCCCCCTTGTCCCAGTTGTTCGGCACGCTCACCACCAGCACGATCTCCAACGCGCCCTTGTGGCGGACGTGCGCCTCCGTGAGCGCCGCCGTCATGTCCGGGCCCAGAGGCGCGCCCGTGAAGACCACCGCCAGCGCCCGCTGGCCGTGAATGTCCGCGGACCGGACCTCTGTGCCATCGAAGGTTGTGCATGTCCAATCCGGCGCCGCGTCTCCCGGCCCAAGCTCGGGTCGCTGGTTGGGGTGCGCCGATAGGCGGGCCGACAGCGCTACGTCCGCCTCCCACCGGGCCTGCCTCGCGTCGGGGGTCTCCGGTTGCCAGCGCGTGTCGAAGAAACCCTTGGCCAAGGGCAGGCCCACCTGCACGAATCCGCCGCCCGGGGTCTTGCTCGCGCCGTTGAAGACCACGTAATCGTTGACGCCCCGACCCGGCACCTGGTCAATGTTGGCGACGATGTCGTCGCGCCACCCGGCGCCGATCTCCACGTATTTGGCGGGGTTCAGCGGGTTGGGGTAGATGAAGAGGACGCCCAGGTCATCCCCCTCGAACGTCTGGTTCCCCAGCGTCAGTCGCCGCTCCTCGATGCGCACGGGGAGCCGGTCCATCATCCGGGCCAGGAGGCTGTTGTTGGCTGGGGTGCCGTAGAGCACCAGGTGGTGGCTCGCTATGTCCTCCTCCGTCACCTCCGTGTCGGCCTTGAGGGGGTACTCGGCGTTGTATCGACCCTGGAACCATGAGAGGAGCTTGACGCCCTCGCGCCGGTTGACCTCCGCGGCGTCTGCCCCGCCGCTGGCGCCGTAGACCACCATGAAAGGCTCGCGGAAGATGTCGTTCATCGGACCGGCCAGCCCCCAGGCCTTGCGGAGCCCCTGCGCGGGCGCGGTCGGGCCGACGCGCCAGGGTCCGTCGTCGGGTCGCGAGAAGGTGACTTCGCGGGTGGCGGGCGGCAGGTCGTTGAATACGGCCTGGCCGTCGAGCTCCACCGACACCGGCGCTTCAACATTCAGGAGGTGGTCGTCGAAGTGGATGCTGATCTGGGCCACGTTATCGGTGCGGACCTGCAACCGGTTGTCCAGGAACGCCTCCGCCTCGACCGCTCCGGCCTGATTGAAGCGGATGAAGTCCTCCACTCGCACCCAGTAGGCGCGGTCATAGTAGAGGGAGTACGTCTTGTACACGATGCGGGCGGGGTGTCGGCGGAGCCGGTGGCCTTCCAGCCAATCGTGGCGGCCCACGGGGTCCGAGTCGCCGTGAGGGAAGCCGGGGATCTCGATGTAGGTCGTCGGGTAGCCGAGCTCGCGGAACCGCTCGTCCATGCGACGGCCGTGCTCCACGGGCACCGTGGCATCGGCGTCGCCGTGGTTGAAACGCAGGGGGAACCCAAAGGCGTTCTCGGCGATGAACGAGATGTCGCCGTTGTTGCTTAGCTCGTAGGGGTCTGGGGCGGTGTCGGCCAGGACGCCCATCTGCCCAAAGGTGTAGAGGCCGCAGACCGGGTGGCTGGCGGCCCAGCGGTCCGGGTAGTGGAGGGCCAGGTGCATGCTGCTGCTGCCGCCCATTGAGACGCCGGTGAGGGACACGCGGTCGGAGTCGATGTTGTAGGCCTCGCGCACCTCGTCGATGGCCCGGAGCACCGCCCCCTCGCCTGGGCCGCGGAAGAAGTTGCGTCGCCCTCGACCCGAGGGCGAGAGTATGATGAAGCCCCGCTGCTCCGCCAGGGTCTGGAGGGTGGGGTTGTTGATGACGTCTCTGTGCTGCCCGCCCAGCCCGTGCATCGCCACGATCAGCGGCCAACGGCGGTCCGGGGTGTAGGCGGCGGGGACGTAGACCGAGTACTCCTGAGTCGAGCCGTCGTTGCTGGCCTGATACTCCTTTATGAGCACCCCGGTCCGAGGGTCGTGGAGGGCTGGGTTGTATGCGGGTTGGTCCCAGTTGGCGAACGGTGTGTGGCTCATGGCTTCTTCCTCCTCATTCCAAGGCAGCGGTGCGCTCGGCCCCACCGCCCCCCAGCGTCACCGGGATCCGCGGCGGGCGCGCCAGCAGCATCAGCAGCCCGGCGGCTATCCAAGCGAGGGCGAAGACGGTGAACGGCAGATCGTAGCTCCCCACCCGGTCCCACATCAAGCCCGCGAAGACTGGGCTCGCCGCGCCGACAACCTGGGTGGCCGGGGTCACAAAGCCCCGGATGGCGCCCATGTGCTCCCGCCCGAAGTACACCGCCATCGCCAGGTTCACCAGCGTGGGGAAGCCCCCCATGGTCACGCCCAAGAGGACGGCGTAGGCGTAGAACGCCGGCAGCTCTCGGCCACCCACCAGGAGGAAGACGAAAGACCCCGCCGACACCGCGCACGCCGCCGACACCCACCGCACGTGCACCCGCTCGGCCAGGTACCCCCACGGGAGCTTGCCCGCCATGGCGAAGAACGCAACGAGCGTTGCGATCCAGGCAGCCATCGCGGGTTCCAGGCCCTTGTCTTGTAGGTACGCCACCTGATGGATGATGACGGGCATCAGCCCCCCGAAGCCGAGCGCCTGAACGCCCATCAGCAGCCAGAAGGCCCGCGTCCCCATCGCCTCACCCAGCGTCCACGATCGCTCCGGCGGCGGCAACGGCTGGGACCCATCGCCCCGTTGCGCCAACGGCGGGTCTCCGTCTGGGAGCAGCCCCAAGTCCTCCGGGCTGCGGACCACGAACAGGACGGCCAGGGGAACGATGATGACGCCGAGCCCGGCCCCCAGCACGAGCCATGCCGTCTGCCAGCCGAACGCGCCAATCAGCCAGCCAACCAGGGGCGCGATCACGAACCCCCCGGTGGAGATGCCCATGGTGCCGATGGCCATGGCCCGCCCGCGCTTCCGCACGAACCACTTGGTGATGAGCGCGGGCTCGACGACCATGCCGCCCATCACCGTGTTCGCCAGGCCGAAGACGACGCCGAAGAGTATCAGGAACTGCCAGAGCGATTGGACCCCGGCGGTCCCCATCAGCGTCACGCCCCCAAGGGCGCCACCGAGGGCGATCAGCACCCGCGGGCCCTGCCTCTTGTCCACAAGCCTGCCAATGAAGGGCACGACGGGGAAGACGATGAGGCGGAAGAGGGTGATGCTGGAAAAGGCCCCGCGCGAGACACCCAGCGCCGCGCTCATGGGGACGATGAAGAACGCCAGCCCATAGCCGGTGATCCCGGCCGTCAGCATGCTGGTGACGAAGGTGATGCCGACGATCACCCAGCCGTAGAAGAGGCACTTGCCGACCAAACGCTGGGACAGCCGCTCCACGCTCAGCATCGCGCTCCTCAGACCCCGTCTACCGCCGCGCGGGAATGGGTGCGAGAGTACCGAGGCCCGCGCGCGCTGTCAACGTTGGGCGCCGGCCTGTACCCGGTCCCGCCATTCGTCAGCGCTTGGGCGAGGGGAACATTGGGAACGACTCGTTCATCCACCGGAGGGCGACGGGGGAGTCCGGATCGGACAGCCCCGCGACCGGCGCGCCAGCCATCCATAGCGAGTCGGGCGAGGGAGTCGCTGTGGTCGCCATCGCTGCAAAGCGGGCCCGCGCCAGCCTCACGGAGCGCCCGTCCGCTTCGGCCCCATCTGGACGGCGCGAGCGTATGGAATGCGCTCCTCGAAGTCAACCACGCTGGACGCGGGGCGGCTGGGGTTGCTACAGTGGAGAGTACGAGGAGCGCGCGGGCGCTCGGCCTCCAGCTTCTGACCGAAGGAGCGCTGGTTTGCCTTCCGCCCTCGAGATGACGGACGTTACCAAGGCCTACGATGGGCGCACCGTCGTGGACCACGTCACGTTCGCCGTGGAGCCGGGGGAGATCTTCGGCCTCGTCGGCCCCAACGGCTCCGGCAAGACAACCACCATTCGCATGGCCCTGGACATCGTGCGCCCGGACGAGGGCACGGTCCGGCTGTTGGGGGACGCGCCCTCGCGGGACGCGCTCGCCCGCGTGGGGTACCTCACCCGAAGAGCGCGGCCTCTATCGTCGCTCCAGCGTCATCGACATCCTGGCCTACCTGGGCCGCCTCAAGCGGCTCGATTCGTCGACGGCCGTGGCTCGGGCTCGGGGCTGGCTGGAGCGGGTGGGGCTCTCCGAGCACGGCACAAAGAAGGTCCAGGCGCTCTCCCGTGGGATGGCGCAGATCGTGCAGTTCACGGGCGCCCTCCTCCATGAGCCGGAGATGCTCATCCTAGACGAGCCCTTCTCCGGCCTGGACCCCCTGAACGTACAGCTAATGAAGGAGATCATCCGCGAACAGCAGGCGCGGGGCGCGACCATTGTGCTGAGCACCCACCGGATGGCGGACGTCGAGGAGATGTGCGAGCGGATGTTGCTGATCAGCGATGGCCGGATTCTCCTCTGCGGCCCCATCGGCGAGATGAAGCGAGCCCGGGGCGCTCGGACCGTCCGCATCATCGCCGACCGACAGCCAGACAGCCTGCCTGGGGCGCTCCGGGCCGAGGGCCGGAACGGCGCGTTCGAGTACTTCATGGAGCCGGAGGCTAAGCCGGAGGACCTCCTTCGCGCGTTCCTGACCGCCGGCATCGCCATGGAGCGATACGAGGTGGTCCTCCCCTCCCTGAACGACATCTTCATCGAGGAGGTGAGCCGTGCGCGCTCTGGTGAGTGAAGCACAGCTCATCTTCGCCGAAGAGTTCCGGCGCTCCACCCACCGTACCGCCTATGTGGTGATCACCCTATTGATTCCCGCCGCCCTCGTTGTGCTCCTGGCGGTGGTCCCACTGGTCCGTGCGTTCGTCGGGCAGCAAGAGGAGGGCCCGCCCAAGCCCATCGGCATTGTGAGCCTCTCGGAGGAGCTGGGACCCGTGGTGAACGTGCCGGGGGTGCGCACGTACGGGGACGCCGACAGCGCGACCGCCGCCCTGACCGAGCGGAAGATTAGCGAGCTGTTCATCATTGCCGACGACTACGTGGAGTCGGGCCGTGTGGAGTGGCTGCATCGTGGCCGCGGGCTCATCGCGAACATCGACCCGGGCCCGAGCGGCGAGAGCAGCGGGCTCGTGCAGGCGATTCTGCGCGCAACGCTCGCTAGGGAAGAGCTCCCGCCGGAACTGCTGGCGCGTGCGCTGGCGCCGGCCGTCTTTCAGCAGGTGCGAGTCGGCGTCGAGGGCCCCATGCGGGAGGTCGACCAGGCCTCCGAGTTCTCCAGGGCCGTCGTCTCGTTCGGCTCGGCACTGCTGCTTCTCTTTGCCATCATGATGGGGGCGAGCAGCCTGGTCCAGACGGTGGCCGAGGACAAGGAAAACCGCATGATCGAGGTGCTGCTGACCTCGGCCAGGCCCGTGACGATCATGGCCGGAAAGGTGCTGGCGGTCGGCGCGGCGGGCCTGTTCCAGATCGCGGTGTGGGTGGCATCCATCCTCATCATCCTGCCCAGGATCTTTGCCGCGATTCCCGATGTCGGCGAGTTTCGGGTGGACCCGCTCGTCATGCTGTGGCTGGTGGTCTTCTTCCTGGCGGGGTACTTCGTTAGCGGGGCGATCATGGCTGGGCTGGGCGCGGCGGCGACGGGGGTGCGGGAGGCGGCACAGCTCTCCGGGTTGATCCTGATTCCGCTGCTCGTCCCAATCTACGCAGCCTCGGTGCTCCTCTCCGAGCCGAATGGGACGCTGGCTCGGGCGCTCTCCTTCGTGCCCTTCACCGCGCCGACCACCATGATGATCCGCCTCTCGGTTGGGGACCCTCCGGTACTGGAGATCCTGGCGAGCCTGGCGGTGACGGTCCTCGCCGCGGTTGCCCTCCTGTGGGTCGCCGCGCGCATCTTCCGCGCGGGCCTGCTCATGTATGGCCAGCGCATGGGCGTTCGGAGAGCGGTCGCAGCGGTCCGGCAGGCGGGGTGATGCGCGTGGGCCGTAGTCGGACGGGACAGACATCCAATGACGGAGGCGCCGCGTGTCCGGGCTGACTGCGGAGATTCAGACGGTGTTCGCCGAGGAAGTGCGACGCGGCTTTCGGCGCGCGTGGTACCGGGTGATGACCCTGGCGGTACCGGTCGTGCTGATGGTGCTGCTCGTTGTCGTGCCCTTGGTCCGCGGCCTCCTTGCGGGCGACGAGGAGGCCGGCGCGGGCGAGCCGGGCCACGTAGGGCTTGTGGACCAGATGGAGGTCCTGGAGCGCGATGAGGTCATCGAGGCGCGGATCGTGGCGGTGCCTGACCGAACGACGGGCTTGACCTCGCTGTTGCAGGGTGAGCTTTCCGCCCTGTTCGTCATCTCGAGTGACTATCTGGCGACAGGGCGCGTGGAATGGCTCCACACCGGGACCGGCATCAGCGCGGCGCTGTCGGGCGAGAGCAGCAGAGCCCGGATCCGATCACTGCTGCGGGAGGCGATGGTCGAGGGCGCGCTCAGCCCCGAGATCGAGGCTCGGTTCCTGGCGCCCGCGAGCTTCCAGTCGATTCTCGTGGAAGAGGACGGGGCCACGCAGGAGGATCGAGACGAGGGATTTCCCCTGGTCCCGTACATCTTCGCGATCCTGCTGATGGCGAGCGTCCTGACCGGCAGCGGGTACCTCCTGGAGGGCGTAGCGGACGAGAAGGAGGACCGGATGATCGAGGTGCTCCTTACCTCGGTCTCACCGATGGGCGTCATGGCTGGCAAGGTGCTGGCGATGGGGAGCCTGGGGCTGTTGCAGGTCGTCGTGTGGACAGTGTCCGTGGTCTTTGCCGGTCCCCGAGTCCTCACGGGCTTTCCGGAATTGGGCGAGTTTATGATCGATCCCGTCCTGCTTCCCTGGGTGGCCGCATACTTCCTGGCGGGATATCTGGTGTTGTCGGTGCTGATGGCCGGCATCGGCGCCGCGACCAGCTCGTACCGGGAGAGCACCCAGATCGCCGCGTTGGTGTACCTGCCGGCCGTGGCGCCGATGGTGATCTTTCTCCTCATCACAGCGAACCCAGACAGCGGGCTGGCGCGGGGGCTCTCTTTCTTTCCCATGACGGCCCCGGTGACGATGATCCTGCGCATGGCCGTCACCGATGTCTCTCTCGCGGAGGCCTTGGCCAGTCTGGCCGTGACCGTCCTCGGTGGCCTGGTGCTGCTGTGGGCCTCCGCCCGGGTCTTCCGGGCGGGCCTGCTAATGTACGGCCAACGCATGGGTCTTTCCAGCGTGCTGAAGGCGCTTCGTCAGGCCGGGTAGCGAATCCCGTGCCCCCGCTGAGACTCTTCTAGCACCCCCACTCGGCCCCCCAGCGGCCCCGATGATGCGCCTGCATCATCGAGATGATGAATCCGCGCCATTGTCCCAAGCCCTGGTTCAGCGAGATAATGTTTGTGAAAATGCTCACCAACTGAGAATCGGTCCGCGACCGCGTTGGCCCGGACCGAAAGGTTGGGGGGCATCGGCCAGGGCGACCGAACGAGGGAGGTGAGCCGTGGTTCAGAAGGCGCTGAACGTCTCAGGCCCCGTTGACGCCGTGGTGACGCTCGCAGGGACGGTAGACCCCGTGGACGAAATGGTCCTCTGCCGCGCGCAGGAGTTCATCTCCATGGGCCGGAACGAGCGGAAGGTAACCGACATCTTTCGTCAGCCCTTCTACCGAGATCTCTACTGGACCTACGCGACTCGGGGCGATGACTACGTGCGGGACGTGGTCCACCGGGCCATGGAGCAGCACAACGGGCGACTCGCCCGGCTGTTCGGCCACCCCGTGTGCTAACCCTGGGCCTCCCGAGCCCAGTCCCTGGCCCCCTCCCTGGCGCGGAGGTCGTGCGATCCGGCGGCCTCCGCGGCGCCAGCCGCAATCGCAACCGCCGGTGCGGCGTTCGCCGGTCCGATTCGGATCTGCCTGCGTTCGCTCGCCGTTCCCCTTGACCAGCCCCCGGCATGAGGCCGCGGCGCTCGGCCCCGTCCTCCTGGAAACCCCGGCTCGCACTCCTTTGTTGACGTGCGGATTGAACGCTCTGGACGATTTATGCTATATAGTATGGTGTGAGCGCTAAGCGCGGGGTGATGCCGTGACCTCGGAGTTCCTGGAGCTCCTGGCGGAAGTCGATGAGGGCGTGTACGCGGTGGACATGAGCCAGCGCATCGTCTTCTGGAACCGGGGTGCGGAGCGCTTGCTTGGGCTAACCGCCAACGAAGCTCTGGGCAAGCCGTGCCACCAGATCCTTGGAGGGGCCTCGGACGACGCCGGCGCGTGCTCCGCCGACTGTGCCGCCGTCCTGCTTGCTCGCCACGGGCAGGTTGCTCCCTCTCGCCACCTCTTCACCCACACCGGCGACGGCGAGCCTCGCTGGCTCCGTGTGACCCACGTGCTCTTGCCCGCTGCGCGACCCGAACTGGGCACGCTGGTGCACATATTCCACGACACGACCCATGAGGTTGAGGCGATGCGGCTGTTCGACCGATTTCGCGACTTGCTCTCCGGCCCCACGCAGGTCGGCGCCCCGGCCGCCGATTCCGCGCTCCACTCGGAGGGGGAGGGCGGCAGGCTCAGCCTAAGGGAGCGGGAGATTGTGGGGCTGCTGGCGCAGGGGTTGGGGACCGAGGCCATCGCCGAGCTGCTGGTGGTCAACTCCACGACGGTCCGCAACCACGTGCAGCGGATCCTGGCCAAGCCCGGCGCCCTCCCGACGGGGCCTCCTGTAGCGATCCTTGCCCCGTGGGCCCGGAATTCGCTCGCACGCCGCCTCGATTGATGCACGTGCATCAGACAAGATGATTCATATGATTCTTTTGCGCGCTGCGCTTCCGATGTACGCTTTGGTCCATTGACGCTGCGGCCGTCGGGACTCTTGGGGGGCGGAGTTGGAAGAACAGCAGTACCTGACTCGGAGCCGGGTGGCGGCGCTGTTCGGCGTCTCACCACAGAGCGTGACACGTTGGGCTCGGGAGGGGCGGCTGCCGTGCGTCCTCACGCTGGGCGGCCAGCGTCGCTACCCGAGGGAAGCCGTGGCGAGGCTGCTCAAGGAGACACGCCGAGAGGCAAACCTGTGGGGCGAGCCGTCCGATGAGACCGTGAGGGACACGGACAAGCCTCAGCCGGTGGGCCGCTGAGCCGGCAATGGCCGCGAACCCGCGCCGAAGCGCGGGTACTTGGGCTGGAGCCGGTGCTTTCTTTGTGGTTAGTGCCAGCCCTTTCACGGGCGTTCCAGAGAGTTTAGGGTCGATCCGCTGGGAGGCGGGCGATGGACAGGACCCCCGAGACGCGTCCAGTGAGTGTTCGAGAGAGCGTGGACCGGGTGCTCGCAAGCGGGACCCGGTGCGCGAGTTGCTTCGTCCAGGTGCTCCGCGACGAGGGTGTTCCGGTGCCTCCCTCGGTGGCGGAAGTGGCCCCGGCCCTAGAAGGGGGAATCGGAGGCACCGGCCACGCCTGCGGCGCCTATGTTGCCGCAGTGCTTGCCAGCACTATAGACGGCGGCGGCGGCGCCGATTATCGTGTGGAGGGAACGGAGAGTCCACGCCCTCTCAACCCGTGGCTGGATGCCTTCACGCCGCTTTCCGCCGAGGCGGCCATGACCGCGAGGCGGTCAGCCTTGGGCGAGCGTCTGGCAGGCGTCGCGAGGGAGCGGTACGGCGGGCTTGACTGCGCACACATCTCCGGCGCGGAATGGCCTGCGGTGGGGGCTGGACCCTTGCGGTTATACTATGCCACTGGAGGGGCTGAGCGGTGCTCGGCCTTCATTGCTGACACTGTCGAGGCCTACCTGGACACGCACGGTGGGCCCAGGATGAAGTGAGCGGCCCCGGACGCTGGAATATCCGACCGTGAGACGGCTGCGGGTCGGACGGCGCTGATGGAGGGCCTCGCGGGCAAGCGTCGGCGAATGCCGTCAAGATTGAGTTCGGGGGCGTACCCGTAGGGGGCGGTCCCGGAAGGAGGAGCGGCCATGCAGGTAGAAGAGAAGCGGTCTGGAAGGGCGACGCGCCCAGGGCCTGTGACGGAGCCTCCCTATCCTGGCATACCTGCCACGGATGACGGGACCAACATGGTGGTCTGGGTGGAATCAGCGGTCACACAGGCCGCGGGCTCCTACCCAATCACTTCCTCCACCAATATGGGGGTCGAGTACCAGCGGCTCGTCGCCAACGGCCAGCGCAACCTGTGGGGCGAGCCGGTAGCGTTCCTTGAGACCGAGTCCGAGCACAGCTCGGCCTCCGTGTGCGAGGGCTTCGCGCTGGCGGGCGGACGCGTCACGAACTTCACGTCCGGACAGGGCCTGATCCTGATGAAGGAGGTCCTGTACACCATCGCCGGGAAGCGGCTCGGACTCGTGTTCAACATCGGCGCTCGAGCGCTTACCTCCCAAGCCCTCAATGTCCACGCCGGGCACGACGACGTCATGGGCTGCACCGACGTCGGCTGGGGCATGCTGTTCGCCAGGAATGCCCAGGAGGCCGCGGACCTGTGCCTGATCGCCCGGCGGGCCGCGGAGGACTCCCATACGCCGTTCATGAATATCCAGGACGGGTTCCTGTCGACCCACACGGTGGAGCGGGTCCTCAAGCCAGAAGAAGACATGATGCGGGAGTACCTGGGCCACCCCAGCGACAAGCTCTTGTCCCTCATGGACCCCTACAACCCCGTGATGAGCGGTCCGGTGCAGAACCAGGACAGCTACATGAAGGGCAAGATCGCCCAGCGCTACTACTACGACCGCGTGCCCGAGCATCTCGAAGCTGCGATGGACGAGTACCATCAGCTCACCGGCCGCTGGTACGATCTCGTAGAGCCGTACCGACTCGAGGACGCCGAGTACGCCATCGTTGGCATGGGCACGCTCACCGAGACCGCGATGGCCACGGCGGACTACGTGAGAGAGCACCTGGGCATCAAGCTCGGCGTGCTCAACATTACCTCGTTCCGACCCTTCCCCGGGGCGCGGATCGTCGAGGCCCTGGCAGGCGTCGCCGCCTTCTCCGTGATCGAGCGCTTGGACATCCCCCTGGGCCAGTCCAACCCCCTGACTTCCGAGATCAAGGCCGCGTTCGCCGACGCCATGGTGGGGGCGTCCGGGTACCCGAAGGTGGACCGGATCCCACGCATCCTCTCCGGCGCAGCGGGCCTTGGCAGCCGCGACATCCGGGCGGGTGACCTCCTGGCCGTCGCGAAGAACATGGTGGCAGCCCCGGAGGACGTGCGGGAGTTCTTCGTTCTCGGTGTCAAGCACCCTCTGGCCCTGGACGCAGACGTGGACCCGGACATCAACCCGCCCAACGCCTTCGCCATGCGCGGCCACTCGGTCGGGGGCTACGGGGCGGTCACGACTCTCAAGGTCATCGCCGTCATCGTCGGGGATGTCTTTGGCTTCGATGTGCAGGCATTCCCCAAGTACGGCTCAGAGAAGAAGGGACTTCCCACCAACACCTATCTCACCGTCGGCACTGGCAAGGTGCGCAGCCACCAGGAGCTCCACCAGGTGGACTTCGTGCCCTTGGCCAACGCGAGTGCCTTCCACCTCTCCAACCCCCTCGCCGGCCTGGGCGAAGGCGGCGTCCTCTTCGTCCAGACGGACCGAGAGACCCCCGAGGGGCTCTGGGACGAGCTTCCTCTGTATGCCAAGGGGATCGTCAAGGAAAAGGGAATCCGCGTGCTGGGCCTGGACAACACCAGGATCGCGCGTGAGGAGGCGCCCACGCCGGACCTTGTCCAGCGGATGCAGGGCATCGTCCTGCTGGGGGTCTTCCTGAAGAGCACCCCGTACCAGCAGAGCCGGGGCATCACCGAGGAGCAGCTTTGGGACGGCGTCACGGAGGCCCTCCGGCATTTCTTCGGCCCTAGGCGCGGCGAGCAGGTGGTGCAGGACAACTTGCGCATCGTGAAGCGCGGGTTCAACGAGGTAATCGAGGTGCCCAAGGAGATCATCGAGGCGGACCCCGGCCTCAGTGGAAACCGCGGCTAGGATAGTACGATACCAACCCGCAGGGGGCGCGTGGCCTTCGCGGGCAAGGCTGGAGGAGGAGCGAGCATGGCCACCACCGATAAGAAGCAGGGCGCCGAGCGGGCGCCCCTCGTCGACGCCCAGGCGTTTCGGGAGCGAATCGTCGCGGCGTACAACCGCGGCATCGCCGACAGGGAGCTTCCGGCCGACCGGGAGATCGCGCGGAGCCTTATCCCTCCGGGGACGGCCGCCCTGCGGGACTTCAGCTACCTGGCGCCGGATATCCCCAGGCTGATCCCGGACATGTGCGTTGGCTGCATGGACTGCGTGACCCAGTGCCCAGACACCGCCATTGTCGCCAAGGTGGTGCCGGAGTCGGTCCTTGAGGAGCAGCTTGCACAGGAGGAGGACCCGGAGCGCCGGGCGCGCCTGCGGGGCAGCTTCATGAAGACAACCAAGTATTACGACCGTGTGGCGAGGACGGGTGAGGAGGGGGGATTCTTCGGCCTCTTCGTGGACCCGACCAAGTGCAAGGGGTGCGCCGAGTGCGTTGAGGTGTGCGGCTCCCACGCGGCACTGGAGATGATTCCCAAGAACCCTCAGATCCTCGCCGACTCCCAACTGGACTTTGACTTCTACACGTCGCTACCCGCCACGCCCAAGGCGTACATCAACCAGAAGGCGCTCTCCGACATGATGCTGGAGTCTCAGTCCATCCTGTACGTGGGCGGGGCTGGCTCCTGCATGGGTTGCGGCGAGGCCACCGCCCTGCGGATGCTCCTGGCGGCCACGGGGTTCGTGTATGGCGCCGATGGGGTGGGGTTGGTGTGCGCCACCGGTTGCAACACGGTCTACGGCTCCACATACCCCTACAATCCCTTCCTGGTGCCGTGGACCAACCCCCTGTTCGAGAACGCCCCAGCCGTCGCCATGGGCGTCCGGCTCCGGTGGGACCAGCAGGGGATGGAGGACAAGAAGCTCTGGACCATTGGCGGCGACGGGGCCATGTTCGACATCGGATTCCAGTCGCTCTCCCGTATGCTCATGTCCGGCATGAACATCAACGTCCTGGTGCTGGACACCCAGGTCTACTCCAACACCGGAGGCCAGACCTCCATGGCCTCCTTCGTCGGGCAGGAGGCCAAGATGTCCGTGGTCGGGAGAGCGGCCTCGGGCAAGCGTGAGAAGCGCAAGGAGCTGGGGCTCATCGCCCTCATGCATCAGGATGTGTTCGTAGCGCAGGTCATCGCGTCCAACCCCAACCACTTCTACAAGGCCGTGATGGCCGCCAACGACTTCCCCGGCCCGAGCGTGGTCATCGCATACGCCGCTTGCCAGCCGGAGCACGGCATCGGCGACGACATGGCGGCCCGCCAGGCGAAACTGGCCTGCGACACTCGGGCGTTCCCGATCTTCATCTACGACCCACGCAAGGGCGACACGATCCGCGAGCGGCTGGACCTGGTGGGGAACCCCAGCCGGAACCAGGACTGGCACACCGTCCCCAAGACGGGCGAATCGTTGACCTTCATCGATTTCGCCCGCAGCGAAGGCCGGTTCGCCAAGCATTTCGACCGAGAGGGGACGCCGTCGGAGGTGATGCACGAGGCGAGCCAGGAGCGCTTGGACAACTGGCGGACCCTTCAGGAGCTGGCGGGCATCCGCTAGGGACAGTTTCTCACGCGGTTGTCACGACGGGAGCGCGCGTCGTCACGGCACATCGACACCCACGGGGTATGGTGGAAGCATCTTCCCCCGGGGGTGAGGCGGTGAGATACGTGAAGGTCCTCGATAACGGCGACAGCTTCGACGAAGAGGGGGCGGAAACGCGCCGGGCAGCCATACAGCTGGCTGTCATGCACTACCGCTCCGGGGACTTGGCCATGACGCCCGAGCGCCTTCGCGCCTATCGCGACCAGTAGCCGGCCTCCAGCGGGTCCCCGCCCCCGGGGACCCGTCTCGTTGGGCGCGGGCGACCCTCGCGCGTCCCAGCCGATCGCCGCACCCTCGCCCAGGCGGTCCCCGCTTGGGGCTGCCCAAGGAGCCGAGGCGTGCGGCGATCCTCGCTACACCGTGGGGAGGTTCTGGAGCGCGGCCTCGACGGCCTCCTTCGGGTAGGCGTAGTCCTCCAGCTTGCCGGCGAAGTACGAGTCGTAGGCGCCCATGTCAAAGTGCCCGTGGCCGGAGAGGTTGAACAGGATCGTCTTCGCCTCGCCGCTCTCCTTGCACTTGAGGGCTTCGTCAATTGCGGTCCTGATGGCGTGGGCGGACTCCGGGGCGGGGACGATCCCCTCCGTGCGGGCGAACTGCACGGCCGCCTCGAACACGGGCACCTGGTGGACGGCGCGCGCTTCCATCACGCCCTCGTTGCACAGCTGGCTTATGAGCTGCGACATTCCGTGGTAGCGCAGCCCCCCCGCGTGTATCGCCGGGGGCACGAAGGTGTGGCCCAGGGTGTACATCTTCATCAGGGGCGTCATCTCCGCGGTGTCGCCGAAATCGTAGGCGTACTTGCCCTGGGTGACGCTGGGGGCCGCTTGCGGCTCGACGGCGATGAAGGTGGTCTTCTTGCCGTTCACCAGCTTCTCCCGAACGAAGGGAAAGGCGATGCCGGCGTAGTTGCTTCCACCGCCGATGCACCCGATGACGATGTCCGGGTAGTCCCCCGCCTTCTCCATCTGGAGCAGGGCCTCCTCCCCGATGATGGTCTGGTGCATGAGGACGTGGTTTAGCACGCTGCCCAGGGAGTACTTGGTGTCGTCGTGGGTGGCGGCGTCCTCCACGGCCTCGCTGATGGCGATGCCCAGGGAGCCGGGGCTGTCTGGGTCGGCGGCCAGGACGCCGCGACCGGCGTTGGTGTCCTGGCTGGGGCTTGCGACCACTTGGGCGCCCCAGGTTTCCATCAGCGAGCGTCGGTACGGCTTCTGGTGGTAGCTCACCTTCACCATGTAGACCTTGAGCTCAATGCCGAACCATTGGCAGGCGAGCGCCAGGGCGCTGCCCCACTGGCCCGCGCCCGTTTCCGTGGCGATTCGCCGCACTCCCTCCTGCTTGTTGTAGTAGGCCTGGGGCACGGCGGTGTTGGGCTTGTGACTTCCGGCGGGGCTTCCGCCTTCGTACTTGTAGTAGATCTTGGCTGGGGTTCCCAGCGCGCGCTCCAGCCGGTGGGCGCGAAACAACGGAGTGGGGCGCCAGAGCTTGTAGACGTCCAGCACCTCGTCCGGGATGTCGATGTACCGGTCCTGACTGACCTCCTGGCCGATGAGGGCCATCGGGAACAGCGGCGCCAGGTCGTCGGGCCCGATGGGCGCTTTGGTGCCGGGGTGCACCACGGGAGAGGGAGGGTTCGGCAGGTCCGGTGCGATGTTGTACCAGCGGGTTGGCATCTCCCGCTCGCTAAGCATGATCTTGGTTTCGTCGGCCACGGGGTTCCTCCTTCTCCTGATGCGGCTCCGGGCGCTCCACGGGGGTCCGTCTGCTTCGGGCGACGGCGTTTGGTAGCGTACCATACGTGGTTGTGGAGCGGTAGAGGCAGGGCACGCCCTGCACCCACCCTGGGAGCGGGGTGCCTGTGCCACGGGTTACGTGGTTCGACAAGCTCACCACGAACGGCACAGAGACCGTTCGCCCTGAGCCCGTCGAAGGGCGCGCTCGTGCTCGTGGTTCGACAAGCTCACCACGAACGGGCGGGGGGCGCCCCCGGGAGTACTGGTCCGGGCGGCCGGGTGGGACATGAAGAACAGGCGCCACCGCCGCTTGTGGCCGTCTGCGCGCGACGCCGCGCGCCACGAGAGGAGGGCGGGCTACCCCCCTCAAGAACCCCCCGAAGGGGGCTAGTTGATGACCCCCTCCGCCACGAGCCGGTCGATTTCCTCCCGAGGGAGCCCCAGGAGGTCCCGGAAGACAAGATCGTTGTGCTCGTCGTACACGGCGGTCGGGAAGTAGCGTCGCTCCGGGATTGCGCCGAACAGCCCCTGCATCCCCATGTGTATCCGCGGACCGACCTCGGGGTGGTCCAGCTCGATGATCTGGCCTCGGTGGCGGAGCTGCGGGTCGTTGGCGATCTCCTCGCCGTCCTGGGAGGGACCCGCGGGGACCCCCACGGCCTGGAGCCGTTCAGTCACCTGCCGGGGTGTGAGCGTGCGGGTCCACGCCGTCACCAGCGCGTCCAGCTCGGCGTGGTGTGCCTGGCGTCGGTGGAGGTCCCCGAACCGCTCGTCGGCCCGCCACTCCGGGTGCCCGGCGGCATCGCAGAACGCGGCCCACTGGGCGTCGTCATGGACGGCGATGGCGACCCACTTGTCGTCGCCGTCGCACCGGTAGACGTCGTGGGGGGCGGCCAAGTGGTCGCGGTTGCCCTGAGGCGTCGCCACTCGGCCGTTCATCTGGTAGTCCAGGAGCTGGCCCGGGATCATGCCCATGACCGCCTCGGCCATGGAGAAGTCGATGAAGAGGCCCTCGCCCGTGCGCTTGCGGTGGTAGAGGCCGGACATGATCAGGTAGGCCATGATGATGCCGCAGACGTAGTCCGGCCAGGTGCCGCCCATGCTCATCGGCGCGCCGCCTTCGTAGCCCGTCATGGAGGGGAGGCTGGCGAAGGCCTGGTTGGCCGGCCCGAAGCCCGTTACGTGCTTCAGGGGGCCGGTCTTGCCGAGGGACGAGCATGACACCAGGATGACGTCCGGCTTTACGGCCTGGAGCTGGGGGAAGGTGAGCCCGAAGCGCTCCGCCACCGGTGCTGTGAACGCCTCGATCACGATGTCGCTTCGCTTGACGATCTCATGCGCCAGGTCACGGGCCTCCGGCTGGTTCAGATCCAGGCAGCAGCTGTACTTGGAGTAGTTGAGGGAGTTGAAGCCGCCGCACCGGTTCCAGGTGGGATCCGGTCCCGGCAGGACCCCTCCGTGGAGGCCGGCGCGAATGACGTCGGGGTGGGTCTTGCTCTCGACCTTGATTACCTCCGCGCCCAGGGTCGCGAGCCACATGGTCGCCAGCGGGGCCGTGATGACCCATCCGAAATCGGCCACCCTCAGCCCTTCAAACGGGAGCGTGCTCATCCGTTTCCTCCTCTACACCCGGCACTGGCAGGGTGGTGAAGAACCTGTTTCGACCATCCCCCTGCCCCCTTCTTGGCCAGGAAGGGGGTGGGTATTGTATCTTGGGGGGACACCCCCATCCTTCACCGTTGCGGTGAAGGACCGCCAAAGGGGCTCCGCCCCTCTGGACTCCCCTCATCCCGCACGCTGCGAGCGCTCCGGCCGGCGCCGCCACGCTCCCGCGCCAATGCGTGTCCACGACTCCCCCCAAGCGCTAGACCACCCCGTCCCGGCGCATCCGCTCCAGCTCGCTCGGCGCCCGCCCAAGCTCTGCGCCCAGGATCTCCGCGTTGTGCTCCCCCAGCAGAGGCGCCCGGCGACGGATGCGCGGCTGGTGGTCCGAGAATTGGAAGGGGATGCCTGGGAAGCTGAAGCTGCCCGCCACCGGGTGCTCGATCTTCTCGAAGAAGCCCCGCGACTGGAATTGTTCCGCGACGTAGACGTCGGCCACGGTATTGACGGGGAAGGTCGAGATCCCGGCCCGCTGCCCCATCTCGAAGAGCTCCGCCTTGGTGTACCCCATCATCCACTCCATGATCCGGGGCTCAAGCTCGGCGGCATGGTCGCGCCGGGAGGCTTGGTCGGCGCAGATGTCCCAGGTTGTCCACTCTGGGTCGCCCATGAGGTTGCACACCTTGCGCCACATCGTGTCGTTGCCTAGGACGCCGAACCCCGCGAAGTAGCCGTCCTTGCACGGCTTGAAGCGGGGGGCTCCCGCGGGCTCTCGGTGCGGCACCTCGCCCGCGTACGAGTAGCGGGTCACGTTGGGCCGCTGAGTGCTCGCGATGGCCTCGTGCTCCGAGATGTCGATGTGCTGCCCCAGTCCGGTGACCTCTCGGTGGTACAGGCCGACGAATGTGGAGGTGGCCGCGAGCCAGCCGGCCATGAAGTAGCTCTGGTAGCCTGGACCCTTAAGGGGCGGCTGGCTCTCCTTGTCCGTCACCTCGCCGATGGGCGTCTCGTACCCGATGCCGCCCGCCTGGAACAGCACAAGCTCGCTTCCCACGTAGTCGCGGTAGGGGCCGGTCTGGCCGAAAGGGCTGACCGACACCACGATGAGTCCCGGCCGAAGGTCTCGCAGGCCCTCGTAGGTTAGTCCCAGGGCCTCCACTTCCGCGGGGCGGTGGTTCTCCACCAGCACGTCCGCTCCCGCCACCAGGTCCCGGAAGACCGCCCGGCCCTCCTCCAGACCCAGGTCCAGCGTGACGCCCCGCTTGTTCATGTTGAGGTAGAGGTACATGCCGCTCTTCTCTGGGTGGGGGATGTCGCTGGGGAAGGGGCCGACGCCCCGGGAGGAGTCACCCGACTTTGGAGGCTCCACCTTGATCACGTCCGCGCCCATGTCGGCCAAGACCCGCGCGGTCCACGGCCCTGACACGAAGTCGCCCCACTCGATGACACGGACCCCTTTCAGTATGCCATCCGACATCTCCGCCTCCATTGCCGTCCCCTTCCGCTTCCAGGGGCCGTGCAGCGCGGCCTCTTTCGGGTCGCCCCCATCCTGCGGCGCTCCGCTCGCCGTGTCAAGATGTGACGAAACGGAAGGAGACGGAATCCGTAAACACGGTGGGCCGCATCGTCGGAAGCCATGCGTCACCCGCCGGGACGCCCGCAATGCCGCTTCGACGGGTGCGCCGAGGCACGGCCATCAAGAAGAGCGAGGGGGGGAAGCCGAGGTAGGTTGGCACTTGGGCGCAGACTGGGGACACTGCCGTCCCCCCGGGCGCATCGACGCCGGTTGGTGCGCCCCAGGCGTGGCGGCCGCGCGGGGCATGTTAGCTCTTCAGGCGGCGTCCATCGGTAATCATCGTCCCCGCGCGCTCGATGCGCCGGACGCGAGTATCGGTCCGTTTGGCCGACTCGCTCCAGTCGACATACTCCTTCTGGTGGGAGTAGGACATGGCCTCGAAGGCCGTCGTGACGCCGCCCTCGAGCAGAGCGTTGCCCAGGTCCGGCGGCACGTCCACGGCCCTCGGCGCGACATCGCGGTCTAGCGCCACCAAGACCGTGTCGCCGGCCTCCGCCCCGGCCTGCGCTCGGACCGACTTGTTCACTACCAGGATGTGAGCGCCGTCGCCTTGCGGCATCAGCGAGCTTCTGATCGCGATTCCGTTCACGCTGCCCCTCACCGCCATCCTGGCCCGCGAGCCAAAGGCCTCCCGCACATCGAAGGGCACCCGAAGGAACGTCCAGGTTCCTGCGGCGCCGGGTCTCTCCAGCGTGGCCTCGAATTCGTGTGTGGCCACGGGCCGCCTCCGTGGGGGATTCGCGGTAGCGGGCGCAACCTACACTGGCGGGATGCGGCGGTCAAGGGCGGGCGGAGGAGGGGGGGACGCCGACTCACTGGCGGAACGCATCGAGATGGAGGTACGAGGATGGAGGTACGATTTGTCGCGGCCCATGCAGCCACGGCCTGTCATGCGCGCGCCCACGCGGCACGGGGCGGGCGGAGACCCGGGGAAGACAAACAGGCATGCCACTCGATGTGTACCGAGCAGCCAACCGGGAAAACTGGGATGAGCGAGTCCCACATCGCACGATGGCTGGCTCGATGTACGACTTGGCGGGGTTCACTGCTGGCGGGTCGACGCTGACGTCGATAGAGGTTCAAGAGCTCGGCGATGTCAGCGGCAAGAGCTTGCTGCACCTGCAGTGCCACTTCGGCTTGGACACCCTCCGTGGGCTCGTCTGAGGGCGACCGTCACGGGGACCGACTTCTCGGAGCCGGCCGTAGCCGCGGCACGGAAGCTGAGCCGGGATGCCAGGGTCCCAGGACGGTTCACAGTATGCGAACTGTATGACACACCCGCCACGGTCAGCGAGCAGTTCGATATCGTCTATACGGGCGTCGGCGCGCTCTGCTGGATTCCCGACATCAGAGGGTGGGCACGGGTCGTGTCAGATACCCTAAGTCCTGGGGGGACCTTCTGCATCCTTGAGTACCATCCCGTCCTCTGGTCGCTGGACGACGAGCGCGCCGACGGTGAGCTCGTGATCAAACGCCCCTATTTCGAGGCCGCCCAGCCGACCTGATGGGACAGCTCCACGGACTACGCCAACCCGGATGCGAGGCTGCGCAACGCCACGAGCTACGAGTGGAACCACGGGCTTGGGGAGATCGTGAGCGCACTGATCGACGCGGGGCTTGTCATCGAGCTCCTGAACGAGCATCGGGTCTGCTATCCGCAGATGGTTCCCTCCCTGGTCCATGGCGACGATGGCTGGTGGCGTCTCCCGGAAGGTCGCGACCGCCTTCCGCTGATGTACTCGCTCCGCGCTCGGAAGACCGGCCCGGCATGACCCGCCGCGTCGTCGCCACGCCCGGCCCCTCTACCGGCCCGTGAACGCCGGCTCCCGCCGCTCCCGGAACGCGGCACGACCCTCGGCCGCGTCTTCGGCGCGCCCGGCCCGTGCGTTCTGGAACTCGGACAGGTTGTAGCCTTCTTCGACGCTCAGGTTCCAACCCCTTGTGAGTGTAGTCTTGACGGCCCCGATGGCCACCGTTGCCCCCGTGGCCAAACGCCCGGCCAGCTCGGCCACCTCTTCCTCCAGCCGCTCCGGCGCGACCACGCGGTTGATCAACCCCCAGTCCGCAGCCTGCTGGGCGCCGATGGGCTCACCCGTAAGCAGCATCTCGGTGGCGCGCCGCATTCCGATGAACCGGGGCAGCATATTACCGCCCCAGCCGATGCCCCGCTTCACGAACGGCGATGCGAACCGGGTCCCCTCGGCGGCGATGGCGAAGTCGGAACCCATGACCATCTCGAGGCCCGCCCCATAGGCGTAGCCGTGCACCTGCGCGACCACGGGCTTCAGCAGGTTGCGCAGGGCTACCACGACGGCCCCCGGCCCCCGCTGCTGGCTCAGAGGGACCGGCGCCGCGGTGCCGCGCAGGTCGTCGCCGGGAGAAAAGGCGCGGCCCTCGCCCCTGAGGACCACCACGCGGACCTCCTCGTCGTCACCGGACTCCTGCAGCGCCATGCAGATCTCATAGCGCAGCCGATTGTTGAGGGCGTTCAGGACCTCCGGCCTGTTGAGGGTGACGGTCGCGACACCGCCCGCCTTCGAGTAGATGAGGTGCTCGTACTCCATGCTCTCGCCTCCTTCCGTGGCCCCGGGGGGCACGGCCTCCGCCGTCCGTGAGGCGCACCGTAGTCGGTGAGCGAGTCGGCGGTCAAGCCAGGGGCTGGCTGGCTACCCCACCGTCGCCCCGAGCGTATCGGCGTCGGGGGGTAACAAAAGCGGCGTCGAAGTGGCGCAGCCTCAAGGGGATGGCGGATTGGAGGAACCAGATCCCGCCGCTTCGGACGCCACGTGCTCGAATGCCGGCTCTCGCTGCGCGCGGTACCGTCTTAGGGTCTCGGCGATGGTCTCCTCATCGTGCGCCTCGTCGAGCTCATTCTCCGCCGCCTGGGAGGCAGACACGAGCTCGAGAAGCACGCCTCTGTCGCGAGGCGTGAGCAGAACGGGGTGATCGGCCTTGATGGAAAGCAGCAGGAGCAGCCACTGCAAGGCAACCTTGGTGTGTTGGAAGGATCACCCGAGGACATTCACGCCACTCACCCTAGTTAATCAGAGTCGGCTTGATCAGAGTAGGCTTGAAAGATCTGGTGCGCGATCTCACCGAGGGTGCTATGCCCGATTGTGCCCTCTGCTTCGGCGCGGGTTCGGGCGTCCGAATGAGAGTTGACCAAGACAGAAATAGACATGTCTAACTCGGGCGAATAAAAGAGATCGGAGACATATCCCCCCCCGCTACCAGGATGACCGTAAGCAGTAATCGAGCTGTTGGACAACATAAGGGTCGTTCTTGTGATGTGGTAGCCGTATCGATGTTTCGGTTGTGATCCTCCGATTGCTATGAGTGGACCGGAGAAGGAGTCCAATAGCCGTGCACGGGCCGTCGGCGAAAGAGCTGAACCTTGGTCGCTGAGAAGCGCATAAGCCCATCGGGCCATGTTCTCAGGGGTGGTGATCACCCCGGCGGCCGCCCACGAAGTCTTGCCAGTTGCCCAAAACCAATCAGCTCCATGGTGGGAACTATCCATAATGTCTCCGAATCCTGTACCGCCCCACTGTGAGCGGTCATCGTGGGGACGAGCGGTGTTTGGCGGCGGGGCGTCCTGTGGCAGGAGAACTGCGACAATGCCAAGGGGATCAAAGAGTACCGATTCATACAATTCATTCAACCGCTGCCGGCCAGCATGTTCTGCAATCAGACCAAGCAGCATCGAGTTGGTATTCGAGTATTCATAAGTACCCGGTGGCACAAAGTCGGCGATCACTAACCGGATCACCTCAACCGGCTTCCAGTTCTGGCTCTCCAGGAGTAGGCTGACCTCAGGTACGTAATAGTCCGTTACCCCCTGGATACCAGATGTCATGGTCAAGACCTGTTCGACGGTCACGTGTGGGTTAATCACCTTCTTGTCCAGCGTCTCGTAGTCCTCATTGCCGGACAACACCGAACTCAACGTATCGGATAGCGAATATAGCCCTTCATCAATCTGTTGCATCACCAATCCGGCGAGGAAAGTCTTTGAGGTGCTCCTTATGAGAGTTGGAGTACCCACAGTCATCTCGTCCGAAGAGCTCGCCTTGCCCTTGGCGTACCGCCAAAGGTAGCCGCCCTGATAGACGGCCACGGATATCCCAGCCTTTTCTGTGGCCGCATCGAAGTGCTCGTCGACGGCGTCCCCAAATTGTTTTTCGAGGACATCAGAGAAGCTCTCATGTCCTTGTGTTGACTCAAAATCCAATATTGGCACGGAGGTTGGTGACACCATGGCAGCTGCGGTATTCTCAGATGATGAGGCGGGGGTTGTCGCGGCCTCGGATTCGCACAGGTCCCACGCGGTACCGAGGCTCTGTGAATGAGCCCCCGACAGCTTGTCGAAAGCCTCATCTATTCCATGCTCAATCACGGCCTCCTTTGCTTCTTTGGTGATTGACCCGGAGTTCGCGATGAGGCATCGCCCCATGCTTTCCCCTTTAACCCAAGTGTCCCATCTCGTTTCGATGTACTGAGTCACTGCATCCTCGAAGCGCAGATCCATAGCTGGGTTCGTCGATGGCATGTGGTTAGAAGGCGACGGTTTCGTCTTCGGCAGGGGAGTCAGTTGCCTGCTCTCCCTCTCCACAAGCCAGCAGCAGCAAAGCTAATGCGGCGGGGAGAAGGAGCGATGTTGTTAGCTTGAGATTAATCTCCCCACCCCCAGTTGTACCTAATCCCCCATGAGACTCCTAGCCGCTAGGCACTAGCCTCCACCCCGCATGCCCCTGCCTCTGGGGCGCAGTATACTAGGGGGTCGACGCCTCGGCCGCTACCGGCCGATGATGTCCTCCATCCACCGGCGCGCATCCGCGGGGTCGCCCTGCGGCATTTGCAATATCTGGAGGTCGGCGCCAAGATCGGACCGCTCCTGGAGCTGGGCCCGGACCTCCTCAAGCGACCCTATGACCTGGACGGCTCGGACCATATCGTCCGATACTGCGTTCAGCGCTCCCTCCGCGTCCCGCTGCTCCCACGCCGCCCTGGACGCGCCGACCTCCTCGGCGAAGCCGTTGCGCTCCAGCATCTGCCAGTAGAACTTCCCCATCCGGTTGACGTAGTGGAAGAGGGGTTGGCGAGCGGCCCGCCACTGCTCCTCGTCGTTTTTCCCGTCCAGAACGGCCACGCGCGTCTGGGCGGCGATGGTGATGTCCGGATCGGAGCGCCCGGCGGCGCGCGCCCCTTCCAGCAGATCCTCCCGGAGCTGCCCGAACAAGCCCTTGGGCCAGTGGATCGGGATGATGCCGTCGGCGACCTCCCCGGTCTGGCGGATCGATAGGGGCGTGATTGCGGCGATGTACACGGGCACGCGGTCGCGGCGTCGCTCGTAGTCCAGCCGGAAGCCACGGCTCATCTGGAAGATCTCTCCCTCATACTGCAGCCGCTCGCCAGACATGAGTGTGTTAAAGACCTCCACGTACTCCCGCAGGCGCCTCAGCGGCTTCTGGAAGGGCAGTCCGTGGAAGTGTTCAATCACAAACTCGCCGGACACCCCCAGCCCCAGCACCATCCGGCCGTCGGACATGACCTCCAGGGCCGCGAAGTCCTGGGCCATCGCCGCGGGCGTGCGGGAGAAGCAGTTGAGTATTGACGAGCCGATGGTGATCCGCGATGTGGCCATGGCGATGGCTGTCAGGAACGGGATTGCGGATACCCCCCATGCCTCCGGCACGAATACCGCATCGAACCCCAGGTCCTCAGCGATCTTCACCTTCTCGATGGAGGTCCTCCAGTTGCCGCCCAAAAAGCCCGCAGTAATCCCAAGTCTCATGGTGAGCCTCCTCCTTGGATGCGCTGGTGGCGGTGGGCCGGCGTCTCGCTCGTGCCGCGCCCTCAGAGGGCGGAGCATAAGGCCTCGGCTCTGTCCACCGCAAGCCTACCGCGCGTTTGTGACCGTGGGAGCGGTCCGTGGACCCCGCGTTCCTCGACCCTCCGCGGCCCCCCTCTGCTACAATCCATGCCAACGGGGCGGCGGGGGGCGCCGGTCCACGGTGGGGGGCCGCGCGCGACTGACTGAAGGGAGGGCAGCGTGGAATACATCGTCGTCGGTCTTGCCGCCATGGCCATCTCGGCCCTGGTGCTCTATTCGGGGTTTGGGCTCGGCACGCTGCTGATGCCCGTGTTCGCCATCTTCTTCCCGGTGCCGGTCGCGGTGGCGTCCACAGCGGTCGTCCACCTGGCTAACAACGTTTTCCGCATCGGGTTCGTCGGGCGCAACGCCGACTGGCGGGTGACGATAATCTTCGGGTTGCCCGCCGCCCTCTTCGCCGTGGGAGGGGCGCTGATCTTGTCCTGGACCTCCGCCCTTGAGGCGCTGACCACGTACGAGCTGGGGGGGAGGGAGTTCAGCATCACGTCGGTGAAGCTGGTGGTGGCGGCGTTGATAGGTGGATTCGCGGCGCTGGAGCTGACGCCGGTCTTTGCGTCTCTGCAGTTCGGGCGGCGGTACCTGGCCCTCGGTGGGGCGCTCTCGGGGTTCTTCGGTGGCCTCTCCGGCCACCAGGGGGCACTGCGCTCCGCCTTTCTCGCCGGGGTAGGACTGAACGCGACTGCGTTCGTGGGGACGGCCTCAATCGCGGCTCTCCTGGTGGACGCGGTCCGGCTCACGGTCTACGGCACGACAATCTTCAGCGGACGCTTCTCGGAAGCGCTCGGCGAAGGAAGCGCGGGAGTGGTCGCCGTGGCGATTGGCGCGGCGTTCGTGGGCAATCTCTTGGCCAGTCGCTTCTTGAACGGCATCACGATGCATGCCATACGGAGGTTGGTGGGAGTGCTGCTGGCCGTGCTGGCGGTGGCGCTGGCCACGGGCATCGTCTGAGCGTTCGCGGGGCTCGCTCGGCTCGCGGCGCTCCATGCGTGGCAACGGGCGCGAGTCGCGGTTTACCGGCCCAGGTCACCCGCGCACGGATATGCGTAGTGCCCGCGCTCTCCAAAAAATCCCTGGCCACGGGCAGGCGGGTTGCCCCTCGCGCGAGGCGCGCTCGTGACAGCCCTCCGTGCGCGATGTATGCTGAAATAGCGGAATCGAAGCCCCGGACCACGTCCGCCTCGCCCCCATGAGGCGAATATGGTGTCTGGGGCTGACGAAAACCAACCCAACGGATGACTCCCTTGGGGGCGCGCGGCACTCTGTGCGCGGAGGCATGTGGAGGCGCATGGGAGGGGCGAATGGTCCACGGCAGCGAAGGTGGCGGCCCGCTCGATTGGACCCCAGAGGCGCGTGACCGCCTCGGGCGCGTTCCAGAAGGGGTGTCGCGCCACCTCACGCGTCAGCGCGTCGAGCGGCTCGCGCACATGCGCGGCCTGTCGACCGTGACCGTGGACCTTCTCGACGCGAAGTACGAGCAGTGGGCGGGAGGCTCGGAGCGGGCGTCCGCCGACATGGCCTGGACCGAGGAGGCCCGCGGGCGGGCCCAGCGGATTCCGGAGTTCGTGCGCGGGGTGGTCGTAGAAGCCATCGAGGCGTACGCTCGCAGCCAGGGCCACACCGAGGTCACCGCGGCCACCATGGCCGAGGCCCAGCGGTCCTGGGGCGAGAGCGGCGACTTCCACCATCCACGGGGGTAGATGTAGCGGTGGCGTACGCTCCCAGCATCGTTTCTTGGAACATCACGGGCGCGTGTCACCTGCGCTGCCCGCACTGCTACCTGGATGCCCGCTACCGCCGAACAGGGGAGCTGAGCACGAGCGAGGGGCTGAGGCTCATCGGCCAGATGGCGGAGGCGGGCACGGAGCTCCTCATCCTCACCGGGGGCGAACCCATGGCGCGCAAAGACCTGCTCCAGCTTGCTTCCCACGCCTCGGCGCAGGGCATCGGCGTGGTCCTGGGAACCACGGGCACTCCTATCACGCCCCGGCGAGCCCGGCTGCTGCGGGAGGCCGGCGTGACCGCGGCGGGCATCAGCCTCGACTCCCTGGACCCGGCGAAGCACGATGCATTTCGGGGCGTCCCGGGGTCCTGGAGGGCGGCCGTGCGGGGGATGGAGGCATGTCGGGAGGAGGGCCTGGAGCTTCTGGTCCACACAACGGCCCTCAAGATGAACAGGGAAGAGGCGCCGGAAATCGCCGCGTTCGCCCACCGGATGGGCGCCCGTGCGTTCCACCTCTTCTTCCTGGTGTGCACTGGACGCGGCGAGGAGTTGAGCGACCTCTCGCCACAGGAGTACGAGGAGCTGCTGAACTACGTTCTCGATGCCCAGGACGGCTTCCCCGGCATGATGGTGCGGGCACGCTGCGCCCCCTACATTGGGCGGCTCGCCGTCGAGCGGGGGATGCCACCGCAGGGGAGCGCTGGGTGCCTGGCGGGGACCACGTACTGCCGGATTACCCCCACGGGCGACGTGACCCCCTGCCCCTACCTCCCAGCGGTGGCCGGGAACGTAAAGCGCAGGGGCTTCCAGGAGATCTGGGCGGAGTCCCCGGAGTTGAACCGGTTCCGCGGCCAGGCCGCGCGGCTGGGAGGAAAGTGCGGCGAGTGCTCGTACAGCCGGGGGGATCCGCCCCTGTGCGTCGGGTGCCGAGCGCGGGCCTACTCCCTGGCCGGGGACGAGCTTGCCGCCGACCCGTGGTGTCTCCACGAGCCGGGCCATGGCGAGGGCGCTCACGATGCCGCCACCCCCGCAATTGTGACAGCCGTGGCGTGGGCCGACGACGCCAGGCAGCGCCTGAGCCGCGTTCCTTCCTTCATGCGAGGCCGGGTGAAGCGGTCCGCGGAGGAGTACGCTCGACAGCAGGGGCTCGCGGTGATCACTCCGGAGGTCTTGGACATCCTGCGGCAGCGGGCCTTTGGAGGGGCGCCCCCGAAGGGGTGGTCCGGGGGCTCGCCGGGGGCACAGGCGAAGTCGGGGTCGGCCGAAAGGGTGTAGCATAAACGGAGTTGTCGTGCGGGGACTCATCGGACGTTCACGGCTTCTTCACGCTATCCGTGCGTACGGTCACGACGCCTGCACGGTCCAACGGTACCATCTTCGCAATTGGGGCCGGAGAACGGCCACGGAGGGGAAGCGATGCTGAACGTCACCAGACTCCTGTGCGGGGTATCGACGCCGGGGGACGCGCTGCGATACGGCGAGGCGGAGCGGCCGGGTGGCCCGCCTCGGCAGGCTTCGGTGCACCGGCGACCGATCGTCGTGTGGAACACCACGCGCAGCTGCAACCTCCATTGCATCCACTGCTACTCGTCCTCGGATGACGCGGTGTATCCGGGGGAGCTCACCACCGACGAGGCGAAGGGCCTCATGGACCAGCTTGCCGACTACGGGACGCCCGTCGTCCTGTTCTCGGGCGGGGAGCCACTGATGCGTCACGACCTTTACCAGGTCATCGGCTACGCGGTGATGAAGGGGCTGCGGACAGTCATGTCCACCAACGGGACCCTGCTCAACCACATGGCGCTCGGCAATCTGCGGGCTGTGGGGCTCAGCCAGATTGGGATCAGCCTGGACGGGATGGGGGAGGTCAACGACCGGTTCCGGGGGAGAAAGGGTGCGTTCCATGACGCCCTGGACGGCATTCGTCGCTCCCTGGCGGCGGGGTTCCGGACCAGCCTGCGGCTGACGCTGACCAGCCACAACGCCCACCAGCTGGACGAGATCTTCGACCTGGTGGAGGCTGAGGGGATTCCGCGGGTGTGCATATACCACCTGGCGTACTCGGGGCGCGGCGGGAAGCTGCTGTCTGCGGACCTGGACCACCAGGCGGCGCGAGCGGCCATGGACCGAATCTTCGCGCGGACGCGGGACTTCGCGGAGCGCGGGCTGGACATCGAGGTGCTCACGGTCGACAACCACACGGACGGCGTCTACCTCTACCAGAAGCTGGCGGAGGAGGACCCGGAGCGAGCGCGTGAGGTGCACGCGCTGCTGGCGCGCAACGGCGGCAACTCCTCCGGGCGCGGGATCGCCAGCGTGGACAATCTAGGGAACGTGCACGGGGACCAGTTCTGGTGGCACTACTCGTTCGGGAACGTGAAGGAGAGGCCGTTTGGGGAAATCTGGGAAGACACTTCCGACCCCCTGATGCGGGGCCTGAAGGACCGACGGGGGCTGCTGAAGGGACGCTGCTCCCGCTGCTCGTTCGTGGACCTGTGCAACGGCAACCTGCGGATCCGGGCAGAGACGGCCTACGGGGACGTGTGGGCGGAGGACCCGGCGTGCTACCTGACCGAAGAGGAGATCAGCGCCTCCTCCCTGGCAACGGTTTGATGCAGCCCCGTGAGGCGGTCGCGGAGGCGCCCCGGTCAGCCGGCGGGCCTCCGATAGACTACGCCATGTCGCCCCAGGTGATCTTCTGGGAGGTGACGTGGGCGTGCGCGCTGCGCTGCCTCCACTGCCGGGCCGAGGCCCAGCCAAAGCGCCACCCCGACGAACTGACGACCGAGGAGGGGTATCGGCTGCTCGACGAGATGCGCCGGTTCGGGCAGCCGATCGTGGTGATCAGCGGGGGCGACGCGCTCATGCGGCGCGACCTCTTCGACCTCCTTCAATACGGGACCGATCTTGGCCTGCGCATGTCCCTCGCCCCCAGCGCGACCGCTCTGGCCACGCCAGTCAACCTCCGGCGCGTCTACTATGCCGGGGTACGCCGCCTCTCTTTCAGCCTGGACGGGGCCACGCCCGAGACCCATGATGGGTTCCGCGGCGTCCCCGGCTCATTCGAGAGGACACTGAGGGCCGTTCGCACGGCGCAGGACGCCGGAATTGCCGTGCAGCTGAACACCGTAGTCAGCCGACGGACCTTCGGCGACCTCTCCCTCATGCCATCGCTGCTGGAGGGACTAGGCGTGGTGCTGTGGGACGTATTCTTCCTGGTGCCCACCGGCCGGGCGCAGACCGACGATCTGGTATCGCCTGAGGAGCACGAGGCCACCTTCAACTGGCTCTACGACCTATCCCTCAAGGCCACCTACCAGGTTAAGACCACCCTGGGCCAGCCCTACCGCCGCGTGATGATCCAGCGGAGCGAGGGTGAGCGGGCCGCCGGGATCGGCACCACAAACGATGGCAAGGGCATCTGTTTTGTTTCACACCGAGGCGACATCCTTCCGAGCGGCTTCCTCCCGATCGCCGCGGGCAACGTGCGCCGAGACTCGCTGGTGGAGACGTACCGGAACTCCCCCCTGTTCCGGGCGCTGCGGGACCCGGCTCAGCTGAAGGGGAAGTGCGGCGTATGTCCGTACAACACTGTCTGCGGGGGCTGTCGCGCCAGGGCCTACGGGGTGACCGGCGACTACCTGGCCGCGGAGCCATCGTGCGTCTTACAGCCGCCTGGGTGGGTGGAAGGACTCGGCGCGACCCCGACGACCGGATCGAACTTTGCTGACACGGCGCGGGACGCCGGCGCTGCCAGGTCGGACGCCTAGGAATGCTCAGACCCGTCGTCGGCATCAGCCACCAGTCGGCCTCCGTGGAGGTGCGGGAGCGCGTGGCTTTGGCGCCCGAGCAGGTCGTCGAGGTATCCGAGCGACTGCGGGGGGTGGCCTCCGTACCAATCAGGCCAGAAGTGACCGTCCCCACGTCGATGGCCGTCACGTCGGAGTAGGCGCTCCCCAGGACAGCCACCGGCACTACGCCGTTTCCGTTCAGGTTCGCTGAGCTCGGGTCGGAGCCGGGTTTGATGTCGATGACCACGGGGATGGGATTGAGAGGTTGCCAATCCGGCCGAGCGTCTTCCCACTCCCATCGGCGTTCGTAACGTAGATTTCTTCGTTTCCGTCGCGGTTCGAGTCGATCGCGAACTGGCCGCTGTCTCCCGGCAAAGCCGCCTGCGCGACGGGGCTCAGCCGCGGCGCGCTCACCATCAGTGCGAGAGCCAGGCTGGCCAAGAGCACCAAGCCTCGAAGTATCCGCGCCTTGCTCATGCCCCTTCACTCCTCACCCGATTCACTCTTGTCGGGCCCTCTGAAGCAAAGGCGCCGTGACGGCGGCACAATCGAATACGACCGCCCGAGGATTCCTAGCGGCCCGTGTTTCACCGCCAGCCCGCTCGCGACAGATGTCTGCCGAGAAGCCCTGTGGCCCCGCGATTCCACACCCGTACCCCAGTCCCGTGAACCCAGTGGGACGGCGCATCGGCGACGGTCGCACGCGGCCACGCGTGTGGCCGCCCGAACCTGGGCGCTGCGGAGCGTCTTCGCGGAGGCGAGGCCCGCGCTTGACAGGCCATCGGGGCGAGTCCAAGATGGGCCGAGCAAAAAGGAGGTGGTGTGATGCCATACACGACGGACCAGTACGAGGGGATGGTCGCGGAGACCGTGACCATGCAGGGTCACCAGGGGGACACGATCCACGGCTACCTCGCCAAGCCGACGGGCGATGGTCCGTTCCCCGGGGTCGTGCTCATAGCGCACATGCCCGGCTGGGACGAGTTCTACAAGGAGACCACCCGTCGATTCGCCCACCACGGCTACGTCGCCCTGTGCCCGGACATCTACTGCCGCGTGGGGCACGGCACGCCGGAAGACGTGGCTGCTCAGGCCCGCGCGGGGGGGGGCGTGCCTGACGACCAGGTGGTCGGCGACATGACTGCGGCTGCCGCCTACCTCCGGGCCACGGGCCAGCTCAACGGGAAGGTAGGCCTCATCGGCACCTGCTCGGGCGGCCGTCAGACTTTCCTCACCGCCTGCCGGACGGACGGAATCTTCGACGCCGCGGTCGACTGCTGGGGCGGCAACGTGGTGCAAGCTGCGGACCGGCTCACGCCCAACCAGCCAGTGTCGCCGTTGGAATACACCAAGGACCTCTCGTGCCCCCTGCTCGGCCTGTTCGGCAACGACGACCAGAACCCCCCGCCCGACCAGGTGGACACACAGGAGCAGGAGCTAAAGAACCACGGCAAAGAATACGAGTTCCACCGCTACGACGGCGCGGGCCACGGCTTCTTCTACTACGATCGGCCCATGTACCGCCAGGAGGCCGCGGTGGACGGCTGGAACAAGGTCTGGGCGTTCTTCGAAAAGCACCTGGGGGCGTAGCTCCCCCCATCTGCCCCACAATCAATGGGTGAGGGCCCGTCTATTCTGACGCAGCCCCCGCGTCGAGTAGGCGGGCCCCCGACAGAGGAGGGGCAAATTGGTGAGCGGAGTCCCGACTGATGAGAAATCGGCTCGCGAGCCCTTCGTGGTCATGGCGAAGCCGATCGGTCCCATATGCAACCTGGATTGCACCTACTGCTACTATCTCGATACCACGAGCTTCTACACTCGCCCGCATCGATTCCGGATGTCGGACGCCCTGCTGGAAACCTACGTCCGTCAGGTCATGGAGGCCAGCCCAGGACCGATCGTCCCGTTCGTGTGGCATGGCGGCGAGCCGACGTTGGCGGGACTCGACTTCTTTCGACGCGCCGTGGAGCTGCAGAAACGCTACCTCCCCGACGGGTGGACCTGCCTGAACAACCTTCAGACCAACGGCACGCTCCTCGATGAGAAGTGGTGCGCGTTTCTGGCCGATGAGCACTTCGATGTGGGGCTGAGCGTCGATGGCACGCGGTGGCTGCACGATGCCCATCGCAAGGACCGCCGTGGCCGTGGCTCATATGATCGAGCGGTGGCGGGTGTTCGTCGCCTGCAGGCCCACGGCATCCAGCCAGACCTGCTGTGCACGGTGAACTCGGCGGTGGCGGAAGACCCGCTGGGCGTCTACCGTGCGCTCAGAACCCTCGATACCGGATGGATCCAGTTCATACCTATCGTGCGACGCGACCGGGATGGGCAGGTGGTGGTGGAGTCCGTGACACCCGAGGGGTATGGGCGGTTCCTCAGCGCGGTGTTCGACGAGTGGGTCCACCACGACATCGGAAGGCTGGAGGTCCAATTCTTCGCCGAGATGTCGCTCGTGTGGGCGGGAGGAACGGCCAATGTGTGCTGGATGGCCCCGACCTGTGGGCGGGTGTTCGTCCTAGAGCACGACGCCGGCGTGTACGCTTGCGATCACTTTGTCACGGCCGAGCACCGCATCGGCGACCTCGACACCTCCCTCCTGGGCGAGCTGGTCGATGCTCCGAGCCAGGTTCGTTTCGGCGAGGACAAGCGGGACCTCCTTCCAGCGCAGTGCCGCTCCTGCCAGTGGCTCGAGGTATGCAACGGCGGGTGCCCAAAGGACCGCTTCGCGAGCGCGGATGACGGCGAGCCCGGGCTCAACTACCTCTGCGACGGCCTGAGGCAGTTCTTCGCGCACGTCGAACAGCCGCTGAGACGAGTCGTCGAGGGCAGGCGGCGGGGAATGCATCCCCAGGCCATCATGGCCGAGCGGCGCGCCGAGTCGCTGGTTCGCTGGCGAGGCATCGGCCGCAACGACCCATGCCCATGTGGCAGCGGGCTCAAGGCAAAGCGGTGCTGCTGGTCGCAGCGGCCGTAGCGGATCCGGGGCGCGACTGAGCGCCGTGCCTCGAGGCTCGCACTGCCTCAAGTCCTGGCAGGACCATCGCGGCGTCTGGCGCAAGTCTTGGGGGTAGGTGAAGCCGCTCTTGCTTCCCAACGGTCCTGATGTCGTCACAGGCTTTGAGATCGTCACCGCCAGCCTTGTGAATGACTGCTCCATCAGCGGGGGATATGATTCGAGTGTAGAGGGCGGACGAGGGTTCGCAGTTCCCACGCGCCTCGCCGTGCTGGCCACGGGCTGGTATTTGCAGCCTTGCCCGACATCGTGGTCGGCGGCGCAACCCACGTTGTGCTGAGAAAGCGATCGTGACGGGCGGGTGGCGGACGGGTAACGCGTGCGGCCTCCGAGACCTATTTCCGGCGCTCCGACCAACAAGAAGGCCGCCCTGTTCATGCGGCCTTTGCTGTCCACGCGACGCTCCCCGCATGGCAGGGGAGACAACTGACTGGTGGCGACCCGGATGGGATTCGAACCCACGATCTCCGCCGTGACAGGGCGGTGTGTTAGGCCACTACACCACCGGGCCGTGCTCATCGATGGTAGCTGCGGGAGCGGCCTGGTGTCAAGGAATCGCGCACGCCTAGTTCCCCCGGGCGCGCCTCAAGACCCCGCTTGCAGGTGCTCTCGGATGTCCGCCAGCACTTCCGCGAACGCCTCCGCCGTGAGCCGGCCTGTGTTGGTGTTGCGCGGGCTCGGGTGGTAGGACGCGAACAGTGTCGGGAGGCCGTCGCCGAGATCGTGGCGCGCCCCGTGCCGGAACGGCGGACGCTTCCCCACCAATCCTGCGACGGTCCGCAGGTATGCATCGAATCCGATCCGACCCAAGGCCAGCACCGCCCGGACGTTTGGCAGGAGGCCCATTTCCTCCTCCATGAACGATCGGCACTGTGCCATCTCCCGTGCCGTCGGACGATCGTTCGGCGGGGCGCAGCGCAGGGCGGCGAGGATGTAGGCGTCGTGGAGGCGCAGCCCGTCGTCGCGGTGCTCCGAGGTGGGTTGGTTCGCGAACCCGGCTCGATGCAGGGCAGCCATGAGGAAGGTGGCGGAGGGGTCGCCGGTGAAGACACGGCCGGTCCGGTTGCCTCCGTGGGACGCCGGCGCGAGCCCGGCGATGCACAGGCGCGCGGCCGGATCGCCGAAGCCGGGCACCGGCAGGCCCCAGTAGTCCCACGCGACGAATCGGGGCCGCTTCTCGCGGGCCATGCGTTCCCGGTGCTCCACCAGTCTGGGGCACCGGCGGCACTCGACGATCCTATCCCGTAGCGCGGCCAAGCGCGGCGCGGTGGAGTGGGAGGCATGGGCGACCATGCCGTGTGGTCGCTCTTCCGGCTCCGCCACGTCGGCGGTCACGTGCTCGCCGGCACGAGTCCTTGGTCCGGCACGGGGCGAAGAATCGATCGGGGGCGGGCACGCTGGAGGAAACGCACCCGCCCCCGACTCAGTGAAAACCCTCGGGGTAGGTGGGCCGATGGGATCGGCCCCTCCCCGGCGGGCCTTATCCACACTTGTTGTAGCCGCACTCCCGGCACATGAGGCACCCCTCCTGGGAGACCAGGGGGCCGGAGCACTCGGGGCAGCGGCCCCAGCCGCTCACGCCGCCCTCCGTGGGACCGTCGGCCACCGCCACTGTACCCGTCGTCCCACGGTCGACCGCATCCCGCTTGAAGAGCGCGAACTGCGCCCCATAGGGGCTCGGACCCTCGCCGCCGACGGCGCGCGACAGCGCCAGTGCCACGGCGTCCGGGGCCGAGCGCACCAGCACGCCGCTGTCCCACACCGGGTCGTCCGTGATGCCCCGGAGCTGGGAGATGATCGATTCGGGATCGACCCCCGCCCGCAGCGCCATCGAGATCAGGCGTGATACCGCCTCAAGCTGGGCCGAGTCGGAGCTGCCGCCCTTGCCGAGTGCGGTGAACACCTCGAAGGGGCGGCCATCGTCGTCTACGTTGATGGTGACGTACATGGTGCCGTGGCCCGTCCGAATCCGCTCGGTCATTCCTCGGACGCTCTGGGGACGCTGCCGTGGCACCAGGTGGCCCGCCGCTTCCGGCGAGTCGGTCCCTTCCCTTGTAACCGTCCCCGCAGTCAGCACTTCCTTTTCCCGGCTGCCCGCCCGGTAGACGGTGATGCCCTTGCACCCCAGATCCCATGACAGATCGTAGGTGCGGCGTACGTCTTCCACCGTCGCCTCATTGGGGAAGTTGATGGTCTTCGATATGGCGGAGTCGGTGTGCTCCTGAAACGCGGCTTGCATTCGCACGTGCCACTCCGGTGCTATGACCGGGGCTGTGACGAACACGCGCTTCGTCCACCCCGGCACGTCCGCGGTGGCCTGGAGGGAGTTACCCTCGGAGAGCCAATCGGTCAGCTCGTCCGAGTAGAAGCCCTCGTTGCGCGACACGGCCTCGAATGCTTCGTCGATGTAGAAGAGAGTCTGACCCTCCAGGATGTTGTGCTTGCGGAAGGCCAGGGCGAAGATAGGCTCGACGCCGCTGGAGCAGCCGGCGACCATCGATATGGTGCCGGTGGGGGCCACGGTCAGGCGGCAGGCGTTGCGCATGGGCGGGGCGCCGGGGTGGTCCAGGCGGCTCCCCTTGAAGGCGGGGAACGTGCCGCGCGTCTCCGCCAGTGCGCTGGACGCGGCGTCCGCCTCATGGGAGATGAACCCCATCACGTCGCGGGCCGTCGCGAGACCCTCGTCCGAGTCGTAGGGGATGCCGAGCCGCACCAGCATGTCGGCGAAGCCCATCACCCCCAGGCCGATCTTCCGCGTGAGCTTGGTGACCCGCTCGATGGCCGGGACCGAGTATTGGTTGGCGTCGATGACGTTGTCGAGGAAGTGGACCGCCATCGTAACGGTCTCCGCCAGGCGGTCCCAGGCGATCTCCGCGCCGTCCGGCGTGTAGCGCAGCATCCGCGCCAGGTTGATTGAGCCCAGGTTGCACGACTCGTTGGGCAGCAGCGGCTGCTCGCCGCACGGGTTGGTGGCGGATATCCGCCCCAACTGAGGCGTGGGATGGGAGCGATTGATCGTGTCCAGGAAGACCATCCCCGGCTCGCCGTTCCGCCAGGCGCCTTCGACGATCTGCTCGAACAGGTCTCGCGCGTCCCGCTGACGGAGGGTCTCCCCGGTCGTTGGGTCTTTGACGTCGATCGGCCCGCCGTCCCGCACCGCCTGCATGAAGTCGTCCGTCGCCCCCACGGAGATGTTGTAGTTGGTGATGAGCCCTTCCTGGTGCTTGCAGGTGATGAACTCCGAGATATCGGGGTGGTGCACGTCCATCACGGCCATGTTCGCGCCGTCCCGCTTGCCGCCCTGGGTGATCATCGTCGATACGGAGGAGAGGTGCTGGAGGACCGCGATGGGTCCGCAGGCGCGGCCGTGGGTCGTCGATATGGAGGCGCCCTTGGGCCGGAGCCGTGAGAGGGCCACGCCCGTGCCGCCGCCGAACTTCTGGACCATGGCGATGTCCGTGGCCGCCTGCATGATGTCCGTCATGCTGTCCTCCAGGGGGAGGACGAAGCAGGCGCTCAGCGTGCCGGCGCCGCTGCCGGCGTTCATCATCGTGGGCGAGTTGGGCAGGAACCACAGCCGGCTCATCGCCCGGTAGAACGACTGCGCCGTCGCCTCCACCCGGGCGTCCATGACCTCCGCATCGCCGATACGCGACGATCCGGCGGCGCCGTTGCTGTTCGATGCGTTCGGCAAGTCGTCGGGGTACAGCCGGTCCGCGTCCGCGATTGCGCGGGCGACCCGCCAGAGCATTCCCTCCGGCGTCTCCGCCGGCTCACCCCGCTCGTCCTTGAGCAGGTAACGCCGCGAGAGGACCACCTTGGCGTTCTCGGTGAGCTGGGGCGCGCCCTCCGGCGGCTCGGCCGTCAGGCCAGCGGCTCGCAGGGCGCTGCCGATACGCCGACGCGCCTCGGGAGCGTCCAGCGCCCCCTCCGCCGACTCCAGGGCGGCGATGGCGCGCTGGAGGGATTCCCGAACGGTCGGGTCCGACTCCCGGGCCATGGTCTCGCGCAGCTCCCGGAGGAGGGCGGCGCGCTCTACTGTCTGGTCTGCGTGGGCTTCCAGCATTGCGGACTCCTGGTGGGTAGGTTGTAGTTGGACAACTGGGAGGGCCAAAGGAACTACGGCCTTCTCCGTCGCCGGAGGACGCTGGACCGGCGCGTGCCGGAGAGGTTCTTGACCGTGCCTCCCACGCCTGCAGCCCTCATTGCGGCTCGGGCTTTCGGCATGTCCTGCTGAGGGACTTGAAGAACCTTCTGATTGAGGCCGCTTCTTCGAAGCCTGCTTGCCGCCGCAGGGAAGTTCCCGCTCAGCTCCACTTCGGTCGCTCGGCGCTTGGTTGCCGCGTCCAAACGTCCGCCTCCTTGCAAGGGGACTTCCGTTCGGCCGGAGGAACCCGCGGCGCGCCGCTTCAGTTGCTTGTGGCGCTTGCTCTCACTCACTCTCGCACCTCGGTGTTGGGATTCGGCGTCGCGGTTCTGACACTTACGAGCGCAGCGGCCTCCAGGCCCGCGCCGAACGGTGGACGGCCTTGCCCCGCATCACGCTGGCCATGACCGGTGTGGCCCCGCGCTTGATGGCGCTCTGCTTGTAGTGGGCGGGGTCCATCGGCGGCGACGCGCCGCCCTCGGGTTGCTCCGGCGGCTGGGCGTCGTCCTCCAGCCGTGATAATTCCACGTCGGCCGCGCCTTCCCATCGATACAAGGGAGCGTCCATGGCTTGACTACCCCTTTCTCTGGACCGCCGGTCAGGCCCCCTTGGGGGGTCTGCTGGCGGCGCGTGCTGTGGACCGCTGGTCAAGGCTCACATCTTGTCCAAATGCGTCAGGGTTAGGACGAACGCTCCATCTCCCTTCCCGAAGCGCCTCGCCTCTGTGTACCGCTCCATGACTCGGCCGCGGCGCCCCTCGCGGACCTGCTCGGTTCCCGTGGCGAGGTCTGCTGTATGCGCCGCCGATCGCACGGTGGGCAGAGGGTCCATGCCTGGTCGCGGGATGATGTCTATCCTTCCACCTGTGTGACGATCGTTGGTCACCGTCCACGCCGGAAGTAGCCGATTCCAACTAGTCATGTTGCGCAAGGACCAGAAAGTCAAGGCGCAGGGTTCCGGGTGCAACTTGGATAGCCGCAGAGCGGTGGCCGTGATCGATGTCTCGAATCGCGATGCCAAACTGTGGACTCCTCCAAGGCTCCAGCCGAACGTCCCCGCATGTGATACGAACGCCGATTCGGGCATGAGTATGCGGGCTGCGATCTCATCACAGACTGACTCAACCTGTGACGAAGGCCCTCCTCGCAAAGCCACGGTACCTTCAGACGGGGCGTTTGGCGACTGTCTCAACAAGAGGTGCGCCAGTTCGTGCGCGATTGAGAACCGGACGCGCTCCGGGCCCTGCGGACTACGGCTGTCGACTGCTATTATCCAACGCTCCTCCTCGCGTGTGAGCACTGCCGGAACTCTCATGGGCCGCAGAACAATATCCGTAACGCCGCAATCAAATGCCAGGCTCCGGATATCCACGCGCGGGCCAATCGCATCGCGGTGTTTCAGACAGCCCTCAGCAAGCACGACTGCATTCCGGATCATGTTCTCCCGCCGAAGCTTATCCCGGCGGCTGATCAACTCGCGATCGCTGGCTTTCATGGTTCTCACGGTGCTACTGGATCAGCCGACGTTCCAGTTCGGCTATCAAGTCCGGAAGGTCAGGCACTTCGTTCCAACCCCTGAAACTAGCCTCTGACCGCGAGTGCTCAACATGGAGGTCGAGCCACTCCTGGACCTCTAGGTGGAGTGCCGCCTTCTTTCTCGGATCCACATTGTGACGCTGAATCATGGCATCGAAAGCATGCCATGTCGCCCCGATCAGGCCAATGCGCTGCAGTTCCTGCGGGTCGAATCCCAGCGCCGTTGCGATCGCGTGAAAGTAGTTTGCGTTATTGAGATAGAGGCCGGCCCGTTCGGTGTCTTCGATCATCAAAGGAGTGGCATTGGACCCCTGTTCTCGGAGCTTCAGCGCGAGGTCACGCGAGGTCATGCCCAACTCCTCGCGGCGTTCCCGGATCATCTCGCCAATTGCATGGATGTGGTTACTCATTCTTCCCCTCCGGGCCGTTGACTCTGGGCCACGGGAGCTTCACCGCTGCGGCTTCCCACGTAATGTAGCTATGTCCTTTTGCCGCGGATCGAGGCCGCCTTCCGGCCTCCCCGTCGCTTGCCCTCCGTGCCCTCGCCGTTGAAGGGCAAAGAGAGCTGGGCTTGTAGCTCGGGGCTCGCGGGCCGTGCCTGAAGAAGCTCCTCGACTTCCTTCTGAAAGCTCTCCACGTCCTGGAAGTTGCGGTAGATGCTGGCGAAGCGAACGTACGCGACCCGGTCCAGGGCCCGTAGCCGCTCCATGACCATCTGGCCGATGACCGCGCTCGGGATCTCCGCGCGCCCCAGGGTTCCCAGCTCCCGCTCGATCGCGTCCGCGAGCCGGTCGACGTCCTCCGCGGTGACGGGGCGCTTGGTGCATGCGCTGAGCACGCCGATGCGCACCTTGTCCCGGTGGAATTCCTCGCGTCGCCCGTCCTGCTTCACCACCAGCAGCGCGGTGGTCTGGACGCGCTCGGACGTGGAGAAGCGGAGCCCGCAGCGTTGGCACTCGCGGCGGCGGCGGATGCCGTCCTCCGTGTCACGGGAGTCGGTCACCCGGGAGTCGTCATCGCCGCAGTAGGGACACCGCATCGTCCGGCCTCCGGGACACCACATCTTGTGGTTGGCTGCGTCACGACCACATCATGTTGTGCCGCGGGGACGATGCTATCACATCGGCATCACGGGATGTCAAGGCCCTCGGCGGGCAATTCCACGCCGTTTCGGGGACGCGGCCGCCATCAAGATAGCTGCCCCCCAAGGGGGTCCGGGCCGCCCCTGGGCGGCCACCCGTGTTGAGCCCGCGGCGCGCAAGCACTAGAATAGGGCGGCGAGGCAGACCTTCCACAAGGGGAAGAAAGAATAAACTGGCTGGACATTGTCATCCTGGTAACACTGGTAGTCGCCGGATTCATCGGGTGGCGGACGGGGGTCATCAAGGCGGTCTTCGGCGCTGTGGGCGTGATCGCCGGGATCTTCCTGGCGGGGCGCTTCGGTGGGCCGCTGGCGGAAAACCTGGACTTCATCTCCGACGAGAACCTGGCGAAGCTCATCGGGTTCGTCGTCGTGTTCGGCGTGATCTTCATCGGCGCCATGTTCGCGGCCAACATACTGCGGAAGCTGCTGAAGCTGATCCTGCTGGGCTGGGTGGACAGCGCCGGAGGGGCCGGACTGGGGCTCGTGGCAGGCGCCCTCCTCTGGGTCGGCCTCATCGGCCTGGTCGGCTCCTTCCCCATCGGCGGCCTGGACCGGAGCATCGAGAGCTCGGCGACGGCCACCTTCCTGGCGGACAAGGTCTCCGTGGGCCTGGCGCTGCTGCCTTCGGAGTACCGCGACGTCCTCTCCATAATCGAGACGCGGGTCGGCAGCGGCGGGGGCGGCGGCGGCACGGTCGAGTTCACCGGGATGAGGGTCGAGCGAGTGTCCGCCGCGCGGCTGAGCTTGATCGCCACCCTCGACATCGACAATCCCAGCGGGTCCGAGGGGACCATCACCCTCCTCCGCTACACGTTCGACCATGTGGATGGGGACAGAGTGACCTTGCTGGACTTTGGCACGCTGGAGGGCCTGTCGGTGGCGGCGGAGACTACCACCGAGATCAGGGTGCCCCTCGATCTTGGGGGTGGCGCGGCCGCTACCCAAGGCTCCCTGGTTCAGAGCCTCCTCGACGGCGAGTCCGCAACCTTTCAGGTCGAGGGGACCGTGGCCATCGAGCTTCCCACGGGCTCGGAGGAGATCGAGTTCGACTACGAGGGCCAGGCCGAGGTGCGGGCGCCGTAGCGGGCGCTCGCGCGGCTAGCCAGGGCTTGCTAGGGCACGGCGAACCTGCGACAATGTGGCTGTACCGGGTTCGCTCAGAGGTGATCGTGTGCGTGAACGCCGAGGTCACATAGTCCCGGAGAGGTGGCAATCATGGGCTTCTTGAGAGGCGTCGGCATGCCGGAGCTCCTGATCATCCTGTTCATCGTCCTGCTCATCTTCGGGAGCACCCGGCTTCCGAAGCTTGCCAACTCCATGGGCAAGGCGATGAAGGAGTTCCGGAAGGGCACTGGGACCGATGAGAGCGCCGTCCGCAACGGCAGCAAGAGCACTCGGTCCAAGACCCCGTCTTCTCGCACCTAGGGCGCTCGGCTGGACCGGCAACCTCGGCTACAGCTAGCCGCCGGTCCAGCACGGTTGACGACGAGCGGTCCACCCCCGGACCGCGGCTTCTGGTGCCTAAAGCGCCTCCAGCAGCGCTATCCCCAGCGCACCGGGGCCAAGGTACGTCCCCATCACGGGCCCGAAACGCCCAACGATGATCTTGCCCTCCGGCAGGCACGCTGCCACCCGCTCCACCAGCGCCGCGGCGTGCTCTGGCGAGTTGGAGTGGATCACCGCCAGGCCCTCCAGCGGGGAGTGCTCCACGGTCAGCTCCACCAGCCGGTCCACGCCCTTGGCGCGCGTGCGCGGCCGCTCCAGTGGGTGCGCTATGCCGTCCCGGATCGTGAGGATCGGCTTGACGCGGAGCAGCGTTCCGACCCACGCCTGAGCACGGCCGATGCGCCCGCCCCTCTGCAGGTACTCCAGCGTTTCAAGCAAGCCGAAGAGGTGCGCCCTTCCCGACGCGCTCTCCGCCTCCGCCTGGACCTCTGCCAGCCCCGCACCCCGCTGGGCCGCCCGCGCGGCGGCTTGTACAGCCAGCCCGAGGCTCAGCGACGCCTGGAGCGAGTCCACGACGACGATCGGCTTGTCTTTCCCCATCTCCTCCCGCGCCTGGGTCGCCGAGTTGTGCGTGCCGCTCACGTGCGACGATAGGTGCACGGAGACCACGCCGTCTGACTCCGCGAGCAGCCGCTCGTAGGTCTCGACGAACGCCCCCACGGAGGGCTGCGACGTGGTGGGTGCGCGGGCGCTGGCCACCAGCCGGCGGTAGAAGTCGTCCGGGTTGATGTCGACGCCGTCCAGGAACGTGTCTTCACCGAAGTGCACGTTCAGAGGCACCACGTGGATCCCAAGGTCCTGGACCATGTCAGCGGGGAGGTCGGCGGTGCTGTCCGTCACGACGCGTATCGCCATGTTTCCCTCCTGAGGCGCTCGTCTTGGACTGCGGGGCCGGCGCGCCCATCGGCCGCGGCTCGCCAGCGACCACTATAGGGGCTCGGGCGCGCCACGGGAAGCCGGGCGGCGGATTCCGAGCCCTCGCTCGAGGCGAGGGCGTCAAGCGCACGACCCACTCCGGTGCGCCGGAGCCGCGGCGTGCCCAAGCCGCCCCTGGTGGGACACAGGTTGCTGAGGGCGGGAAAGCGATGTACCCTAGGCGGCAAGCGCCAGGGACATGCGCGGCACCGGCGCGCGGAGGTTGAGCGGATGCTCGTGGGCGCCTTCGAGCTGGACGAACCG
Organism: uncultured Dehalococcoidia bacterium; assembly: GCA_964436745.1. Classification (GTDB taxonomy): domain Bacteria; phylum Chloroflexota; class Dehalococcoidia; order Lucifugimonadales; family UBA1127; genus CAYTEC01. The sequence goes on along the minus strand of CAYTEC010000002.1, from coordinate 2,078 downwards.
GTTCCCCAGCTTCGCGACCCTCATATGTTCGTGGCGCTTCGGGAGTGGGTCGACGTGGGCAGGGTCGGCACCCTGGCCCTGACCGAGCTCGAACGTCACCTGGGGGCTCGGGACCTGGGCAGGCTACAGCGCCCAGGCACATACTATGACTTCACCCGCTACCGGCCCCTCCGGCTGGCCGACGGCTCCGGACTCAAGGTGCCCAATGCCGACCTGCGCTACGCCTCCCTACCCGGCGGCCACGATCTGGTGTTCGTCCACGCCTACGAGCCCCACTGGCGCGGCGAGGAGTTCGTCGAGTCCGTGCTCTCCGTTGCGGAGAAGCTGGGAGTGCGGCGATACTGTCTGCTTGGGGCCATGTACGGGCGCACGCCGCACACGCGGCCCGTCGGCGTCAGCGGGAGGGCCACGGAGGAGTCCGTGCAGGACTACCTCAAGGCCGCCGGTGTCCGCACAAGCGGCTATGGCGGCCCCACCACCATCATGTTGATGGCCAGCGAGCTGGCCCCGGAGCGGGGCATGGAGATGATGCATCTCCTGGTGCAGCTCCCTCCCTACATCCGGGTCGAGGAGGACATTCGGGGCCAGGAGGCCTTGCTGCGAGCCCTCGACGGACTCTACGGTTTCAATCTGAACATGGACTCGCTCGTCCAGCAGGGCGACAAGCAGTACCAGGAGCTGAACCGGCTCGTCCGTCGCAACCCGCAAATGCGAGCCCTTATCCGCCGCCTCGAGTGGGACTACGATTCCCAGTCGGTCGGCCTCTCGGGATCGGAGGACGACCAGGAGCTGCCCCCGGACATCGAGGGGTTCCTGCGAGAGCTGGAGGGCACCGAACCGGAGGAGTAGACGCGGCGCCGATGGGGCAGCGGCCCAGGCCGATGCCCCCTGATGTCCTCCCGGCGGTCCCCGCCGGCGAGGCCAAAAGAGGCTGGAGCTCTCGGAGCGAAGCGGCCTCTGTAGATATGAGGAGCGCAGCTATGTGGAAAGTCGTCGTGGAGGTGGTTCGCGGGTACTTGCCCATGGTGGAGCGGTGGCTGCCGACCGCGGCCCTGGTAGTCGGGATCCTGGCGTTGAGCGTCGGCGTGTGGGCCCGGGTGAGCGCGGGCGGCGCCGGAGACGACGTGGTCGGCGTATCAGGAGGGCTGGGCACGGTCCGCGCCGACCTGGAGGGGGTTTCCGCGGAGGTGGACTCGGCCCGCGGCAGCCTGGCGGGCGCCGTGGAGCGGCTGAGCGCGGCGGAAGGGGAGATAGTCGCCCTATCGGCCTCCCTCGCATCCGGCGACACCGACCTTGCGACGGCGACTGGGCGCGTCACGAGCCTGGAGACGGGGCTGGCCGCGGTCAGGGGTACCCTCGAGGAGGCCCAGACGGCCCTTCAGGACTCCCTAAATGCCCTGGGCGAGGACCAGGCAGCAACGGAGCTGGACCTGGCGTCGGCGCGGGCCGGCGTCAGCGCCAACAAGAATGCCACGGCCGCCCTGGGGACCCGGCAGGCGTCCCTGGCGACATCCCTATCGGAGGCTGGCGACGGCCTGGCGACCGCGGTCGGTGACCTGGCGGCCCTCACCGTGGCCCTGGACGATCTGAAGGCCAGCTACCTCCTGACCCGAGACGAGGTCGCCGCAAACCAGGGGTCTTCCGCCGACAATGCCACGGCCATCACGGCCCTCCAGGAGAGCCAGGCCGCGACGGACGAGTCCCTGGTTGCCCTCCAGAGCGACGTCACCGTCATGATTGGCAAGATCGAGACGGCGAAGCTCTTCGCCGAGGCCTCCGACGCCTACTTTGGATGGAAGGCCGCCAACGCGCTGACCCTGGGCGATCCGTCCGCCTCGGCCCAGATCGGCGCGTCACTGGACGCGATGGCCACGGCCGTGGGGCTCACGACGGATACGGCGCTCCAGGCGGCGTACCGGGACTGGCGCAACTCTCAGATCTTGGAGATCAGTCTGCGGCGGGAGGCGGAGTTCCTCGGCATCTTGGGCGACAGGCTGCTCTCCGCGCTCGCCCCGGAGTAGACATCGGTGAGCCAGGCCGCCAGTTGGCGACTCCGCCACGTGGGCATCTCGCGCGCC
>CAYTEC010000001.1:55658-83742 GCA_964436745.1 uncultured Dehalococcoidia bacterium | reverse complement strand
GGACTAACATAGCGTCTGGTACAACCATTGGGGGCAGGTCAATGGACGTTCAGCCAGGCGGATGCCAGGTGATGGCCGACCCGACCCAGATCCAGCAGGTGGTGACCAACCTGGCTGTCAACGCCCGAGACGCCATGCCGAACGGCGGCGAGCTGGCGTTTCGGCTCTCCTCCCTGGAGGTCCAGGCAGGTCAGCCTACGCTTGCGCGGGGCGTGGGTGCGGGGGCGTGGGCCGTCCTGGAGGTCTCGGACACGGGGGTAGGCATGACCGCCGAGGTCCGTGAGCGGGTCTTCGAGCCGTTCTTCACCACCAAGGCCTCGGGACAGGGGACCGGGCTCGGCCTGGCGCAGGTCTACGGCATCGTCAAACAGCACGCCGGCCATGTCGCCGTCGAGAGCCGGCCGGGAAGCGGCACGACCTTCACGATTTACTTGCCGATGGTGATGGCCGGGCGCCTGGGGATGGAGCGCGACGCGGGGGACCGGACGCCCCTCGGCAACGGCGAGACGCTGCTCCTGGTGGAGGACGACGCGGTCCTGCTCGATGCCATGGACATGCTGCTCGACCACCTGGACTACCGCGTGCTGACCGCGACCAACGGGTACGAGGCACTGGATCTCTACGACCAGCACCGCGACGAGATCGCCCTGGTCCTGACGGACGTCACCATGCCTACGATGGGCGGAATGGAGCTATTCCAGCTCCTGAGGCAGCGGGACCCGGATGTCCGGGTCATCGCGCTCAGCGGGTACTCGCCGGGCAGGCAATCGCGGGAGTGGCTCGCGGAGGGGGTGCTGGACTGGATCGAGAAGCCCCCGGAGCTACATCGCCTTGCGGAGGCGTTGCGCCGCGGCGTCGAGGGCGCGCCCCGCCCGGCCGACGAGCCCGCCGTCTCGCTCGCCGCCCGCTCCTGAGCCCCCGTCCGGCGTCCCCAGGCCGAAAGCCTACTGTGTCAGCTGACTCGCCGGCAGCAGCACCGCATCGACGACGTCCGCGTCGACGATGAACACCGTGCTCTCACCCCCGGCGACCGCGTAGTACGAACCCTCGTCCCTCCGAGCGAACGCCACCCGCTGACCATCGCCGCCGCCAAGTAGCGTGACCGAAACACTCCCGTACGGATCGCTGATATCCAGTCCCGCGGCCTCTTCCGCCGTCGCGAAGCCGCTGGCGACCAGAGGGGCCAGGAGTCGCAGCACGGAATCCACACCCATCGGGTTGGCTGGCAGCGCTCCGTTGTCGTCGGTCAGCGTCCAGCCCAGGCCCGTCTGGGCAAGCGCGTACGTTCCTTCAGGCCCAGCCACCGCCACGGACGCCACCTGGGCGGCCGGCACGTTCACGATGTCCGGGTCCCGCCATGCGTCGGGGTCCGGATCGAAGATGAAGGCGATGTCAAAGGGGAGTCCGTAGACCGTGTCCCCGGGGGGGTGCCGCAGGTAGCCCAACTGGGCATCTTCGGACCACTTGCCGATGAGCACACTGTCCAGCACACTTCCGTTGCGGTAGAACGTCACCGTGACCCCGGCGTTCCGGTCAACACCCAGCCGCTCGTGGCTCGTGGGCCGCTCGGCCACCGCCTGGGCGCTCGGCAGAAGGTCGATCGCCGCCCAGAGGTTGATCACCCGCACGGAGTACTCTGGGTGGGATCCGGCGCGCCACTCTCCGCCGACCTTGAACAGCCGGACTTCCGAGTCCCCGGACAGGATCACCATCTGGTCCACAACCTCGTCGGTGAGCGGGAAGAGGCCCGAAAGAGTCGTGGGCGCCGAGCCCCCGGAGGCCAGGCGGAGTCCCAGGCCTGCAAGGCCGACGACCACCAGGGCCGCCAGGATGAACGCTACTTGCCTACCTGCCACGGACGTACACCCTTCGGGTCACGGCGCGCCGCCGCGCGTACCGGGCCAGGCCGGCCCAGGCGAGCAGCAGCGGGACCCCGATTAGGCTACCGTACTGGATCAGATTGCGGTGTGCGTTCGACTCGAACAGCAGCCGCCGGGACGAGCCGAGCTTGGACCGGATGGCGGCCAGGGAGTCCTCTTGCGCCAGCCAGTCGATCGTATTGAGGGCGGGCACAATGTTCTCCGGCGCGATACTCGTTCCTCCGTCGCTGAGCCAGTCGGAGTCGCCTATCACCACCATTCGGTAGGTCGATTCGCCTCCGCCCCCGGCCGTCGCCGGGCCCGTCAGGGCCACCGCCAGCAGGCGGGGCTCCGCGGCGGATACCGGGGCAGTCCCCGGGCGTCCAGGCGTCACGTCGAAGTAGGGGGTTTCCACGCCGGCGAACGGGCTCGTTTCGAGCAAGGGGATCGCTTCCACGCCCTCAACCGGCCTCACGCTCAGGGTGCTGACCCACGCCAAAACCACCGACTCCACATCGCCGGTGACCCGGGACTCCACCGCGGTCGCGCGGGGCCAGTACGGGTACGACACGGAGATGGGGAAGGGACCGCCGCCGAGTGATGCGGTCTGGTTGAAGCGCGCATCGTACACAAGGTCGTTCAGAACGGTGACCCCGTAGGACTCGACGAAGCTCCCGAAGTTCGACTGGTTCGTCTGGGCCACCAGCCCGTCCTCATACTGACCCACGGTTACGCGGTCAATGAGCGCCAGGACGTTGCCGCCCGCGTCCAGGTAGCGGACGAGCGCCTGCCGCGCGACCTCCGGGACTTCGGCGGTCGGCCCCGCGACGACCAGCACGTCCACGCCGCTCAGGTCCACCGAGCCGTCGGCGGCAGGCTCGACGTCGCGGACTTCGTACTGTCCTCGCAGGCTCGCGGCCAGACCCTGGAGATTAGTCGCCGCGGTCTTCTCGCCGTGGCCACCCAGGAAGGCCACCGTCTTGAGGCGCGTCTGCGTCATGCGGTTGATCATGGAGGCGGCCTGGTACTCCAATGCCTCCGGCGACTGGATGAACGGGATCGCTTCCTGGCGGTCCAGGTAGGTCATCGCCAGGCCCAGATAGCCGCGCTTGAGCAGCAGTTCGTCCTGCCCCCGCACGTTGAACTCGACCGGCGTCACGCCGGCCCGCTGCGCGGCGAACTCCGCGTCCTCGTTCTCCTGTGGTTGGATGCGGACCACCCGCACCAGGGACGATGCCGATGCCATGTCGTCGAGGAAGTCGTCCACGTCCCGACGGACCAGGGATGCCTCGACGGGCAGGTCGTCCGAGGCGTACATCTTTATGGTCAGCACGTCGTCGAGGCCGGAGAGCAGGGATTTCATGCCGGAGCTCAGCGTGTAGCGGCGGCTCTCCGTGAGGTCCAGCCGCCCGCCGATGGAATCGCCGAACCACCCCACCAGCAGGCTCACGACGACGAGGCCGGCCACGCCTGCCTGCAGGTTGCGGTACGGCCCCGAGCGATGGCTCAGGCTCTTGCCCCGAACAGACAGGTGCGCGCCCGCGAGGAAAGCCGCCACGATGGCCGCGAAGTACACCACGTCCCGAAGCGCCAGCACTCCCCGGGCGATGTTGGAGAAGTGGACCAGCGGACTCAGCCCTTGAACCACGGCCGCCGCAGCAGAGGGCACCGATTCCAGCACCAGGTCCAGCCCCAAGAACATCAGGACGGCGGTGAGCGCCAGCCCCAGCATGAATGCGACCACCTGGTTGCGCGTCAGGCTCGAGGCGAAGAGTCCGATGGCCACCAGCGAGGCGGCCAGGAAGAGGCTGCCGATGTATTGCGCCACGATCGCGCCGCCGTCCAGGTCGCCCGCGGTCCCCAGCAGTAGCGGCGCCTCCACCGTTGCCGTGATGGCCACGAACACGAACAGGTTGCCCGCCGCGAACTTCGCCAGCAGGACGCTCCATCCTCTGATGGGTTGGGTGAACAGGATCTCCAAGGTCCCGTCCCGCTCTTCCTCCGCGAAGAGGCGCATCGTTGCGGCCGGCACGAAGATCGTGAGGAACCATGGCAGCAAGTCGAAGAGCGGTCTGAGGGAGGCCTGGGACGTGTCCAAGGCGGACTTGAAGAAGAGGAACGACAGCGAGCTCGAGAACACCACCAGCAGGATGTAGCCCGTGGGCTGATCGAAATAGCCCTTCAGGTCTTTGATGATGAGAGCGATCACTGGACGCATGGCCGTTTCCCTACCGTCCTGAGTCGGAGGTTCGATTACCCGTACTGCGGCGCCGCGGGCGCGACGCGTCCTGCGCCCGGTCTGGGGCCGAGGAGGGGCTCACCGCCGACGGAAAGACGCTCATGCCGCATCGTCGCCGGCGGAGGGTTCCGGGTCCCGGACCTGGGTCGTCATGGACTGGAACACGTCCTCAAGCCGCGCACGCTCTTCGTGCAGCTCCCACAGGTCCCAGCCCCGCTCCTTGGCCAGTCGGAAGACTCCCGGACGAGGGTCGGCGTCCCCCGAGACCGAAAGGACATATCGTTCGCGCCTGCCGCTCGCGCCCGCGCGCTCGACCGAGTCGACCCCGTCAAGGCCCTCCAGCTGGCTCCGCGCCCCCTCGCCCTCCACCTCAACGCTGATGGTCCGGTATCCCCGCGCGCGGTCCAGGAGCTCCGACACCGGGCTGTCGACGATCAGACGGCCCCCATTGATTACCAGGATGCGGTCGCACGTGTTCTCCACCTCGCTCATCACGTGGGTGCTCAGGAGCACGGTCCGGTCCCCGCCCAGTGAGCGGATCAGCTCACGGATTACCATTCGCTGGTTGGGGTCGAGTCCCTCCGTGGGCTCGTCCAGGATCAGGATGTCCGGGCGGTGCAGTATCGCCTGGGCGAGGCCAACGCGCTGGCGGTTCCCCTTGGAGAGCTGGCCGATCGGTCGGTAGTAGGCCTCCGTGATGCCGGCCTGCTCGACCGCGTCGTCGATGGCCCCGCCCCGCGCCGCCGAAGCGATGCCCCGGAGGTCCGCGATGAACCGCAGGTACTCGCACACCAGCAGGTCGCTGTACAGTGGGTTGCTCTCTGGCAAGAAGCCGATGTGGGCCTTGGCCTCCTGGTCGCCCCCCTGGGTGTCGGCGCCCTTGATGAGGATGCGCCCGGCGTCCGGGGTGTAGTACCCGGTGAGCAGCCGCATCGTCGTGGTCTTTCCGGCCCCGTTGGGTCCCAGCAGCCCCACCACCTCGCCCGCGCGCACGCCGAACGAGACCCCATCCACCGCGACGACGGGGCCGAACCGCTTGGCGATCTCTCGGACCTCGATGGTGAGGTCCGCGTCGGTCCGAGTGTCTGCTTCAGCCATGCTCTCTCGTTGCCTCGCCCGTCCCTTGGGGTCTGGGGAGATGCCCTCTGCCAGGATACGCTTCTCCGGTCGGGGCGGCCGCATCCCGCGCTACCGCGCCGGGTGGACCGGGGCTCCGGCCCGCCAATCCGGGTGCCGTGAAAGGCCTTTCTAAGCCGCAGGGTAGCCTAGCACTGTCCGAGAATAGGGGTCAACCTCTCAGATGCGCCCCGCACGGACGGGTACCCGGAGTTGAAACCGAGACGGAGCGCAGATACAATGGACGCCGGTTTCCGCAACGTGCCGCAAGACGCCCCCGGGTCGCGGCCACAGAAAGGGCGTGCCGATGGGATTCAATCTGGACTACCTCTTCCACCCGCGCTCCATCGCGGTCGCGGGCGCATCCTCCTCCCCCGACAAGCAGGGACACAACTACTTCAAGAACCTCCTGGAGAATTTCGCGGGCAAGGCATACCCCATCAACTTCCGTGCCGACGAGGTCTTGGGGGCGCCCACCTACCGGTCAGTGCGGGACCTTCCAGAGGACGTCGACTTCGTCATATCCGCGATCCCCAGCCGCGACATCATCGACCTGGTGGATGCCTGCGCATCCAAGCACGTCAAGACGCTGCACCTCTTCACCGCCCGCTTCAGCGAGACGGGGTACGAGGAGGAGACGAAGCTGGAGCAAGAGCTGCTCCAGCGCGCAAAGGCCGCTGGTATCCGGATCATCGGTCCCAACTGCATGGGCATCTACTGCCCAGACACGGGCATCAGCTTCGGACGGGGCTTCCCCACGGAGCCGGGTGGGGTGGGCGTGATCTCCCAGAGCGGCGGCAACGCGTCAGAGATCGTGTCCCTCGGCGCCAGCCGAGGCCTTCGATTCAGCAAGGTTGTCAGCTACGGCAACGCTCTTGACCTGAACGAGGCGGACCTGATCGAGTACCTGGCCGACGACCCGGATACGAAGGTCATCGGGGGTTACATCGAGGGCGTTCGCGATGGGCCTCGCTTCGCCAGGGCTCTCCGGTACGCCGCCGAGCGCAAGCCGGTGGCGCTCTTGAAGGGAGGCCGGACCACGGCGGGGACGCAGATGGTCTCGTCGCACACCGCGTCCCTGGCGGGGGGGCAGGACCTGTGGCGAGCCGTGTGCCGCCAGGCGGGGGTGGCCAACACCTACACGCTGGAGGGGCTTCTGGACATGCTGGTGGCCTTCACCTTCATGCCCCCGACCACGGGGTTCAGCGTCATTGTGGGCGGCGGCGCCGGCGGGAGGAGCGTGCTTTCCGCGGACGAATGCGAGGAGGAGGGCTTGCGAGTGGCCCCCATCCCGGAGGCGGTCCACAAGGAACTGACCGAACGGGACCCGTTCTTCGGTCCCTGGGTGACCAACCCCGTGGACGGCTCAATCATGGGCGGGAGCGGGCTGAAGCCCCACGAGGTGATCGGCCTGATCGCCCAGGACCCGGCCTACGATGTGGTCATCAATAACATAGGAGCGGGCGGGCCGTGGGGCGGCGGCGACGGCGGCCAGCGGCAGAGCCGCGCGGACCGGCTCGTTGAGCATACGGCGGATATCGTGCGAGACACCGGCAAGCCCATAGCCATCGTCCTGGCGGAATTCACCCCGGAGAATGAAAGGCAGATGGAGGCCGCCCGCGAGATTCGCACCAAGTGCCTGAATGCGGGTTTCGCCATATTCCCATCGGTGGGGCGCGCGTCCCGCGCCCTGCGCGGCCTGGCGGACTACCATCGTCGCCGCGCCGGACTCGACGACGCCTGAGCCACGCTCCTTCGAGCGGCCGAGGAAGCAATCAACGGCGCGGTGCGGGCGCGACCCAACACCGCAGGAGGCGAATGCGCATGACACTCCCTGGAAGGCAGGAACAGGGTGAGCCGTACCGCCGCATCTCCGTTGAGGAAGCGCTGGAGATGCAGGGCGGAGGCGCGCTGGTCGTGGATGTCCGCGACGCTACCGAGTGGGCGTCGGGTCATGTACGCGATGCTATACACATCCACGTCGATACCCTATTGATGGAGGCGGACGGGCAACTGCCCAAGGATCGCGACCTGCTCTTCATCTGCCAGGCCGGGGTCCGGAGCGCGCTGGCGTGCGAGTATGTGAAGGCCCTGGGCTTTGACCAGGCGCGGCTCTACAACGTCGAAGAGGGCACCCCCGTCTGGATCGAGCGGAGCCTTCCAACCGACTACGGGGCGTAGCGCCCGGCCGGGGGCTTGCCGATTCGGGGCTTTCGCGTGGCGGTTCGGTGGGACAGGCGCCCCGGCGGACCTTGGTTCCTCCCCCTCGGGAAGCGCTGGCGCTCTTGGGGCACCGAGGGGGGTCCCAGGCGGCGTCTGCCGTGTTCGGATTGTCCCACCCGCCCACCCGGACCGTTCCTCCTGGGGGGGGTTCCCCCCAGATCCCCCGGCGAAATGCATGCCCTGCACTATGTGCGGCGGATGCTTCACAGTGGGGTGGCGAAGGATCGCCCAATGCTCGCGGCGATCCAAGCGAACGCCCCCGCGCAGGCCGGTACACGGCAACCCGTCCCCAGAGTGGGTGCAGGGCGCGCCCTGCCCGCGGGCTTCACCACAGCCGCACGACGTCGTCGCGCGCGAACAGCGGACCCACCTCCAGTCCCATGCCCGCGTAGAGCGCGGGCGGGACTCTGATGTCGGCCAGGTACAGCTCGCCGACATGGCCCTGGGCGCCCTCCGCGCGCAAGCCCCGCTTCGGGAGGGCGAGCGTGAGGGTGGCCGCGGCGCGCACCGCCGGTTCGTGGACCTCGCCGGTGGTCGAGTCCAGACCGCTGGGCACGTCGAGCGCCAGGATGGGCGCGCCGTGGCCGTTGGCGGCCCGGACCAGGGCCGCCGCTGCCCCGGATGGAGCGCCGCGCAGGCTGTAGCCGATCAGCGCGTCCACCAGCAGGTCGGCCGATGGCAGCCCTACGGCCTCGTCCGCCACGACAATCGGCACCCCCATGCGCTCCAATATGGCGCTCTGGCGCCGCGGAACCTCCCCGAGCCGCGAGGGTTCCGCCGTGGTCCTCACCTCCACTGCGGCCCCCCACGCGTGGAGCCGCAGCGCGCATACGAGCCCGCCACCGCCGTTGCCCCCGTCCCCGCCAGCACAACCACCCGTCGCCCCGTGGGATCCCCTCCAAGGAAGCGCCCGCGCGCCAGGTGTGCCAGGCAACGCCCGGCGTTCTCCATCATCTGAACCAGGGCGATGCCGTAGTCTTCGATCATCGCTCGGTCCACCTCGCGCATCTCATCGGTGGTGATGAAAGGGACCGGCGGTCCGTCGTGTGGTGTTGCCATCGCGTCTCCCTCCACGCGCAAGTGTATCATCGGTTCAATTTCGCGCCGCCTGGATTCACTGTAGGATGGAAGAGCGGGTGGAGGGAGTGGCATCGTGATCCGAGCCACGATGTTCGACCTGGATGGAACCCTGGTTCAGTCTGAGAAACTCAAGGCTCTTTCCTACGCCATCGCCGTCCAGAAGCTCTTCGGACTCGACGCACCGGACAACCGCGCCATCGAGGCGTATCGAGAGGTGGTCGGGGCATCGCGGGAGGCCGCGTCCGGCCACATCGTCGAGCGGCTGGGCCTGGCGGACCGGCTTCAGCCGATGTTGGCGGAAGAGGGGGACTCGACCCCTGCCGATCTCCTCACGCGCATGCGAAAGTCGATCTATGACGACATGGTCTCGGACCCCCAGGTGCTCCGCGACAACCGGTGGCCCCACACGATCCGGCTGTTGCAGGCGGCGAAGGAGTGGTCCTGCCGAACGGCGCTCGCCACCATGTCGCACCGAGCCGAGGCGCTCCACGTGCTGCGCGCCCTGGACCTGGAGCGGTCGCTGGACATGATTTTCGCCAGAGAGGACGTGCGGCGGCCCAAGCCGGACCCGGAGATATACTTGCTGGCGGCCGAGCGGCTGGAAACGGCGCCTGGTGAGTGCCTGGTGATAGAGGACTCCCCCGCCGGTGTGCGCGCGGGGGTCGCGGCGGGGATGAACGTGATTGCCATGGCCACGCCGTTCACGGCGATGGGTCTTCACTCGGGCGACGGGATCACCCACGACTGGATAGTGCACAGCCCCGAGGAGCTCATGTCGGCCGTGGCGCGTCGCGTCGAGGAGCACAACCAGACTGCCCACTGACCCAGGCCATTCCACGAAGCATGCGAGCGGGACGTGACGACCTTTTGCGACCCAGTCAGTTGGATATGACCGCGACCTCTTCGTGCTGCCGTTCGACCACCGAGGCTCGTTCGAGTCCGGCCTCCTGGGCGGGCCTGCTTTACAGCCACACCGCGCGGGCGTACGATTCCGGCGCGTGGCGCGCGTCTTCGCGAATGGCGCAAGCGTTCGTGGGCGCTGAGGGGACGATCTTGGCGCGGACTTGGGTTCAGGCAGGGGGTAAAGAGGACGGGCACACGACCAGCACGACTGTCGGGGCTCCCGTGGGGCAGAGTCACTGGGTAACCAGCGAGGAGTACAGGATTCACGTCTGGGAGAAGCGCCGGGAAGCGTCCAATCGGGGTGACGCGGGGCCGCCTCGAGTCACGCTTCTCGTTCACGGCGGCACCTACTCCGGGGCTGTCGACTACGACATCCAGGTGCCCGCCAAGGACGCCTCGCTGATGGACCACCTAGCGGGCCACGGGCGGGACGTCTTCACATTCGACATTCGCGGCTACGGGCTCTCGGACAAGCCCGAGGACGGCTTCAGCGTCACCACGGAAGGCGCGGTCCGCGATACCGAGGCCGTGGTCGACGCGATCCTCCAGATGCGGGGAGTGGACGCCGTCGATCTCCTGGGGTGGTCCTGGGGCGGCGCTATCTCGGCGCTGTACGCCGCTCGCCACCCCGATCGCGTGCGACGCCTCGTCCTCTACGCCGGCGGCGCCGGCAGCGTTCCGGCGGGCAACCGCCCCGCCCCTACCGAGCCGTGGGTGGTGAACAGTAGCGAGAACATCACGGCCCGCATCGAGCAGGACGTGGTCATCGCGGACGCCCAGGAGGCCTTCCTGGAGGCGGCCTTGAAGTGGAACCCCCGGTCACCGAACGGCGTTCGTAGGCGCTCCGCGGAGGGCCGAGACGTGCGCGCCGAGCCGGAGGACATCGCCGTCCCCACCATGATCATCTACGGTGTTCGCGACGCGGGCTACCAGCCCGAGCGTGTCAGCGACTTCTTCGCAAGGCTGAACACCCAGGACAAATCGCTTGTCGTTATCCCCGATGCCGGGCACTTCCTGATCATCCAGAAGCCTAGGGCAAGACTCTTCGCCGCCGTGGAAGGGTTTTTCGCCGAGGGGTAGGCACGCGGGCGAACGCGCCCAGGGCCTTTCAGTGCTATGCAATGGCGCTCCTGTCCGTTCGTCCTGGGCCTGTCGAAGGACGGACAGATAGGCTGCTGGAAGTTCCACCGCTCGTGGTTCGACTGAGCTCACCATGAGCGGGAGGAGACCCTAGGTTGACAACCGAACGACCCCACACGCGCTCCCGTCCCTTGACACTCAATCTGCGCCGTGCTACGTTTGAAGGTACAGGCTGAGACGGAGACGAGTAGGCAGGCTGGCCGCCTCCAGCGAGTCCGGTACGGTGTAAGCGGACAGGTGGGCCCCTGCCGAAGATCACTCCCGAGCCGCGCGCTGAACGGGACGCTAACGCGCTTCCTAGGATGCGACGGGGGCCCGCCGTTATCGGGGCAGGGGTGTGATGGCGCCCCGAGTGAGTGGTCCTTCGCTCGCGGCGAGGGGCAACAAGGGTGGTACCGCGGGTTCTCTATGAAGACCCGTCCCTTGCGAGGGACGGGATTTTTTTTGTGGGGAGCGCGACTGGGCTAGGGAACGGCAGCGCCGGCCGATCCGGCGCGAGTGACGGTGGACACGGCAGGGGGCGAGGACATGGCGCTACTGGAGCTATACGACACTACCCTCCGGGACGGGACGCAGCAGGAGGGGATTTCAGTCTCGGTCGAGGACAAGCTCAACATCACCCGCAGGCTCGATGGGCTGGGGGTCCACTACATCGAGGGCGGCTGGCCGGGCGCAAACCCGAAGGACGCTGAGTTCTTCGTCCGCGCGCGCCACCTGGACCTCAAACACGCCCTCCTGACTGCCTTCAGCAGCACCCGACGAGCCAACACCCCCGTGGAGCGCGACGCCATTATGCGCGCGCTGCTCGAAGCGGAGACACCCGTGGTGACTCTGGTGGGCAAGACGTGGGACCTCCACGTGACGGACGTGCTTGAAACGAACCTGGAGGAAAACCTGGCCATGCTGGCGGACAGCATCGCCTATCTGAAAGCCCACGGGCGCAAGGTGTTCCTGGACGCGGAGCACTTCTTCGACGGCTTCAAGGCGAACCAGCCGTACGCGCTGCAGTGCGTCAGGGTGGCGGCGGAGGCGGGGGCCGATGCCGTGGTGCTCTGCGACACCAACGGCGGCTCCCTCCCGCACGATATCGTGTCGGCCCTCGCCGCGGTCCAGGCCGCCACGTCCGTGCCCCTGGGCATCCACGCCCACAACGACGCTGAGGTGGCGGTGGCCAACTCGATAGCGGCGATCCAGGCCGGGGCGGTCCAGGTCCAGGGCACGATCAACGGCTACGGGGAGCGTTGCGGCAACGCCAACCTGCTGACCATCATCGCCAACCTCAAGATGAAGCTGGGGATGGACGTGGTCACCGAGGACCAGCTGGCGTCGCTGACCGAGGTCTCCCACTACGTCAGCGAGATCATCAACATGCCGCCGAACCCGTACCAGCCGTACGTGGGCGGCAGCGCGTTCGTCCACAAGGCGGGGCTCCACGCCTCGGCGGTCGCGAAGGTGGAGCGCAGCTACCAGCACATCTCCCCGGAGTGGGTGGGCAACAGCAAGCGGGTCCTTGTCTCTGAGCTGGCAGGCCGCAGCAACGTGCTCCAGAAGCTCCGAGAGATGGGCATCGAGGCGCCTGCCGACGTCGTCCGCGACGTGGTGGAAGAGATCAAGCAACGGGAGAACGATGGGTTCCAGTACGAGGGCGCGGAAGCCTCTTTCGAGCTCCTTGTGCGGCGCGTGCTGCCGGGGTACGTGCGCCCCTTCGAGCTGGTGGATTTCCTGGTCGTCGTTGAGAAGCACCGGCGCGCCTCATCGAAGGAGGCGGAGGAGCTGATGTCGGAGGCCACGGTCAAAGTGAGGGTGGACGGCCAGGTCATGCACACGGCCGCCGAGGGGAACGGCCCGGTGAACGCCCTGGATGCCGCCGTGCGCAAGGGGCTGCTGGAGTTCTATCCGAGCCTGAGCGTGGTCCGGCTCCTTGACTACAAGGTGCGCGTGGTGGACAAGGCCACCGGCACAAGCGCCGTGGTGCGGGTGTTGGCGGAGTCCACGGATGGTGAGATCACATGGCAGACCGTGGGCTGTTCGAGCAACATCATCGAGGCCAGCTGGCTTGCCCTCCAGGACAGCCTGGAATGGTGGCTCTTCCACCATCAGCGCAAGGACGGGTAAGCGAAGCGCTCGCCCCGACTTCAGTCGGGGCGAGCGCGTGACTCTGCCGCCCACGGCATGGCCGTGAGAGGAATCGAGACCTACGTCGCGGATCGTCCGGTGGCGGGCTGGGCCAGCGCCTCCCGAACGGAAATGACCTCTCGGCACACTGCGGGGTCAATGTTGATCTGGGTCTCGATCTTCTCGCAGGCGTGGTGGACCGTGCTGTGGTCCCGCCCGCCGAGGAGCCGACCGATCTCCGACAGCGAGTGCCGCGTTTCCTCCCGCAGCAAGTACATGGCTACGTGTCGGGCGTGGGTCGTGGGCCGGTCCCGCCTGCGGCCCTTCATCGCCTCCGCGTTCGTACGGTAGAGCTGGGCGACGGCGCTCAGGAGAGCCTCCGCGCCGACGGGCTCGCGGTCAGGTCCGCCGCCCTGCCCCGCCATCGCGCGGGCCGCCAACTCGACGGTCACGGGCTGGCCGGTCAGGTCGGCGTGGGCCACCACTCGGTTCAGCTGTCCCTCCAGCTCTCGCACGCTTCCGATGATCCTCCGGCCGATGATCTCCAGGACCTCGTCAGGGACGTTGAACCCCATGCGGTCGGCCTTGGCTCGCAGGATGGCCAAGCGCGTCTCCACGTCCGGGGGTTGGATGTCCGCAATCAGGCCCCACTCGAAGCGGGAGCGCAGGCGGTCCTCAAGCGTCGTGAGCGCCTTGGGGGGCCGGTCGGCGGCGATGACTATCTGCCGGTTGCGAGAGTGGAGCTCGTTGAAGATGTTGAAGAGCCCCTCCTGGGTCCGCTCCTTGCCGCTCAGGAGCTGGACATCGTCGATCAGGAGGGCGTCGGCGCCCTGGTACTTGGCGCGGAACTGCTGGGCGCGCCCCTCGCGGATCGACCCGACGAACTCTGTTGTGAACTGGTCGCTGCTCACGTACAACACCCGCATCCCGTTGCCGGCCATCTGGTGGCCCACGGCGTGGAGCAGGTGGGTCTTGCCGAGGCCGACGCCCGAGTACAGGAAGACCGGATTGTACTTGAGCCCCGGCGACGACGCCGCTGCTACGGCTGCGGCGTTCGCCAGCTCGTTGGAGCTGCCCACGACGAAGCTGTCGAAGCTGTATCGTCCATTGAGCGGAGCGCTGGCGGGAGCGCTCGGCTGCGTTGGCGCGACCTCGTTGGCGGCGGGCGCCTGGGCCTCGGCGGCTGCGTGCCCGTCGCGGTCCGTCGGGGCCCCGTCGGAGGTCACCTGGAATCGGACCTCCAGGGGGCGGTGGGCCAGACCCTCGACCGTGTGCTCGATGGCGCCGGATAGCCGCTTCTCCAGGTACTCCGCCACGAAGGGGCTCTCTGTCCCCACGACGAGGCAGCTGCCCTCCGCGTGCAGCGCGATGGTATCCTTGAGGAAGGTATCGAAGACCGGCCGCGCCAGCCGGACCTGCAGCTCGCCCAGAGCCGCGATCCAGAGCTGCTGCGGTGTTGACGTGCTCAAAGGGCTCCTCTTTTCGGGGCCGCCGTGGGTGTCCGGACGGGGGGTCGCCGCGTCCGGCTGGGGGTTTCGGGGGCACCTCAGAGAAATTAGCAGGGGCAACTGTTCTAGGCAAGTGGAAATACGCGCTCTTTTGCCTCGATTTTGGTCCGTTTGGGTCCCCTAAGCCTATGGAATATCGGCTTGGAATCGTCCGAAACATCATTTCTAACTCTATTTCAAAGGGCGCGTGACAAAGCTGCAAGCGTGTGAAACGCGATGAATAAACAAGGCATTCGTATTTGGGCGGCCATTAATTGGGGCAAGGGCCAGCAGGGGCTGGCCTAGCCGGTATACTGCTTACTGGGGCCGGGGCCGTCCCTTGGCGCGCTCGGCTGCCACGGGCTGGAAATCGATTGGGGTCGTCGGAGGGGCGTCGTGCGGATCGTGTTTTTTGGCAGTCCCGCGTTCTCCGTGCTCGTCGTGGAGGCGCTCGCCCGGGCGGGGCACGACATCGTTGGAGTCGTGACGCAGCCGGACCGGCCCGCGGGCCGGGGCCGCACTCCGGCCCCGACGCCCGTGAAGGCGTGGGCCGAGGCTCGTGGCGTGCCGGCGCTCCAGCCGCGGTCCTTCCGCTCGGAGGAGGCGGTGGCTCGGGTAGAGGCTCTCGCTCCCGAGGCGATCGTCGTCGCGGCGTACGGGCGGATCCTGCCGGCATCGGTCCTGGCGCTGCCGCCTCGGGGTTGCCTGAATCTTCACCCGTCGCTGCTGCCCCGCCACCGGGGTCCGTCGCCCGTGGCCGAGGCGCTGTTGCAGGAGGACGCCACGGTGGGCGTGAGCGTGATGCTCATGGACGAGGGGATGGACAGCGGCCCGGTGTTGGCCCAAGAGGAGGCGCCGGTGCTGGCCGATGACACGACCGAGAGCCTGACGTGGAGGCTCTTCCGTGACGGGGCGGCGCTCATGGTTCGGACACTGGCGGCGCGGGAGCGCGGCGAAGTCGAGCCCGAGCCGCAAGACCACGAGCGAGCCACCGTGAGCCGGTTTCTGCGGAGGGAGGACGGCGAGATGGACTGGACGCAGCCCGCGTCGCGGCTGGCGGCCATCGCGCGCGCCTACCATCCGTGGCCCGGCGCCCACACCCGATGGGCCGGGCAGGGCGTGAAGCTGCTGGACGTCTCGGCGCTCCCGGCCGAGGGCGCGGGCGATGGAGGATCGTCACCGGGGACCGTGGTGGGGCTGGCCGCGGGGCCCGCGCGGGTGGGCGTGGTGACGGGCGATGGCGTGCTCGGCATCCTCCGACTCCAGCTGGAGGGCAAGCGGGCGGTGGACGTGGAGGAGTTCCTGCGAGGCCATCCGTCGTTCATTGGAGCAGTACTGCCTAGCTAGATGATGACCATACGCGTAGCGTATGGTCAGGTTTCAAGAACACATTGCCCGCTTGCACACGCCCCACGTTGCTTGATATCATCGTCGGCCCGCGCACTCGCGACGGGAATGCGGGCCGAAGGCCGGAGGAGAGGGAGGGCGGCGAGGATGACCATGGAGCTAGAGCCGGGGAAAGCGGTGCCGCTTCCGGATGGATTTCAGGTGGAGTGGGCGAGCGTGGAGGAAGAGGGGCTGCTCTGGTTCTGGGACGACATCCACTCTCCCACCCCCGCGACGCCCGCGCATGAGAGCGTGCAGGCGGTGACGATGCAGGGCGCGGCCCGAGCGGGGGCGGAGGTGCGGGACCCACGCCGCACGCATCGCAAGCGCATCAACGGTTACTCGTATTCGGCGGCCTCGCCGGAGGGTCCCCCAGCGGAGGCGCTGGACGAGTACCAGCGCCGCATGGAGGACATCGTCGCGGGGACGCGGGAGCGTTGGGACACCGAGTTCCTGCCCCGCCTAGAGCGCGACCTGGCCTACATGCGCGCCACGGACCTCGGCTCGCTGACCGACGCTGGCTTCGTCAAGCGGATCGACGAGTTTCTCGAGATGTCGCAGCACCACTGGTACATCCACATGATGACCGTCGGGCCGCTGATGAACGCCACAGGGCGGCTCGCCGCCCTGTACGCAGAGATCACGGGCTCGGAAGATGAGGCCGCGCCCTACCGGCTGCTCTGGGGTTTCCCCAACAAGACGCTTGAGGCGGACCGCGCCCTGCGGGATCTGGCCGCCAGGTCCCGCCGCTCGGAGGACGTGCGCGAGGCTTTCACCCGCTCGCCGGAGCGGGTCCTTGAGGGGCTCGGTCGGAGTGGCGAGGGCCGGGCATTCCGCGGCAGGCTCGACGACTTCCTGGACACCTACGGCTACCGCTCCATGGGCATGGACCTGTCGGAGCCATCCTGGCGAGAGGACCCAACATTCCCGCTCCTCATGGTGAAGGCGCACCTCCAGACGAATTCGAAGGACCTGGAGGCGGAGGCCTCTGCCCTGTCGCGAGAGCGTGAGGAGGGTGTGGCGGAGGTCCTGCGACGAATCGGCTCTGACGACGATCTGCGCGGGCGGTTCGAGACGCTCCTGGGGCATTGCCAGGTCCTGTGGCCGCTTCGGGAGGACCACTCATTCTACATCGACCAGGGGAGCGCGGTGATGGTGCGCCGGGCTCTTGTCGAGGCGGGGCGGCGTCTGGCATCGGCCGGAAGGATATCGGGGGAGCGGGACGTGTTCTTCCTGCAGCTGGACGAAATCCGGGCCGCGCTGTCGGGCGACGACACGAAGCTGCATGCCCTCGTCGAGGAGCGGCGAAGCGACTGGGAGCAGCGCAGGAGCGTCACGCCGCCTCCCTTCTTGGGCACGCTGCCAGAGGGCGACGGCCCGGAGTTCGATTCGGAGATGCGGAAGTTCACGAACCCCGTGGTGGTGACCCCGGACGGCGACCGTCCCCGAACGCTCCGGGGCGTGGCGGGCTCGGCGGGCACCGTCAGCGGCGTCGCGCGGGTGGTCCGTTCGCCCGACGAGTTCGCCAACGTGCGACCGGGCGATATCCTGGTGTGTTGCAGCACCACACCCGCGTGGACCCCGATCTTCGGCACGGTGGCTGCGCTGGTGACCGACGCCGGCGGGGTCCTCTCCCACACCGCCATAGTGGCGCGGGAGTACGGGCTGCCGGCGGTGGTGGGCACCAAGTACGCGACCCGGTTCGTCCGTGACGGCCAGGCCGTGACCGTGGACGGCGAGCGAGGGTTGGTGCACCTTCGGTGACGGGTGAGCGGGGGTCGGCGCCGGCGCTCCGCAAGCCCGTGCGCTTCGTCGAGCGGTCAGGGGTCTGGATTCTGGGTCTTCCCCCAAGAGGACCGCGGACCACGGGGCGTCCAGGAGTTCCGTGCGCCCCGGCCCGGCCGCCTATTCCCCGAGGAACGACGTGAGCCGCTCCGATATCTCGTCGGCGTGCGCCGCGAAGAAGACACCGACCACCCGCTGCCCGCTGGTGGTGGTCACCAACGTACCCTGGTTCATCCCCACCACGTTTCCCCGCGGGTCGACGGTGGGTCCGCCGCTGTCCCCAGGGTCCATCACCGCGTCCACCCGGAGGCGTAGACCCCCCTGGCTGCCGAAGTCCACAAGCTGCGACAAGACTCCCACCTTCGCGGAGGGGGAGCCCACCGTCCCATCGGGCTTCACGCCGGACTCCGAGTAGCCGAGCACCATCAGGGGCAGCCCGACGTCCGTGACCCCCAGAGAGCGGAGCGGGAGGGGCTCCAGGTCGAACTCGGCGGCGTCGTACGACACGAAGGCGATGTCCCGCACCGGGTCCGTGAAGACGACCGCGCCGGTGGCCGAGTCCTGTCCCAGGTGCCGGAGCGTGACCAGTGCCTCGGTTCCCACCACATGCTCGTTGGTGGCGATCAGACCCTCGCGGATCGCCCACCCGGTGCCCGACCCATCGGGCGTCTCGATGTATACGACCGAGGCCGCGACCTGGAGGTAGACGTCGTTGAAGGATGGCGTCGGCGTCGGGACCGCCGTGGGTGGCGCGAGCGGGGTTGCGGAGGGCGGGAAGAGAATCGGCGTGGCGGTCGGCTGGGGCGTCGCCGTGGGTAGAGGCTGAAAGGGTGTGGCCGTCGGGGCGGGAGTCGGTGACGGCTGGGGTGTCGCGGTGGGCGGAATCTGGATTGGGGTGGGCGTCGGGGCTGGGGTTGGCAGCACGATGGGCGTTGGGGTGGCGGGGAATGCAATCGGGGTGGCCGTGGGCTGTGGCGTGGCGGTCGGCACGCGGGCTACGGCCGTGGCGACCTGGGCCTCCGTGGTGGCCGCGATCTGGAACGCCGACGGCCCGCAGCCGGTCGCCATGATCGCGATGGTCGCCAGCGCGGCGAATGTCGCCAGGCGCACCACGAGCCGTTGGCTCCGAGACGGCCGCTCCGGAAAGCGGGAATAGAACATCAGGGGGAGCCGTCGTCCCTCGCCAGGGCGCGCTCCACCCGGTCGTTGAGGCACAGCCCCCGGACCGGCTCGCCGCCCTCGTCCAGGACCCGGCTGCCCTCGACCCGGAGGCGCCCCGCCGCCATGGCCTTCAGCGTCTCCAGGAGCAGCGGACGCTCGAGCCGCATCCCCTCCCGCCGGATCGCCTGGAATAACGGAAGATCCTCGCCGAAGCGGGTCTTGATATCGTCGATCGGCAGGCCGCGGACCTGCTCCCAGAGGGGGGCGAAGGCCGCTCCACGAATGGGGAACTGGACGTACGTGATGGGCGGGCCCTGGTCCAGCTCCTCCGTGGTCAGGTGGACCATCGTCCCCTGCTCCTGGGCGTCGTCCTGGATCAGCTTCCAGATCACCTGCTGCCACGTGCCGACTGGCCCACCGGGCAAGGCGGGATGCAGGTTGAGGGTGGAGTAGCGTCGGCATAGCTCGGCCCCAAGGATCAGGCCGTACCCCGCCAGCACGCAGAGGTCCGGGGCGTAGCCTTCGAGCCGACGCATAACCTCGCGGTCGAAGTCCTCCCGGACCGCCGCGAGGCTTGGAGCGCCCCGCTCCCGCCGGAAGCGAGTCGAAGAGAACGCCACCACGGGGATGTCATGGCTGCGGGCGAGGTCCATGAACTCGTCGCTGCCCGCGTGCTCTCCTGGATCGCGGTTGCAGAAGACGAAGAGGACCTCCGCCTCCAGCTCCCCGCTGCCGATGGCGTCCATGGCAAGGCGAAGCAGGCCCCGGGATCCCTCGCCCCGGCCCGTGGAGAACCAGCCCAGCCTCAGCATCGTTCGCGCTGCCTCAGTCGTAGTCGAGTTCGAGGAGGAGGAGACGGTCGGCGGAGGCCAAACGGCGTGCCCTCCGGACGCGTTCGATTGTACCATGCCCCTCGCTCTCCTATAATCACGGTCGCGGGGTCTTTCCGCTTGGGAGGCGTGATGGCGGCGCGGGCTACGGCGGATGTCGTGATCGTTGGGGCGGGGATCGCCGGGTGCGCGGTCGCCTACGAGCTGACTAGGCTTGGCGTTCGCCCCCTGATCGTCGAGCGCGAGGGGGTCGCCAGCGGCGCGTCCGGCGGCGCTCTGGGGGATCTCAACACGCAGACCGGCGCGGGCCTGGACGGCCCTCTCTTTGCCCTCGCAAGAACCAGCCTGGAAATGCATGGGGACATGTACGGGCTGCTCCGCGAAGAAACGGGGTTCGACAGCGCTCTACGCATGATCCCAAGCCTGATGGTGGCCATGGACGACTCGGACGTGGCTCGGCTGCGCGCCGAGGTCACCCGCTTGCGCGGTCTTGGGTTCGAGTCGGACTGGCTGACGGCCCGGGAGGTCCGAGCCCTGGAGCCCTCGCTGTCTCCGGAGACGGGCGGAGCCGTGCGGACCCAGGGAATGGGGATGCTGGCTGCCTCCGTGCTCACCACCTCCTTGCTCCACGCAGCCGAGGGACGCGGGGCTACCCTGCGCCACGGCGAGGTCCGCGGCCTCGAGTGGGACGGCGACCGAGTGGTTGGCGTGACGGTCGGCGACGAGCGTGTTTCGTGTGGGTCCGTGGTGCTGGCGGTCGGACCCTGGTCCGCGCGCCTGGGGGCGTGGCTTGGGACCCCAGTGCCGGTCCGCCCGGTGAAGGGCCAGATCGTCCAGCTTCGCGTCCCCGGCGCGCCCGTCGGCCACTACATCTCCTGGGACGACACCTACGCCGTCTCCAAGGAGGGCGGGCTGACGTGGACGGGCACGACCATGGAGGAGGCCGGGTTCGACGTGACGCCCACCCTGGAGGTCCGCGACGACATTCTCCGCCGCGTCCACCGGTTGCTGTCGGGCTTCGCCGAGGCGGAGGTCGTGCGGCAGACGGCGTGTCTGCGACCCGTGACTGACGACGGCCTGCCGATCATGGGGGCGGCTCCGACGTGCCGGGGCGTGTATGTGGCGACCGGAGGAGGGCGCAAGGGCATCCTGCTCGGCCCCGTCATGGGGAAAGCCGTCGCGGACCTGGTGGTCCACGGCGCCACCGACCTGCCCATCGAGCCGCTCGGCCTCGATCGCTTCGCGACGGGCTGAGCGCGGTGGCGCTCTCGTCCGCTCATTCTTGCCTGTCGAAGGACGGGAGGACAAGACGCCGCAGGTTCTCCCGCTCGGTGCGGGCTTGGCGCGATGGGACGCCTCAGGTACACTACGGGGGTGCGGAGCCTCCGGGCCGTCGCAAGGGCGTCGGGACCTGGCCCCGCGAGGGTGTGGAGTGCGGGTTCTCTTGATCAACGGCCCCAACCTCAACCTTCTGGGTCGTCGAGACCCGGACCTCTACGGCGCGGTCACGCTGAAAGAGATTGAGGACGCGGCGCGCGAGCGTGGGAAAGCCCTGGGGGCGGAAGTCGAGTGCTTCCAGTCCAATAGCGAGGGCGCGCTGATCGACTTCATCCAGGAGCGCACGGAGGGGGCCGGGGGCATCGTCATCAACGCTGGGGCGCTGACCCACTACGGTCTCTCGCTGCGAGACGCGCTGGCCGACAGCCGCCTGCCGGTTGTGGAGGTCCACATCTCGAACATCCAAGCCCGCGAGCGATGGCGGGCGCGTTCGGTGGTCACTCCCGTCGCGGTGGGGCAGATCGCTGGCCTCGGCTGGAAGGGATACCTCAGCGCCCTGGAACTCCTCGTGGACCGGATCAAGGAGGCTGCGCAGTGAGTGCGAGGCTTGACGGGGTCCGGGAGCGCCTCAAGGACTTGGACGCGCTTTTCGTGTCGTCGGCGGAGAACCGGCGGTGGCTTTCGGGGTTCTCCGGGTCCGCGGGCTACCTGGTCATCACCGGCGAAGCGGCCGTGCTCGCGACAGACTTCCGGTACACGGAGCAGGCGGGGCAGCAGGCGCCGGACTACCGCATCCATCGCATCGGCGGGGGCATGGACTGGGCGCGGGACCTCTTCGCGGAGCTTGGCGCGGCTCGCGTCGGGTTCGAGAGCGCGGACCTCACCTACGCCACCTATCGGAGCGTCACCGAGGCCCTCGCCACCACCGCCGCCGTCAGCTTCGTGCCGACGACCGGCGTGGTGGAGCCCCTGCGCATGGTGAAGGACGATGACGAGGCGGCGCTCATCACACGGGCCGTGGAGATCGCTGACCTGGCCTTCGAGGCCGTGGCGCCAACCATCGAGGTCGGCGAGACGGAGGAGTCCGTTGCCTGGCGTCTGGACCGCACCATGCGCGAGGCGGGCGCGGAGGCGGTGTCGTTCGAGACCATCGTGGCCGCTGGCCCCAATGCCGCCAAGCCCCACCATCGTCCTTCGGAGCGGCCCATCCAGGCCGGAGAGCCTGTGGTTATCGACATGGGGGCGCGCTTCAAGGGCTATTGCAGCGACATGACCCGCACCATCTGCCTGGGTCCGGCGGACGAGACCTTCCGCGTGGTCTACGACACGGTGCTTGGGGCGCAGCTCACCGCCATCGCCACGGTCAATTCGGGGATGAACAGCGGGGAGATCGACGCCGTGGCGCGCGACATAATCCAGCAGGCCGGCTACGGAGACCAGTTCGGGCACAGCCTGGGCCACGGAATCGGACTGGCGGTCCACGAGCACCCTAGGGTCGGTCCCAGGGGCGACGACGCGATGGCGGACGGGACGGTGTTCACCATCGAGCCTGGGATATACATTCCCGGGTGGGGCGGTGTACGCATAGAGGACACGGTGATTATGGAGGGCGGCGTGGTTCGGACGCTGAACCGCGCCCACAAGCGGGAAGACCCCCGGAGCGCGTGACGACGCAGCGGTACGGCTCGACCCAGAGCGTATCGAAGGGCGGGCGGGCACCGCCTGACGATGCAAGGGAACCGCTCGCCCTGAGCTAGTCGAAGGACTGCGGTGATGGAGGAAGAAATGCCTGAGACGATCAGCTTCAGCGAGCTTCGCCGCGGTCTCAACTTGGAAATGGACGGCGACGTCTACCAGGTTGTCGAATACAAGCATGTCTATATGCAGCAGCGGGCGCCCACGCTCACGCTGAAGGTGCGTCAGCTCCGCACCGGGAAGACATTCGACCGGAACATGCCCGGCACCCAGCGTCTCACGCTGGCCGACGTGGACCCCCGGGAGGCCCAGTACATCTACAACGACGGCCAGTCCTTCGTCTTCATGGACACGGATACCTTCGAGCAGTTCCCGGTGACGACTGACCAGCTCGGCGAGCAGGCCAAGTACCTGACCGAGGGCGACACCATCCAGATCCTGTTCTACAAGGGTGACCCGGTCACCATCGATCTTCCAATGACGGTGGACCTGGAGGTCGCGGAGACGGCCCCGGCCTTCAAGGGCGACACGGCCCAGGCCGGCCGCAAGCCCGCCACCCTGACGACGGGCCTGGTGGTGAAGGTGCCGATGCACATCACGGCGGGCCAGACGGTGCGGGTGGACACGCGGACCGGGGACTACGTCCAGCTGGTGTCGTAGCCCCCCATGCCCCTTTACACTGTCTCCCAGGTCACCCGCTACCTGAAGGAGTCCCTCGAGCGGGACGCCGTCCTGGTCGACCTGTGGGTGAGCGGCGAGCTCACCAACCTCTCCCGCTCCGCCGCAGGCCACGCCTACTTCGCGCTCAAGGAGGGGAGCAGCCAGCTTCGCTGCGTCCTGTTCCGCGACAGCAGCCGAGGGTTCGATCTGGCGGACGGCCTGGCCGTGGCCGCCCACGGTCACGTCACGGTCTACGAGGCGCGTGGCGAAGTCCAGCTGATCGTCGACCTTGTGCGCCCGGAAGGCCTTGGGGCGGCGCGCCTGGAGCTCGAGCGGCTGAAGGCGGCCCTGGAGGCCGAAGGGCTCTTTGAGCCCTCCCGCAAGCGTTCCCTCCCCCCCTTCCCGCGACGACTGGCGGTCATCACCTCCCCCTTTGGCGCGGTGTGGCACGACATCCAGAACGTCATCCGGCGTCGCTATCCCCTCGTCGAGCTTGCCCTGGTCCCCTGTCAGGTGCAGGGCGACAACGCAGTCCCCACAATCATCGAGGCGTTCCAGGTGGTGGGCCTTGAGTCGGACTTAGATGCCGTCATCCTCGCCCGGGGCGGTGGCTCCATGGAGGAGCTGTGGCCTTTCAACGACGAGGCCGTGGCTCGCGCCATCTATGCCAGCCGAAGCCCCGTCATCAGCGCCGTGGGCCACGAGACCGACGTTACCCTAGCGGACCTGGTTGCGGACCTCCGCGCTCCCACCCCATCGGCGGCGGCCGAGCTTGTCGTGCCCGACTCCCGGGAGCTGCTGGCGGGCGTGGCGGCGCACGGGCGCTCGCTGTATCGCGGGATGATGCAGGTCATGGCCCAGGGAGCCGGGGACGTCAATGGCCTGATGCAGCGGCTCGGGCGCCGCGCACCGGACACCGGGGCGCGGCGACAGCAGGTGGATGACCTGCTCCACCGGGCCGCCGGGGGCCTTCGCGGCGCGACGGCGCTGGCAAGGGAGCGTGTGCGGGGCGTCGAGGGCCGCCTGGTGTCCCTCGATCCCGGAGCGGTCCTCCGGCGCGGGTACGCGGTAGTGCGCCGCGGCGCGGATGGCGCCCCCATCACCAGCACGCAGCAGGTCGCGTCGGGCGACTCCCTCCAGGTGCAGGTCGCGGACGGCGCGTTCGATGCGGAGGTCACGGCCGAGAGGGACGGCACGTCGGCCAGCGACGGGGGGGCCTAGCGCCCGCCTGGCGCCGCGAGCTCCGACGCGCATCGGCTTCGGTCGCGCTTGTGGGACACCCCTCCCGCTTGCACGTGCCCGCTCGTCGCGCACCATGCCCGGCTGCGCGCCCAGACCGACGTGCCCTCTATCGGTTATCCCCATAAAATGTCCCCATCCAACCTTCTGGTGAAGAACCTCTGAATGAGCGCCACGCCGATTCTCTTGGGAGCATGAGGGCCGAGGCTCCTCACTCCCATCTCAATGACGGGCGGGACCTTCAACACGGCGGAGTCCGATGCCAGACTTGGCCAGACGCGGCCCTGGCTCTGGACAAGCTGTCGTGAAGCCCGTAACATACCGCTTTGTCTGCTAGAAACCGACTGAGACACAGCGAGGAGGAACCAATGCGGTCGCGTCTGTTCCTGACACTGGTGGTGAGCATCGTTGCTGTAAGTTTGATCGCCGTGGCGTGCGGTGGCGGTGAAGAGACCGTCGTTCCCACGGTGACACCCTCGTTCACGCCTGCCCCCACGACACCGCCCGCCGTCGCCCAGCCGACGCAGGCCCCCGCGGGGGAGCCCACTGGAGCATCGCTTGAAGAGGGCAAAGCCGCCTTCGTGGCGAGCATTTGCATCACCTGCCACAAGGTCGAGGGCACCGCGGCCGTCGGCGTTGTCGGCCCGGACCTTACCCACATCGGTGCCTTGGCTGGCGACCGCGTGGCCGGCATGACCGCCGAGGCGTACATCCGGGAGTCGATTGAGGACCCCGCGGCATTCATCGTGGATGGGTTCGACCCGCTCATGCCTCCAGGGATGAACGCGATCCCACCCATCAGCGATAACTACGATGCCGTGGTCGCTTACATGCTGAGCCTCAAGTAGCCGCGACTGACCCAGGAGCTTCGGAGGGCGGCCCTTCACCGAGCCCGGTGATGGACCGCCCTCCTCTTTGGTCCGCCACCGGGGGGCCCGGCGCTCGTGGTTCGCTTTCGGTCCGCTGTGCTACACTGGCGCCACGGTCCAGCCGCCCCTTGGGAGTCGTTACGCACCATGCCCGCACGAGCCCCCAAAGACCCACCGGAAGAGCAGATCAGCTTCGAGGCGGCGTACCGTCGCCTGGAGGAGTCGGTGCGGGCGTTGGAAGAGGGCGGGCTACCCCTTGAGGAAGCGACGCGCCTCTATGAGGAGGGGGTTCGGCTCGCGCGTTTGTGCAACGAGCTCCTCGGCGCAACGGAGCTTCGCGTGACCCGACTGCAGACCTCCCTGGGCGAGCAGATGCGGTTCCTGGCGGACTCCGCCCCCGAAGAAGAAGAAGAAGAAGAGGATGACGCGTGAGCGAGGCGGGGCGCGCACCGGCGGGCGCGGGATCTCGTGCAGCGAGTTGACCTCCACGTCCACACGCGCTACTCGCCAGACTCCGGGACGTCGCCCGCTCGTCTCGTGGAGCGGTGCCTGCGCGTCGGGCTCTCCTGCATTGCCGTCACCGATCACAACACCATCCGTGGGGCGCTGGAAGTCGCGCGGCTTGCCCCGTTCCCTGTCATCGTGGGCGAGGAAGTGAAGACGGCGGATGGGGACCTCATCGGCCTCTTCCTGCGAGAGGAAGTCCCCCGCGGCCTCCCAGCGGCCGAGACGGCCCGGCGCATCCACGATGTGGGGGGGCTTGTGTCGGTCCCGCACCCGTTCGATACCGTGCGGCGTTCCGTGCTCACCCCGGATGGGCTGGAGGCGGTGCTCCCCCACGCCGACATGGTGGAGGGGTTCAACGCCCGCAACACCTTCGCCTCCGCGAATCGGAGGGCGCGGGAGGCCGCGGCGCGATTCGGGGCGCCGACTGTCGCGGTGAGCGACGCGCACCAACCGCTGGAGCTTGGCCGGACCTACACCGAGCTGCCCGACTTCGACGGCACCGCCGATGGACTGAAGCGCGCCCTGGCCGACGCCCGGCTCGTGGGGCGACCCGCGAGCCCCCTGGTCCACCTGGTCAGCACCTACCACAAGATCGCCGGTCGCGTGGGGTGCCTGTCCCACCGCGGGGGCGGCGCGGCAGGCGAGGGCTAGGCGTGGCGGTAGCGGCGTGGCGCGGGCTCGTGGGGACCCTGCACTACTCGCTCGTGGAGCCCGCTCGAGAGCAGCCGCTGGTGCTCCTCCTTGCCCTTTCGACCATGCTTATCACGATGGGCCAAGGCATAGTCGCGCCCATTCTGCCCCTCCTGGTGAAGAGCTTCGGGCTGACGACCGCGATGGTGGGGATAGCGGTCAGCGCGTTCGCCCTCGCCCGGGTCTTCTCCAACATCCCGGCTGGGATGCTGACCAGGGTCCGAGGGGCGAGGGACGTCCTGGTCCTGGGGGCAATATTCTCGGCGGTCGGCAATCTGCTGGTGGGTCTCGTCCCCACCTACGAAGGAATGGTGGCATTTCGGTTCGTGGCCGGAATCGGCTCAGCGATGTACATTACCGCGGCGGTGGTGTTCGTAGCAGAGGTGAGCACCCCCCGGAACCGTGGACGGCTGATGACCATCTACCAGGCGTCGTTCCTGCTGGGGCTGACGCTCGGTCCATCCGTGGGCGGCGTGACGGCCAGCCTGTTCGGCCTCTTTGCTCCGTTCTACGTGGTGGCGGTGGTCTCGGTGGGGGCCGCTGTGTGGGCGGCCACCAAGATCCCGGCCCGCATCGCGCGGGCCCCGGCGGACGAAGGGGCGGTGGGGGCGTGGCCGGGGGACTCGGGCGAGGGCGGTGCAAGGCCCCCTTCCGTGTTCCTCAATCGCGGTTTCATCGCGGTCAACCTGATCGCGATGGCGGTCTTCTTGACCCGCGGGGCCGCCCTCTTCACCCTGTTCCCGCTCCTGGGCGCTGAGAGGTTCGCCCTTGACGCGGGGCAGCTGGGGCTCCTCTTCACGGTGCCGGCGGCGGCGAACCTGGTGTGCCAGCCCTTCGTTGGGGCGCTGGCGGACCGACTGGGGCGCAAGACGCTGATCACTCCCACGGTCGGGTTCTTCATCGCCTCCCTGCTCCTGGCCGCCGTGAGCCCCGTGCTCGGCCTGTTCGCTGTCGCCCTGGTGGTGTACGGCGTCGCCCAGGCCGTGGAGGCGCCGACGGCCAACTCGTACGTCGCGGACCTTGCGCCGCCTCGGCAGCGGGCCGTGGCCTTGGGGCTGTACCGGACGGTGGCGGACGTGGGCCTCGTGGCCGGCGCGCCCGCGATGGGGGCAGTGGCCGACCTGTGGGGCATCCCATGGGCGCTCACGTTGAACGCGGGCCTGCTGCTGATCCCCGGTGTCCTGTTCGCCGTGCTGGCGGTGGAGACCGCCGGGCGGCACGCGCCCTCGCTCACTGGCGGGCGGTGAGTTCCCCTATCGCAGGACCTGGACGAGGAAGTCGAAGCTCCCGCTCCGGCCTTCGGAGTCGAACACCCAGATGAATGGAGGCCCGTCCTCGAGGAACATCTGGAAGAAGATCTGAACCGGAACAAGCTTGAAGGGGTCCCCCCGTGGCGTGAGCTGCACGTTGAGCTGACCGTCCCTGGCGGCGGTGGCGGCGATGTTCGACAGGACGATTCTGCACGCGCCCTCGGTGAGCTCGGCCGTGCCCCCCACGATAGGTTCGTTATCGGGCATCTGGACCGAGCAGAGGTCATCGACGATCTTCGCTGTCGCCCCAACGGCGATTCCCGGGTCCCCCGTGTCACCTTTGTCGCCCTTGAGCCCCGTTGGTCCCCTGAGGACCGTGTAGCCCTTGTCGCCCTTGAGGCCGGTGAAGCCTCGCAGCCCCGTACCCCCCCTGTCGCCCTTGACGCCCGTGAGGCCCCGCGCTCCTGGGTCGCCCTGGCCACCTGTCTCGCCTTTGACGCCGATGGCGCCCCGCGGTCCCGTGTCACCCTTGTCGCCCGTGAGGCCTCGTTGTCCCGCGTCACCCGCCTCGC
>CAYTEC010000001.1:37095-55558 GCA_964436745.1 uncultured Dehalococcoidia bacterium | reverse complement strand
CCCGTGTCACCCTTGTCGCCCGTGAGGCCTCGTTGTCCCGCGTCACCCGCCTCGCCCGTCGCTCCACGCGGGCCGCGCGGTCCGGCGAGGCCTGCGCAGTCCCGGGCATCGTGAACCCCGTCGCCGCTGCGGTCCTCGGCCGGGTCTTGCTTGCCGTTCGCGTTCGCGTCCCAGCAGTGGACGCCGCTCATGGTCAGGTACCTGCCTCCAGACTGGGAAAGCCTGAATGCGTCGCCGTCGAAGCAGATACGCCCCGTCCCGGCCTGGGCCTTTCTGTCGCACACGGAGCCGGCCATCTCCAGGACGCTGCCGGTGATGCGGATGTCGTTCTTAACCTCCAGCGCCCGGTCGATGGTGACCTCCAGGCTCGTGCTGGTGCGCGCGCCGTCCAGCTCCCATCCCGTATCGCCCGCGACGACGGTGGTGTAGGTGTACAGCGACAGGCTGAAGGTCACGGCGACGGTGACGGCGAGCGTGGGGGCGATCTTGATCTGCGCCGGCACCGATGCCAGTATCCGCATGGCGAGGTTTCGGAGCCTGCGCAAGAACCCCGGGCGCTCTCGGGGCGTCCGCTCAGTAGACATAACCATCGACTTCCTTTCCCTGTTGTGCACTCGGCTGCCGGACCCGCCGGTCCTTCGGGCTACCATACTGCGCCGGTCGCGCGCCCACGGCGACCGTGCCCCCGTGGGCTCTACCTACGTGCCAGCGGCCCCCCACATCGGCGGTGACGCGCGTCGCACCGCGTCCGCTTCACACCCCGCACCGGTTCTGCGACAATGGCTGTGCTTCATTGCGAGGAGGATTCGGTGTCCAACCGGCTGGCCGACGAGACGAGTCCCTACCTCCAGCAGCACGCCCACAACCCGGTGGACTGGTACCCTTGGGGGCCCGAGGCTCTGGCTCGCGCCAGGGTGGAGGACCGCCCCATCCTGCTGAGCATCGGCTACGCGGCGTGCCACTGGTGCCACGTGATGGAGCGGGAATCGTTCGAGGACCCCGCCATCGCCGCCATGATGAACGACCGGTTCGTGAACATCAAGGTCGACCGAGAGGAGCGCCCGGACCTGGACTCCATCTACATGCGGGCGGTCCAGGCCCTCTCAGGGCAGGGCGGCTGGCCCATGACCGTGTTCTTGACTCCGGACCTGAAGCCCTTCCACGGCGGCACGTACTTCCCCCCCGAAGACCGGGGAGCCATGCCCGGACTGCCTCGCGTGCTGGCGGCGGTGTCCGATGCGTACCGCGACCGTCGCGGACAGGTGACCGAGACGGCGGAACGGTTGGGTGCTCAGCTGCGTCAGGACCCGACCTCCGGGGGCCCCGGATCGCCGCTGTCCCCCGTCCTCCTGGACGAGGCGTTCGCCGCGCTATCCTCCGGTCTCGACGGCACCAACGGTGGCTTCGGCGGGGCGCCGAAGTTTCCGCAGCCGTCCGCCATCGAGTACCTTCTGCGCCATGCCCACCGCACGGGCGACCCTTCCGCGACGGCGATGGCCTCGCTCACCCTCGATCGGATGGCGCGCGGCGGCATATACGACCAGCTCGGCGGGGGGTTTCATCGCTACGCCACGGACCCCGAGTGGCTGGTGCCCCACTTCGAGAAGATGCTGTACGACAACGCGCTTCTGGTCCGTCTCTACCTCCACGGCTACCAGGCGACGGGCCGCGCGGTCTTTCGTCGCGTGGCCGTCGAGACCGTGGACTATGTGCTCCGCGACCTGCGCGACCCCGCCGGTGGCTTCTACACATCCCGCGACGCCGACAGCGAGGGCCGCGAGGGGCTCTTCTACATCTGGAGCCAGGCGGAGGTGACGGACCTGCTGGGACCGGACGATGGGGCGCTATTCAGCCGCCTCTACGGGATCACTCCACAGGATGGCTTCGAGGGCCGGAGCATCTTGCACTTGCCGGAGGCGGCGGAGGACGTGGCGGCGGCGCTCGGGATGCCCCTCGATGAGCTCGAGGCCCGTGTCGCCCGGGGGAGCGCGCTGCTTCTGGCGGCCCGCGACGACCGCGCGCCGCCCGCCCGCGACGATAAGGTGCTGACAGCCTGGAACGGCCTGATGCTGGGCGCGCTGGCGGAGGCCGCCGCGGTGCTCGGCCGCCCCGACTACCTCCGCGCCGCCGAGGCCAACGCGGCGTTCCTGCTGCACTCGCTGCGGGAGGACGGTCGGTTGCTGCGGACGTGGCGCGACGGGCGAGCCAAGCTAAAGGGCTACCTGGAGGACCACGCGTTTCTGATCGATGGGCTGATCGCCCTCTACGAGACCTCCTTCGACCTCCGATGGCTTCAGGAGGCACGGGCACTCGCGGATACGATGCTGGACCTCTTCTGGGATCCGTCTTCGGAGGGGTTCTTCGACACAGGCACGGACCACGAGGAGCTGTTGACCCGGCCCCGCGACGTCACCGATGGCGCGATGCCCAGCGGGGCTTCGGCCGCGACCCTGGCGCTGCTCCGCCTCGGCGCTCTGACCGGCGTGTCGCGCTATCGCGCGCCCGCGATCGCGGCCCTGGAGGGCATCGCTCCACTGCTCGGCCGGCACGCAATCGGGCTCGGACACTGGCTCTGCGCCCTGGACTTCGCCCTCTCGAGCCCCAAGGAGGTCGTCATCGTCGGCGGCCGCGGCGAGCCGGACACGGCAGCCCTGTTGTCGGCGCTCCACGGCGCGTACTTGCCCAACAAGGTTGTGGCCGGGCTCGAATCGGAGGATGATCCGGCGGCGGAGGACCTGGCTCTCCTGGAAGGGCGGCACCGGGTCGGCGGGAGAGCCACGGCGTATGTATGCCAGAACTTTGCGTGCCGGATGCCGGTCACGGAGGCGGAGGCATTGCTGTCGCAGCTAGCGGGGGAGGATGCGGGGGCGCTCGGCGGGGGGCTGGTGCTGCTGTCGTGAATGGGCGTCGGGCGGCCTGCCTGGGCCCGGCGGTCGTGTGGGTTGGAACCGGATCGTCTTGGGAGGCGTCTGCTCGTTGGAGAGCCGGATGACCCTGGGGGAGCCCTCGGCGCTTGGTGACGCCGAGGCGGTCCGCCGCTGCCAACAAGGGGACCGGGACGCGTTCCGCGTCCTGGTGGAGCGGTATGGGAACATGCTGTACGGCACGGCGTATCTGATGACCCGAAACCACGCCATCGCTCAGGAGATGGTGCAGGAGGGGCTCATTCTCGCCTGGCGCGGTATCGGCAGCTTCCGAGGCGGTTCCCTCAAGTCGTGGCTCGCCCGTGTGCTGGTCAACCGCGTCATAAGCGAGAAGCGCCGCGTCGTGGCGCCCACGATTCCCCTCGACGACCTGGAGTTTCGCGAGCCTCCCTCCGGAGAGGCCGACGACCCTGCGGCGATGACGGCGGTACGGCTTGAACAAGAGCGGATCCGTGGCGTACTGAGCCAGCTCCCGGATGACGCGCGGCAGGTGGTGGTCCTCAGGTTCTTCGCCGAGCTCTCGGTCACTGAGACCGCGGCGGCCCTGGGGGTCCGAGAAGGCACCGTGAAGTCGCGCCTCTCCCGCGCCCTGGACCGGCTTCGGGAGCTTCTGGGCGACGAGGAGGAGAGTGGCGGGCCGTAGGCCTGACAGGAGATGACCCAACTGGTGGTCCCACGATGAGGGAAGAGGAAGAGACTCGCAACATGGAGGGCCGGCTCGAGGCGTACTTCGCCGCCGAGCGCGACCGTCTCAATGCCCCAGCCGATCTGTGGGCCAGACTCGAGCCGCGCCTGGACTCGCAGCCACGCACGTCATGGTGGGCGGGGCTCCTCGGCGGCCTGTCGGGCGCTCGGCCACAGCTCGCGACCGCCGTCGCGGCGGTGCTCCTCTTGGTTGGTGGAGTCGTGACGTGGCGCGTCATCCTCCCACAGGGCGAGCCAGCCCCAGCCACGGTCGCGAAGATCGAGAGCGCCGCCGCCCCCGAAGCGGCTGCCGAGGCGCCGGTGGCCTCTGGCGCGCGGGAGGCCACCGCCCCGGAGGCGATGGCCGCGCCGGCCGCGGCCCCGTCCGCTCCGGCCCAGACGGCCGACGCCATCGCTCCGGTTGCCGCCCAGGCGCCGGAGTCTCTGGAGGGCCAGACTCCGGGCTTCCCGGCTAGCTGTGTGTCTCGCTACTTGCCGGAAACGGTGCGCGACCGAGCCTTCGCCTTCGACGGTACCGTCGAATCGGTGGAGACGCGAGTCGACCCCAAGCTCCCTACGGAAGGGAGCCAGTCACAGGATTCGGCCTGGGTCACCTTCAAGGTGAATCAATGGTTCAAGGGCGGAGAATCTCCAGACGTAGAGGTCTGGGTTGACCCTCACACTCCGGAAGGAGGCTGGCTTTTGGAGCCGGGTGTTAGGTTGCTGGTCGCCGGTGAGTACCGTTGGGGGCAGCCGCCGGAAGACCCGCTTGCCTGGGGGTGTGGGTTCACCCAGCCGTACACGCCCGAAGCGGCGTCGCAATGGGCGGATGCCATGCCTGCGCCGTAGTCTAGCCCGTCGCCAGCAAGGGGGTTGGATATCCAGGACACCCAGGCGGCTGGCCTACAGATCACCGAAGCGCTGACCGCCGAGTGGCCGTGGAGCCCTTCGCGCGCCCTCGGCCAGAGTTGGTGCCCGTGGTGGTCCTAGTAACGAGAACGGGGTGGTGAGCGCCGTCTGGCCTTGACGCGGGTGGCGCTGAATGCGTTGGGGCCTGCGTGATAGGGGCGTCCGACGGGGGATGCAGCCTCGTGTGCGCCTCAGCTTCTCGAAATCACGCGGAACGTTGCCGCTTCGTGGCCATCTGGGGGCCATGCGCCTGAGGGGCGCAGGTATCGCCCTGGCCTATCGCCTAGGCCGAGTTCCGCTTGAGCCACTCCCGTAGCCTTGCGTCCTGCCGCGGCTGGAAGATGGACCCCTCGCCGGGCAGGGGGCTGGACTCCGGGCGCCGTGAGCCTCGCAGGAGCCTCATGGGCAGAGCCGCGAGACCGGCCGCCACGCCCAAGGTGACGGCGATGCGCCCCAGGGCGTCCCGCCTCGATAGTCCTTCTCGTCGTGCGCCCATGCGGCCCTCCTCGGCTTGCCTTCCTGCCGCCCGATTCTACCGTCCGCCCCTCCGTTTGGCAAGCAAGGCGTGATTCGCCGGGATTCGGCCTTGACATGGAAGAGGGGTTGCGATAGTCTTCACAATCCGTAGGGGTGGGGTGATCTGGAGCCAGCGTGGCGAGGGAGCAATGGACCCCAATTTCATCGGCGCTTCCGAATGGAGCCAGATTGGCGAGGTTATCCGCTTCCTCGGCCTCGTTCCCCTCTCAGCAATCCTCTTCGCGTTCTCGCTCTTGATTGCCCACGGGCTGATCCCGTCGGCGGTTTCGTCCAACCACCTGCCCAAGGTCGCAATGCGCGTCAGGCCCTTCTTCTACCTGACCTCGCTGGTGGGGGCCGCGGCCCTCATCGCGGTCCTCGTGGCCCTCGCTGGCAAGTTGGGCGTTGTTGAGGCTGTCTACAAGGATTGGTGGATATAGTCGGCGGAGCAGTCCGCCACGTTGGACTAGACTAACTCTCGGTCGCTGGGTCAAGAACACCGCGGCCGAGGTCACTGCCCAGCGGATCCCGACGACGGGAACGGACGACGCAGGCACGGGGCAGCACGATCGGTGGGCCGGGCCGGGCGTCGCTCCGGCAACTTGAAGGTGGGAGAGACGATGGGCGCGGCTTTCTTGGCGATAGGGGCGGTGGCCATAACGGCAGCTCTGCTGCTTGGAATTGGCGGCGCCTTTATCGTTCTCGGCGCCACGGGGGCCATCGTAGCGGGGGTCCTGGTCATCGTGGCGGTGGTCATCGGCGGCGTGGTCGTCGCGGTGCGCCCTCCCGGGCTCCCCAGGGGAGCGAACGGCTGGATCGTCGCGATGGGCGGCGCGCTGGGGCTCGTGCTCTTCATGGTTGTGGGGGTGCTGGTGGCCGGCAAAGCGGCTGGGCACTACTCCTGGACCATGGAGCGGCTCTTCCGCACCGTCCCTGAGCAGCCCATCGATTTCCCGCACCCAGCGCACGTTCGGGTCGCGGGCATTGACTGCGTGTTCTGCCACAGCTCGGTCGATTCCGAGCCCATGGCAAGCGTCCCTCCCGTGGAACAGTGCATGTTCTGCCACCAGGTTGTGGGCAAGGACCTTCCCGGCGTCCAGCAAGTGATCGAGGCGTGGCAAGCTGGTGAGACGATCCAGTGGGCCCGCGTGCACCGACTCCCAGACCATGTTCGCTTCGTCCACGAGGCGCACATCAACTACTTCACGGCCAAGGACTCCGTGCCCGCTTCCGCGGTGTGCACTCTCTGCCACGGCGAGGTGGGGACGATGGTCCAGGTGGAGCAGGTCGAGGACCTCAGGATGGGCTTCTGCGTGGACTGCCACCGAGACAATGACGCCCCGACAGACTGCACGACGTGCCACTACTAGGCGCGGAGGACCGTTAGACCGATGGCGCTGACGCGACGAGACCTGCTCAAATTCTCCGGCCTGGGGCTGGGGGGCGTCCTTTTCGCCGGGTGCAGTATCCCGGAGAGGGAATTCCTCCTCGAGAGCCCGCTCCTTCTGCCCGAAGATCTGGTGGATGGAGCCGATGCCCAGTACGCCACACTGGCGCGTAGCGGCTCGCGAGCCGAGGGCGTGCTGGTGCGTGTGATGCAGGGTCGCGCCAAGAAGGTGGAGGGGAACCCGGACTACCCCATGAGCCGTGGGAAGCACAGCCCCCAGGCGGAGGCGGTCCTGCAGGCCCTCTACCACCCCGATCGGATTTCCGGGCCCATGCGTCGCGTTGGCGGCGTACTGACGCCCATCTCCTGGGACGAGGCGCTCAACGAGCTCGTTGCCAACCTAAAGGCGGCCAGCCCCGACAGCGTTGCGATCATCACGGAGCCGCTACGTGGCAGCCTGGGCGCGGTCGTCGAGCGGTTCGCCCGAGGTTACGGGGCGCAGCGGGTAGCGCTGGACACCCTGGAGGACACCAACCTCAGGCTCGCGGTGAAGCGCGTCTTCGGTGAGGACCGGCTCCCCTACTTCGACATCCAGAATGCCCATTACGTGCTCTCCTTCGGCGCGGATTTCCTTGGCGGCTGGCTCTCTCCCATCCAGTACGGGTGGCAGTACGGCGAGTTCCGCCAGGGCGAAGGCCGTGAGCGAGGCACCTTGGTCCAGGTTGAGCCGCGGTTCTCCCTCACCGCCGCCAACGCCGACGACTGGGTGCATGTGAACCCGGGCGCCGAGGGGCAGCTGGCCCTCGCCATCGCCTCCGTCATCGTCACCGAGGGCTTGGGCGACCCAGCGGCCGCCGAGGCCGCAGAGGCCGTCCGTCCGCTTGTCGCGGGCGTGACTCCGGACAGCGTAGCCGACGACACCGGCGTCTCCGCCGACCGGATCAGAGCCATCGCCCGGGACTTCGCCTCCCACCAGCCGGCCCTGGCTCTGGGCGGTGGTCTGGCGGGGGCGCAGACCAACGGCGCGGCCACTCTGACCGCTGTCTACATGCTCAACACCCTGGTGGGGAACGTGGGCAAGCCCGGCGGCGTGATCCTGAACCCCGCGGGTCCGGTGGGCACCGCCCTCGACTCCGCCTCGGCCACGTCCGTCGCGGAGTGGCAGGCGCTGGCGGGCCGGATGCGGGAGGGCGGCGTCAAGCTCGCGCTGGTGCGGGGCGCCAACCCTTCCTACGGGCTGCCGGGCACCATCGGGTTCGCGGACGCGCTGGCGAATGTTCCCTTGGTCGTCAGCTTCTCCAGCTTCATGGACGAAACCACCGCTCAGGCCGACCTGGTGCTCCCCGACCGTGTGTCGCTGGAGACCTGGGGTGACGACCTGCCCGACCCGGGTCCTGGCTACCAGGCGGTGGCCCTGCAGCAGCCGGTGGTGGAGCCGTTCGTGGACAGCCGCGACTTTGGTGACCTGCTGCTGGCTGTTGCAGAAGAACTGGGCGGCGCCGTAAAAGGCGAGTTGCCCTGGGGCTCGATGCGCGACGTGTTGCGGAAGAGCGCCCAGGAGCTGTTCGGGCTCAACCGTGGCTCGCTCCATCGTCGCTCCTCGGACGTCGGGAGCTTCGAGGACTTCTGGGTCGGCGTGCTCCAGCGCGGAGGTTGGTGGGACACCGCGGCGCGCTCTACCGTGACGCCGCCCGTCGTGCCCGCGGGGCTCGCTGCCCCAAAGGCGGCGGAGTTCGACGGCGATGGCTACGAATTCCACCTGCTGCCCTTCCCCTCGCAATCGATGGGCGACGGCAGCGGCGCGCACCTCCCGTGGCTCCAGACCATGCCGGACCCGCTGACGAGCGCGGTCTGGGAGACCTGGGTGGAGATCAACCCGAAGAAGGCCGTGGAGCTGAAGGTTCGGGAAGGCGATGTCGTCGAGGTGGAGTCGCCGCACGGGAAGATCCAGGCCCTGGTGTACGTGCACCCGGCAACGCCTGAGAACGCCGTCTCGGTCCCGCTTGGCCAGGGGCACACCGCCTATGGGCGCTATGCCGAGGGCCATGGCGCGAACGTGCTCCGCATCCTGGGAGCGACCACGGATCCGGACACCGGTGCCCTGGCCTGGGGCGCCACTCGCGTGAATATCACCTACACCGGGAAGCGCAGCCGGGTTCCCAAGTTCGAGGGAACGGTGGAGGCCCGGGCGATCGAGGGCGTACCGGTGGTGCGGGTAACCAGAGGAAGCTAGTCGGGCGACGGCACGAAGCCGGAGGGCGGGGATGGTACAGACAAGGACCGAGCGCAAGTATGGGATGGTGGTGGATATAGACCGGTGCAGCGGGTGCCAGGCCTGCGTGGTCGCCTGCCAATCGGAGAACAACATCCCCATCAATCAGCCCAAGGACTTCTTGGAACGGCGCGCCATCCAGTGGATTCGGGTGGAGCGGTACTGGGAGGGCGAGTTTCCGAACGTGAAGGCTCGCTTCATGCCCATGCTCTGCCAGCATTGCGAGAACGCGCCGTGCGAGCCGGTCTGCCCGGTCTACGCCACCTACCATAACAACGAGGGCCTCAACGTCCAGGTGTACAACCGCTGCATCGGCACCCGGTTCTGCGCCAACAACGACCCGTACAACGTGCGTTTCTTCAACTACTGGGAGCCGGTCTGGCCGGAGAGCCTGCGCAACCAGCTCAACCCCGACGTGACGGTCCGCAGCCGCGGGATCATGGAGAAGTGCTCGTTCTGCGTGCAGCGGATCCGCCGATCCGGTAGGGACGCCGCCCAGGAGGGTCACGAAATCCAGGAAGGCGACATGGCCCCCGCCTGCGTGCAGGCTTGCCCCACGAGCGCCCTCATCTTCGGCGACCTCAACGACCCGGAGAGCCGGGCGGCCACGATGTCCAAGCACGAGCGGTCGTACCGGGTGCTGGAGGGAGTCGGGACCGACCCCAGCGTCTACTACCTCATGAAGGTGGACCCCCACGCGGCAGAGGCGGAGGCCCATGACTAACGGCCACCAGAACGGCCATCACGCGGTAGAGGTCCTGGTCAGGACCCCAGAGCAGGTCAACGAGGACATCCTCGGCTGGCCGAAGAAGCTTGGGGGTCGCTACTGGATGGCCGTCGTGGTATTCGGCCTGCTTGCTGCCGTGGGCGTCGTCGGGTTCGTGATGCGCGCCGTGGACGGGTTCGACGACTACACGAACTGGGCGTATCTCGCCGCCGGCTTTGGCTTCGTAATGACCTTCTCC
Source organism: uncultured Dehalococcoidia bacterium (assembly GCA_964436745.1). Lineage (GTDB taxonomy): Bacteria > Chloroflexota > Dehalococcoidia > Lucifugimonadales > UBA1127 > CAYTEC01. The sequence goes on along the minus strand of CAYTEC010000001.1, from coordinate 45,901 downwards.
ATGTCCGCGCCCCTGGTGGCGGTGGTGCCGAGACTCGCGAGGGGCCATTGGGGCCGCCCGATCACGCGCATCGCGGAGCTATGGGCCGTGGTTGGGTTACTGCTGCTGGTGGTCTTGATTCCCCTGCTCCTGGCGATGCCCGAGACGGAGGGGCGGAACACCTTCTGGTTCGTGAACAAGTACCGCGAGGGTTGGCCCCCGGGTGCCCCACACGTGTGGCTCGCCCTGCTGATGGTCTTCCTGGTCATCAACGGGCTGGCGATGCTGTGGGTGTCCGCGATCCCAGACTTCGCCGCTTCTCGGGACCGTGGGCGCGGTGGGCTGCACCGTCGGCTGGCCATCGGCTGGCACGGCACCAAGCGCCAGTGGAACGTGCACCGGGCCACCCTGGGCGTTCTGGGGGGCCTGTATTTCGCGTTCATGATCTTCGCTCACACCATGGTCAGCTACGACTTCGCGCAAAGCCTGGTGCCGGGGATGCGGGACTCCATCTTCCCGGCGTGGTACGCCCTGGCCGGACTCCAGTCGGCGCTGGCTGTAGTCATGGTGACGTCTTTCCTGGTGCGCACGCTGGGCGGCTTCAAAGACTACATCGGAATGAACCAGTTCTGGAGCATGGCCAAGATGATGCTGGCCCTCTCCCTGCTCTGGGCGTACTTCTGGTGGTCCGGGTTCATCGTCTTGTGGTACGGCAAGACGGAGACGGAGCAGAACCTGGTCCAGCTGTTCTGGTTCGGCCCGGCCCGGCCGCTATTCATAGCGAACCTTGTGCTCAATTTCCTGGCGCCCCTGCTGCTGCTGATGTGGAACCCGATTCGCAAGAGCGTGTTCGGCCCCAGCGTGGTGGGATTGGTGATTCTGGTGGGGACGCTGCTCGACCGGATCAGGATATTCGTGGCGGCGCACTCCGTGGGCGATCCCACGGGGCACGAGTTGGACCACGTGCCGGCCTTTCTGATGCCGAACGTGGCGGACGTGCTTATGGTGGCGGGCGTGGTGGGGGCGGCGATATTCCTCTACCTGCTGGCGCTGCGGATCGTTCCCGTGATCAACATCTGGGAGGCCAAGGAAGGCTTGCTGTACGTGACGTCCCGGCCATACAGGAAGGTGTCTCTGAAGGTGATCGCGAAGCCGGACTAGTCGTTCACCGGCTCCGGTGAACGCGTCCATAACCGAACGATGCAGAGTTTCTGAGGAGTAACGATGCAGGAGCGGGTTGTCCAGACGGAGCGCGAGCTCAACCGGGATCTGCTGCGGCCGAGCCTGACGGTGCCGCTGCGGTTCTGGGTGATGGTCTCCGTGCTCGCAACCCTGGTGGCGATCTTCGGACTCACCTTCGCCTACATGATGAACAAGGGCGTTGGTGTCTACGGCGTGAACCGGCAGGTGATGTGGGGATTCCTCATCGTCAACTTCGTGTTCTGGGTCGGCATCAGCCACGCAGGGGTCATGCTCTCCGCCATCCTACGTCTGGCGCAAGCGGAATGGCGTCGCCCGGCCACACGGGCCGCCGAGGTGCTCACTGTCTTCGCTCTGTCAACCGCGGCCTTCCACCCGCTGCTTCACTCCGGTCGACCGTGGCGGACCCTCTACTGGGTCTTCCCCTACGACTTCGGACGGGGGATCTGGCCGGACATCCGCTCCCCATTCGTCTGGGACCCCTCGGCCATCTTCACCTACCTCTCCGGCACTATCATGTTCGTCTTCGTGCTCCTGCTGCCGGACATCGCGACGCTGCGCGACCGGACTCGCGGCACCATGCACCAGTTCTACAAGGTTGCATGCCTGGGCTGGCGGGGAAACTCGCGGCAGTGGAAGTTCCAGCTCATCGCCGGAACCCTGCTGTCGGCCCTCATACTGCCGGTGTTCGTCTCCGTCCACAGCATCGTGTCGTGGGACTTCGCGATTGCGGTGGCTGTCGAGGGATGGCACGCGACCATCTTCGCTCCCTACTTCGTTATCGGCGCGGTCCACTCCGGGGTCGCCTCCGTCATCACCTTCCTCGCGATCCTGCGGTGGGTCTTCAAGTGGGAGGCGTACATCCGGCCGGAGCACTTTGACGCGTTGGCGAGGCTGATGATCGTGGTCGCCACCGCCTGGTTCTACTTCATGGTGGTGGACTTCGGGATGGGGTTTTACACCGGCGAGCCGACGGAGATTGAGCTCCGGAACCTCCAGATGGCGGTGTGGCCCTTCAACATGCTGTTCATCCTCTTCGTCTTCACGGGCTATTTTATCCCCGTGCCGCTCTGGATGCTGAAGAACGTGCGCCGGAGCCCGATGCTGATGTTCTGGACCTCCATGTTCGTCAACATCGGCATGTGGCTGGAGCGCTTCATCCTGATTGTCCCGAGCTTGATGCGCAAGCAGTCGCTCACGTACAACTGGGGGTCCTACGCACCCAGTCCCGTCGAGGTAATCCTGATTCTCGGGAGCTTCGCAGCCGTCCTCTTGGGGCTGCTTCTTTTCACCAAGGTGTTTCCGATCATCCCCCTGGCTGACGTCAAGGAAGGGCGGGTGCTGGAGCAGGAAGTGCGGATCGGCAAAGTGATCGTCCCGGCAGTGTACCGGGAAGAATAAGTCTGGCGAGGCGAGCTATGGCGAATAGAAGCGTACTCGGGTTGTTTCGAGAGGTCGACGAGGCGGTGGCCGCCGCGGACGCCCTCAAGGCCGAGGGTCTGGACGATTTCGAGGTGCTGACCGGCGCCCCGTACCCGGAAGGGGCGTTCGGGGAGAAGCCCTCGTACCATCGACTGTACCTATTCCCGTTCATCGGGGCGGCCCTTGGGTTCTCGGTCGCGATCCTGCTCACCGCCGGTACGCAGCTGGCCTACCCCCTGGTGACTGGCGGGAAGCCCCTGCTTGCGTTGCCCCCAATGTTCATCATTGCGTACGAGGGTACGATGCTGGGCGCCATCCTGTTCACCATCATCGGCGTTCTGTTTGAGTCCAGGCTTCCACGGATCGGCGGCATCGCGCCCTACGACCCGAGGATCACCGAGGGCTACGTGGCCCTGGTGGTCGAGATTCCCGACGAGCGGGTGGACCATGTCTCCGGCCTCTTCCGTGAGGCCAACGCCGCTGACGTGCAGGCGTGAGGGACGCGAGAATGAGGCTCTGGAGGATAGCGGTGACGGCTGGGACTCGGCCCGCGCGCGGGCCCGGGCGGCTTGCCGTGGGGGTGGCGCTCGTCGCGCTTGCCCTCGTGGCGGCCGGGTGCATCCCCAAGACCGGTTCCAACGCACCTCTGGATTGGGCCTCCGAGATGCACTACAGCCAGACCTCCCGCTCTCAGGAGCCGCCGCGCCTGGCGGCGCCGGTCGGCGCAGTCCCGGTGACGGGTCGAGAGATCCAACGCTCGGTGGTGGAGTGGGCCGCGGTGCCCAACCCGGCGCCGGATTCCCCGGAAGCCCTGGTCGTAGGGGCTGAGCTCTTCCGCATCAACTGCGCCATGTGCCACGGTCTCGAGGGCCGCGGCGACGGCCCGATGGCCCCCATCTTCTTGGATTCCGGCTACCTGGCCCCGCCCGACCTGACCGGCCCCATCACGAGCGGCCGAACCGACGGCGACATCTTTGGGGTCGTCACCAACGGCATTCTCGTGATGCCTAAGTTCCGCCAACTCCTGACCCCTGAGGAGCGATGGCTCATCGTCCGCCACGTTCGCGCCCTCCAGGGCGAGTAGCCCTCCCGCCCCGCTCGGCATCCCCGGCGTGCTAGAATAGGGTTGCTGTGGTGGGTATCTCGGTCCCCCGTCTGGACGCCTCGCGAAGTGGGAGCTTCTTCCTGGTCTTTCTGGCCGCTCTGCTCGCTTGGTCGGCCTGTGCCCCGGTGGCCCCGGAAATGACGCTGGAGCGTCGTGCCCAAGCCCTCGACAAGAGCCTCATCTGCCCCATCTGCCCCGGTGAGACGATAGACCAGTCCCAGGTGGCGCTGGCCAAGCAGATGCAAGTGGCTGTCCGCGACATGCTGGCGGAGGGGAGCAACGAGCGGGAGATTCAGGACTTCTTCGTGGAGCGGTACGGCGAGAGCGTCCTTGCCGCGCCCCGAAAGGAAGGGTTCAGCCTGATGGTGTGGGTCGTCCCTCCCCTCGGGATGGCCGGGGGGCTCGTGGCACTCTATTTCGTGGTCCGAGCGATGAGCCGACGGCCGGAGCAGCGTCGAGCGGCGGTCACGGAAGGGGACGCGGCGTCGGACGACCCTGGGCTGGCCCCGTACCTGGAGATGGTTGACCGCGAGATGGGGGACGCGACCAGCGGCGCTGGCGGAGGATCGCCCGATGGCTGAGGTGGGGACCGGCGCCCTGTTGCTGGCGGTGGCTCTGGCGGTCTACGCTGCCGTGGGGTCAGGGCTGGGACAGTGGCGCGGCGTGCCGGAGCTGGTGGCGAGTGGCCGGAATGCCACGTACGCTCTTCCTGTGGTCCTTGGCGTGTCCACGGGAGCTCTCGTGGCTGCGTTCGTGACGCACGACTTCTCCATTCGCTACGTTGCGGCTCACAGCAACTTGGCTCTGGACCCGTGGCTGACGTGGGTCGCCCTCTACGCCGGCAACGACGGCTCCTTGCTCTTCCTTGCGTTCGTCTTCTCGATCCTCTCGGCCGTCGCCGTCTGGAAGGCCCCGGCGGGGGTGCGGGCGGCGCTGCCCCACACCACAGTCGTGCTGATGCTCATCCTGCTCTTCTACGTGGCGGTCATGCTCACCATGGCCAACCCGTTCTTCCAGACCGCCGTGGCGCCGTTGGACGGTCAGGGGATCAATCCGCTCCTGACCCACCCTGGCATGTTCCTCCACCCTCCCGTCCAGATGGCGGGACTGATCGGCGTGGGGGTCCCCTTCGCCTTCGCGATGGGGCACCTCCTGGCGGGCGGGACGGGGGACCAGTGGGTGGCGGTCGCGCGGACGTGGGGGCTGGCGGTGTGGGCGGTGCTGACCGGGGGGCTGCTCCTGGGGGCGTGGTGGGCGTACACGATCCTGGGGTGGGGCGGCTACTGGGGCTGGGACCCGGTGGAGAACGGCGGGCTGCTCCCGTGGCTGCCCATGACGGCCTTCATCCACTCGGTCATGGTCCAGCGGCGGCGGGGCATCTTTCGCATGTGGAACGTGGCCCTGATTATCCTGGCGTGGGGTTTTGCCATGTACGGGATGTTCATGAACCGAGGCGGGCCCATCCCCTCGGTCCACTCCTTCGGCCAGTCGACGATGGGCTGGACGTTTCTGCTGTTCCTGGGGGCCACCCTGCTGGGCGCGTTCGCAGTCTTCTACTGGCGGTATCCGCGGCTACGGAGCGACAGGTCGCTGGACTCCCCGCTGTCCCGAGAGGCCGCGTTCCTGCTGAACAACCTGCTCTTCCTGCTGATCGCGTTCGTTGTGCTCTGGGGCGTCGTGTATCCGTTGGTTTCGCAGACCTTCCAGGGCGTGACCGTGACGGTGGGACGGCCGTACTACGACACCATCGCCGGGCCGATATTCCTGGCGCTCGTGGTGCTGATGGGGGTCGGGCCACTGCTGCCGTGGCGGCAAGCCTCATGGCGGATCCTGGCGCGGGCGCTGCGGATGCCGATGGGGACGGCGCTGGCCACGGCCGTGCTCCTCGTCGTCGTCGGACTGCGCTCGCCGCTGCCGGTGCTCGCCTTCGCGGTCTGCGCCATGGTGACGGCCGGCATAGTGCGGGAGTGGGCGAAGGGCACCCGCGTGCGACGACGCCGTGGGAACGAGAGCTATCCCGTCGCCTTCTTGCGACTACTGGCGTCCAACCGGCCCAGGTACGGCGGCTACATCGTCCACCTTGCCATTGTCATGCTGGCGTTCTCCGCCACGGGATCATCGTTCTACAGCGTACAGCGCGATTTCTCGCTGGGCGTCGGCGAGCGGGCGACGCTGGGGCCGTACGAGGTCGAGTACCTCTCGACGACCGCCGTGCCACGGCCCGACCGATTGGAGCGCAGCGCGGAGGTCCAGGTCTACCGAAACGGCGTGCCGAAGGGCACGCTGAACCCCGGCTACGTCTACTATCCAAGCTTCGATATGTCGGCGTCCAGGGCGGGCATACGCTCCACGCCGGTTGAGGACCTATACATCATCGCCAGCGAGTTCGGGGAGGATGGGCGGGCCATCTTTCGGATCTACGTGAACCCGTTGGTGGGGTGGATGTGGCTCTCGGGGCTGGTGATGCTCCTCGGGACCGTGGTCGCGTTGTGGCCGGAACGGTCCCGAGCGTCGCGGCGCGTGGAGCGGCCCCGGTCGGAAGAGCGAGGCGTCGCGACGCGGGCGTAACGCCGGCGGTCCGCAGGCCGCCACTGGCGAGGCGACGACGACGAGGTCTGGTGGCGCCGGCGCCCCGGTCCGCTCCGGCTGGGGGAAGAAGAAAGGGTGAGCGAGCGTGTCCCTGCTGATCATCGCCGTCGTGACTATTTTGGCCGTGGGCTACGTGCTCCTGCCCTTCCTGCGCCCGCGCACGGGCGTTAGAGCGGAGCTTGAACCGACGACGCGCGACGGTCTGGTGGCGACACGGGAAGCCCTCTATCGCGAGATGGAGGACCTGCGGCTGGAGCGCGAGTTGGGCAGCGTTGACGAGGAAGAGTACGAGCGCCGCGTTGGGGAGTGCCGGCTCCAGGCGGCGGGGACGCTGCGAGACCAGGAGCGGCTGGAAGAGCAGCTCAGTGGACTGGAGGAGGCCGTCGCCTCCGCGCGGGCGGGGCTCCACGCTGACGGCGCGTCGACCTGCCACGCCTGCGGCGCTCCAGCCGACCCGGCCGCGGAACGGTGCCCGAGCTGCGGGGCCGCGCCGGCGACCGACGACGCCCCCGCCGAGGAAGGGACGGACCGATGACGCGCGCGTTCTGGCGTGTGCTCGCCCTGGCCACCCTGATGGCGTCCGCTTCGCTGATCCCCCTCGCCGTGGCTGCCCAAGGCGAGGCGCCTGGCGAGGGCACGGCGATCCTGGGACGGGTCGTGAACGGCACCGAGGGCTTCCCGAGCCCTGAGGGCGTGGAGGTCACGCTGCTGTTCGAGGACCAGGAAGGCGTGTTGCGCGATGCCGTGGCCACCACCGACGCCACCGGCGCATACCGCATTGCGGACCTTCCCCCGGATGGCCTTGCCCTGTCGCTCCGTGCGGACTATCTGGATGTCGTCTACACTAGTCGACTTTCCGGCTCGGTCGCGGACCTGGCGGAGAGCGGCGCAGCGTCGGTGATGACCGTCCATGAGACCACGGCGGATCTGGGGGCGCTTCGCGTCATCGACGGCACGCTGGTGATTACCGGCGTGGACGAGACAAGCCGATGGCTGGGGGTCCTGGAATCGCTCCGGCTGGAGAACCCTGGGGACCGGACCTACGTCGCGGACCCGGCTCTGGGCGCGGCGGAGCTCCTGCGGTTTCCATTGCTGCCGGGGGCCGCTGGCCTCGAGATCGAATCGTCGCTTCCAGGCGGGCGTCTCATCGACCTCGATGGCGGCGTGGCGCTCACCACGCCCATCCCTCCGGGCAGCCACGACTTTCTCTTCATCTACGGGGCATTCTACGAGGGATCGGAGATTCTGTACGAGCGGGGCGCGCCGCTGAGTCAGGGGGCTTTCCGCGTGATGGTGCCGCTGGACTCGGGCACGGCTCAGTCGGTCGGCATGAATGCGTTGCCCCCGGTCACCCTGGGGGACCGTACATACTCGCTCCTCGAGGCGCGGGACGTGCCGTCCGGTGCCATCTTGATGGTCGGCTTCCTGGGCCTGCCGGAGCCGGGTCTGTTCGAGTCGCTCCGCGGCGTGACAGAGCGCGACGGCGTGCGGCAGGGGGTCGTGCCGGCCGTGGCGGCCCTCGGCCTGGTTGCGCTGCTGGGGTTCGGCATGCTGCGACGCAGGGCGCACCGCCCTCGGGCCGCGGCCGTGACCGTATCGGCGGACGGCGCGGAGAGCTTCGACGAGCTGGCGGCCTCGGTCGCTCGGCTCGACGAGGACCACGCCCTTGGTCGCGTTGACGACGATCCGTACCATGCCGAGCGCGAAGTGCTGATGGACCGGCTCAGGCTGGCGTCGGCCGAGCGGGGCATGGAGCGCGGGCCTGAGACGGACGGGCGACCGTGACGCGCGAGGGGAACGGCGTGGGCGTGGAGCAAGGATCGGACCAGCCTCAAGGGGGCCGCAGGGCGCTGGTCATGGCCGGCGTTCTGGTGCCGCTGGTCGCTCTCCTGGCCCTCCTGGCGTGGGCGATGGTCCAGTCCGGGGGGCGACCTGCCGGCATCGCCGTCAACAACATGTTCGGTGAAGTGGAGCTGCGCGAGGGGCCGGCCCGCGACTTTTCGTTGACGCTGTTCGACGGCGGCGAGCTCCGGCTGTCCGACATGCGGGGAACGGTGGTCATGGTGGACTTCTGGTCCTCCTGGTGCGCCCCCTGTCGCCAGGAAGCCCCGGCGCTGGAGGCGGCGTACGAGCGGTTCCGCGACCAGGGAGTCGAGTTCGTCGGCGTCGCCATATGGGACTCGGAAGAGGCGGCCACCGACTTCATCGACGCGGCCGGGCAGCGGTATCCCAGTGGCTTGGACAGCAAAGGCGCCATCGCCATCGACTACGGGGTCACCGGCATTCCGGAGAAGTACTTCGTGGACCGAGACGGGATGCTGGCGAAGAAGTTCGTCGGGCCGGTGACGCAGATGGAGCTGGAGCGGGTCCTATCGGAGCTGCTGGCGCGGTGACGCATATGGGGGCTCGCGCGCCCTTCGACAATCTCCGGGCGAACGGCCCGTGTACGGCTCGCCGAGAGCTGCCAACCCTCCCCTGAAGTGGGTGCAGGGTACGCCCTGCCGCTCGCGG
>CAYTEC010000001.1:0-36995 GCA_964436745.1 uncultured Dehalococcoidia bacterium | reverse complement strand
GAGAGCTGCCAACCCTCCCCTGAAGTGGGTGCAGGGTACGCCCTGCCGCTCGCGGAGAGCTGCCAACCCTCCCCTGAAGTGGGTGCAGGGCGCGCCCTGCCGTTCGTGGCGAACTGCCAACCCTCCCCTAAAGTGGGTGCAGGGCACGCCCTGCCGCTCGCGGCGAGCTGCCAACCCTCCCCTAAAGTGGGTGCAGGGCACGCCCTGCCACGCCCTGCCTACACGGGACCCGGCGCGGCGGGCTCCGCCGACCCCCGCCGGAAGAGTTGCCGCCACTCCCGCTTCTCCCACACCACCAGGATCTGGCTCGCGATGAAGATCGAGCTGTAGGTCCCGGTCAAGATGCCGATCAGCAGCGTGAAGAGCAGACTCTGGATCGTCGGGCCGCCCAAGAGAAGGAGGGCGACCACCACAGTGACCGTCGTGATGCTGGTGGTCAGCGACCGGCCCAGCGTTTCCATGATACTGATGTTGACCGTGGTTTCCAGATCGCGTGACACGCGCCGCTCCGTGTTCTCCCGAATGCGGTCGAAGACCACGATGGTGTCGTGCACGCTGTAGCCCACCACCGTCAGGATCCCGGTGATGAACATGGCGTTGATCTCCACGTTCATGAACTTGCCCAGGATCGAGAAGAGCCCCACGACGATCAGTACGTCGTGGACCGCCGCCATGATTGCCGCCGCCCCCATGCGGAACGGGTTGGGCACCAGCCGGAACGCCCACGTGATGTAGAAAAGGATGGCTACCGCCGCGAAGCCTATCGCGATCGCGGCGTTGCGTACCGTCTCACGGGCGACGACGGGCGACACCGCGAAGAGCTCCGTGGTCTCGATCTCCTGGATCTCGCCGAGCCGGTCCTCGATGCGCTTCCGCTCGGACGTGGACTCGGCGCCCGCGCTCGAGTCGGCCTCCTCCAACGTCCGGGTACGCACCAGGAAGCCCCGGTCCCCCACTCGCTGGATCACCGCTTGGGGGTGCCCCATCTCCGCCATGACGTTCCGCACTTGATCCTGCGGCACTGGCTCAACGAACGTGACGGTGAGGGCGGAGCCGCTGGTGAATTCCGTGCCGATACGGAACCCGGGCGGCACAAGCATGGAGGCGATCCCAATCAAGATGAGCGCCATGGAGAAGAGCAGGAACCAGCGGCGCTTGCCAACGAAATTCATGGCTAGCTCCTCCCCGCCGGGTTCTGGCTCCCGCGCAGGGCCATCCGACCTGGCACGGGGGTGAAGAGGCGGGGCGCTCGGCGCAGCGGCGTCGACGCCGCCAGGCGCAACAGTGTCTGGCTTATGGTGAGCGCGCTGAACATGCTGATCGCCACGCCGATGAACAGCGTCACGGCGAACCCGACGACCATGGTGGCTCCTAGCCGTGTGCCGAACCAGAACAGGATGACGCACGTGATGAAGGTGGCTACGTTGCTGTCGCGAATGGACGGCCAAGCGCGACTGAAGCCGGTCTCTAGGGCGCTCAGGAGGCTCCGCCCCGTTCGTAGCTCCTCCTTGGTCCTCTCGAAGATGAGCACGTTGGCGTCCACGGCCATGCCCACGGATAGGATGAAGCCAGCGATGCCCGCCAGGGTCAGGGTCACCGGCATCAGCTTGAAGATGGCCAGCACGATGGCGACGTAGCTCAGCAGGGCGATGGTGGCCATTGCTCCGGGAACTCGGTAGTACAGAACCATGAACACGGCGACCAGCGCCAGCCCGATGTACCCGGCCGTCAGGCTCTTGGCCAGGGCGTCCGCGCCCAGGGTCGCGTCCACGTCCTGCTCCTGGATCACGGAGATAGGCACCGGCAGTCGCCCGGACTCGAGCTGGATGGCGATGGTGCTCACACGCTGGAGTGTGAAGTCCGGCCCTTCGATGAATGCGTTCCCGCCCAGGATCGCCTGCTGGGCCAGCGGCGCCAGGATCTCCACATCGTCGATGAAGATGGCGGTGCGGTTGTTGGTGCCCGCGATGCGGCCCGTCGAGTCCCCGAAGATGCGCGCGCCCTCAGTGTTGAAGACCAGGTTGACGATGGGCGCGCCGCTGGTGTGGTGGCGGCCGGCGTAGGCGCGATCCAGGAGTTTCCCGGTCAGGCCTATGTCCTTGTCCTCATACTCTTCGCAGGCGGGGTCGACGCAGATCCGCTCCTTGAACTCCAGCTGCGCGGTCTGGCCGATCAGCTCCTTGGCCTCGTCCACCTCGCTCACGCCGGGGAGCTGTATCAGCAGCCGGTCGTCGCCCATGATCTGGATCGACGGTTCCGCGACCCCGAACGCGTTCACGCGCCGTTCGATGGTGCTGATCAGTCCCTCCATCTGGTCCTTGGTGACATCCTCCAGCTCCGCCTGGTAGATGAGCTGCACGCCGCCCTGGAGGTCTAGGCCGAGCCGCAGCCCCAGGGGGCCGTCCCCTCCACGCTCGAACCCACCCACATCGATCTTCGGAAATACGAGAACGGCCACCGACACGGCCAGCAGGACCGCGATGAGGGCCAGGCTCCGCAGGTTACGTCGCAGCACGGTGTTCTCCTACCTGGGTGCTTGGTTCTGAGATGAGCCGCTCCAGCAGGGCTAGGGCCTCGTCTCGGGTGCTGACCTCGCCGGCGGCCTGCGCCTCGTGGACCTGGTCCAGCAGCACGTGGAAGCGGGGACCCGGCGCCATCCCGAATAGATTCTCGATGTCGTGCCCGCTGACCAGCTTTTCCACCCTCTCGGGAGCGGCGTGGGTTGTCCCCAGACGAATGGTGTGGGCAATCCGCTCGCAGTGGGCCCGCCAGTCGTCGAGCTCCAAGGTCGGGCCCCGGGCCGCCAGGAAGTCCGCAAAGTTCAGGTAGAGGGTGTCGACCGCCACGTCCCCGGCGTCCCGGAAATACCGGTACACAGCGCGGCCCGTGGGGAGGCGGCCAGGCGGGGCTAGCCGGCCCGGCCGAAGGTGCTCGCGGATCATGGTCGAGACTCGGGCTGCTCCGCGGCCGCTCAGCCGCAGCCGTCGCACCGCTTCCCCCGCGATGCGGGCGCCCTCGTCCGCGTGGCCGAAGAAGCGTATCCGCCCGGAGGGCTCGAACGTTCGGGTCTGGGGCTTTCCAACGTCGTGCAGAAGGGCGGTCAGCTTCAGCAGCGTGGCCCGATCATGGCCGTCGGTGCCCTCCTGCGCGAAGTGGTCGTCCAGCCACGGCTCCCACGGGATGCTCCGCGCCGCCGTGTCCTCCGCTCGGTAGTCGGCGTCCAGGATTCGCTCCACCATGACCGCCGCCTGCACGTTGTGGTCGAACACGTCCCAGAAGTGTTCCTTGGGCTGGGATACCCCGTGCCCCACGGCCAGCTCCGGGAAGACCTCGTCCAGGAGCCCCGCGCGGGCCAGGCCCTCCAGGGACCGATCAAGCCCCGGCGTCGAGAGGATCGCCAGGAGCTCGTCCCGGATCCGCTCGCCGGAGACCTGAGCCATCAGGTGCGCCTCGTGGCGTATGCTCTCGGCGGTCTGTGGCTCCACCGTGAAACCCAGCGCCGCCGCCAGTCGAAAGGCCCGGACCAGCCGCAGGGGGTCGTCCCGGAATACCCTGGGCCCCGTGGCCCGAATCAGCCGCAGCGCCAGGTCCTCCCGGCCGCCCAGGGGGTCCAGGACCGGCCACGTGTCGGGAGGCCCGTCGGCCTCCGCGATCGGGACAGCCATGGCGTCGACGGTGAAGTCGCGCCGTGCCAGGTCGTCCTCGATGGCGCCCTGGAGGGTTGCCAGGTCCACCTGCCACGGCTCGCTAGCGGAGTGCGCGACGATCCGGTGGACGCCCCGCTCGAGGTCCATGGGGATGGCCGTGCCCCCAAGCTCTGCCGCCACCCCTTGCGCTACGGCCGCCACGTCGCCGTCGAGCGCCAGATCCAGGTCATGGGTCTCACGCCCCAGGAGGGAATCGCGGACGAACCCCCCAACGATGTAGGGCGTCATGTTACGAGAGACAGAGTACGCCCGGAGGCGTTCCAAGAGCTGCACGGCTCCCTTTCCGGCGGTGAGCGCGGGTCAGTCCGACGAGGCGCCGACGGCGGCTTCCGAGGCTTCGGAAGCGTGCTCGTCCGAAAGCTTCCACATGGCGTCTCGGCTGACCAGATGGTCAATGTACAGTATGCCGTTCAGGTGGTCAATCTCGTGCTCCAGGGCCTGCGCGAGGAGGTTGTCCACGGCCTTGACCCGCACGGGATTCCCCGCTCGGTCCAGGGCGCGCACCCGCACCTCCACCGAGCGGTTGACGGTGCCCCGATACCCCGGGATGCTCAGGCACCCCTCGTCCAGCTCCCTCTCGCCCCTGCGAGTTATGACCTGGGGGTTGATGAGCACCAGCAGCCGGCTCTCCCCGTCCTCTTCCTCCGGTGGGATCTCGATGACGCACACTCTGGGCGATGCGCCTACCTGGTTCGCCGCCAGGCCCACGCCCCCGGCGTCGCGCATCGTGTCGATCATGTCGTCGATGAGGCGCTGGAGGTCCGCATCGATGTCGTTCACACGCCGGGTCCTCCGGCGCAGCACCGGGTCGGGGAGGTTTCGGATGGGTCTCACGGCCACTGGGGGGCTCCTGTAGGAACTCTGCCTAAGTATAGAAGAGGGGCCTTCCTATGTAAAGGCGAGGGGTGCGTGGCCCATTCCTTGACGGGTGCCGCGCGGCCTCAGTATGCTAGCTACGGTTTCGAAAGCGGAATTCGTGAACAGATGACGAGGTTGCAGATGTCCGATGGTCCAGTCGAAGAACTGATTGCCCCACGCCGGGTCCTCTTGGGCCCTGGCCCCAGCGATGTGCACCCAAGGGTTCTGCGCGCCATGGCGACCCCCGTGCTGGGCTACTTGGACCCAGATTTCATCCGCATCATGGACGGGGTTGCCGGCATGCTCCGCCAGGTGTTTGGCACTGCGGAGGGCTTCACGCTGCCGGTCTCCGGCACCGGCTCTGCCGGAATGGAGGCGGGTCTCACGAACCTCCTGGAGCCCGGTGACGTGGCTGTCGTGGCGGACAACGGATTCTTCGGCGCGCGACTGTCGGAGATCGCCCGACGCCAGGGCGCCGAGGTGGACGTTGTCGAAACCGAGTGGGGCCGCACCGTTCCCCCGGAGGACGTGGAGCGGGCGCTGAATCGGCACGCGCGCGTGAAGCTGCTTGCCGTGGTCCACGCTGAGACCTCGACCGGGGTGATCCAGCCGCTCGGTGAGCTCAGCAGACTCGCCCATGCCCACGACGCCCTCTTTCTGGTGGACGCGGTCACCTCACTCGGCGGCAGCCCGGTGGGTGTGGACGATATGGACATCGACTTCTGCTACGCCGCCAGCCAGAAGTGCCTGGGCGCACCGCCCGGCCTGGCGCCCGTCGCCTTGAGCCCTCGCGCTCTGGATGCAATCGATCGCCGCAAGGAGCCGCCGCGGAGCTGGTACCTGGACCTTGGACTCCTTCGCAAGTACTGGGAGGGCGGCACCCGCGTATACCACCACACCGCTCCCATGAGCATGATCTACGCGCTACGTGAGTCGCTCCGAATCGTTCTGGAGGAGGGGCTGGAGAACCGGTACGAGCGACACCGCCGCAACGGCTTGGCCCTCCGCGCCGGACTTCGCGCCCTGGGCCTGACGCTCCTGGTGCCGGACGATATTTGTTCTTACCAGCTCACTTCCGTGACCATACCCGATGGGGTGGACGACGCTGGACTGCGACGACGGCTGCGCGAGGAGTACGAAATCGAGATCGGTGGCGGGCTGGGGCAGTACGCCGGAAAGGCCTGGCGGATAGGCCTGATGGGGGAGTCGTCCCTTGCCGCCAACGTGCTGATGGTGCTATCGGCGATGGAGAGCCTGTTGCCGCAGTTCGGCTTCGAGGTCGGCGTTGGGGCCGGCGTGGCGGCGGCAAGCCAGGCGCTGGCCCAGCGGCCGTAGCGTCCGGGCGACGGGAGCCGCCACGTTGCAGGGTGTCCGGCTAGTCGAAAGCTAGCCGGGGGACCGGAACCTGTCCAAGAACTTGGACCACCAGGGGCGGAGGTGCTCTTGGACGGCCGCGATCCCCTCTCCCTCCAGGAAGACGTGGTAGGCGCCGTGGGGGGGCGCCGTTTGCATCGCCACCCACCCCCAAGACTCCATGTCTCGCAGCAGACCTAGGACCCGTCCCCGTTTCCGCGTGGCGTAGACGGTCAACTCAGTTTCCATGGGGCTGAGCAGACCGGCCTCGAACGCCATGTCCCGCTCTTCCAACCCGTTGGTCGATACGTTGGGGCGGACGCTGTCCTGGTACGCTCGCACCAGGGCGACGAGCATCAGAATGTGCTCCTCACGGGCCGGGATTGGGGCGGCGCTCTCTTCCATGCCGCCAGCATATCATGGGCTCGCTCCGCGTCGCCACAGCGTTCCTCGTTGGTGGCGCTGGCGGTCTGAGGCGCGCTCGACGGGTTGATGCCACGGACGGACTAGCCCCAAACGATGCCCTCTATCTGGTCGAGATGCTCCCGCCGGTGGACGCCTCTGCGGAGCAGCCACTCCTTGCCCCGCGCCTGGACGGCGGCGGCCGTGCGAGCGTCAAGCGCTTCCACCGCCGCATCCACGAGCCGCGCAGCCGCGACGGCAAGATCCGCTGCCTGTCGCGGCGACAGAGCGCGCCACTCCTCGATGAGTGCATCGTTCAGGAGATCGGGCTCGGCCTCATCGGACGGGATATCTCCGCGCTCCCAGCGCTGAAGAGTGAGAGCCGCCAGGCGGTCCCAGAAGGCCAGGTGAGCCAGGGCCACGCTCACAGTCCAGCCGTTTCCAAGGTCCCGCTCCGTGCGGTCCATGCGGTTGGCAAGGGCTTACAGACGCCAGCGCTCTGCATTGTTGCCTGACAGCACGCCGGGGTCGATTGTCACGGTTGTCCCTCCGGATGTGGTCCCGCGGCTACCCCAGGCGCGAATCGGATCGGGTCTGCAATCCTTCCAGCCTGGTCAGGCCACTCGCTGTCTTGCTACGTTCGCGTCCGTTAGGTTGACAGGACTCGGGAGAACACCTCGTTGCCCAGGAGGCGTCCGCGGTCGGTGAGCCTCAAGCGACCGCCGTCGGCGTCCGGCGCGACTTGGACCAGCCCCGCCGCCTCGAGCTCCGAGAGCGCCGGTTGGTATGCCTGCACAAGGTCCCGCCCGAAACGGGCGCGGAACCCCTCGATGCTGACTCCCTCATTGAGCCGGAGCCCGAGCATCACCGTCTCGGCCATCTCCAGCCGCCGGTCCACGGACTCGACCTCCGCGACCGCTCCCTGCCGCTCCGCCAGGACCGAATCGAGCGTGCGCGCGGTCCCTGGCGCGGGGGCGCCCCATGACGAGACGCGGTCGATGTAGTCCGCCGGGGCGTCCAGGTTCGCGAACCGCCGCCCACCAAGGGACGAGTGCGCCCCCGGCCCGACGCCCAGGCAGGGGAGGTTGTGCCAATAGGTCAGGTTGTGCCGGCTCTCGAGCCCGGGGCGAGACCAGTTGGAGATCTCGTATTGCTGGTAGCCCGCCTCCGCGAAAGCCTCCTCGGCCCACAGCTCCATGTCCGCCGCCAAGTCCGGGTCGGGTTCAGGGACGATGCCGAGCTTCACGCGGGCCGCCAACGGCGTCCCGTTCTCGATCGTCAGGCAGTATGCGGAGACGTGCTCGGGGGCCAGGTCCACCACGCTCTGGACCGTCCGTCGCCACTGCTCCATGGTCTGGTGGGGGAGGCCGTACATCAGATCAAGGCTGACGTTGTCATGGCCGGCGCGGCGCAGCCGTCGGAACGCCTCTTCCGCCTGGGCCGCTGTGTGCCGACGCCCCAGGAGCCGGAGCAGGCCGTCGTCCAGGCTCTGCACCCCCATGCTCACTCGGTTGACCCCCGCCGCCCGGAACGCCGCCATCCTACGGACCGTGATATCGTCCGGGTTTGCCTCGGCCGTCACCTCCGCGTCCGCCCTTACCCGAAAGGCGGACCGTACGGCTCCGAGCAGCGTCCGAAGCTGGCCGGGCGTGAGCAGGGATGGCGTGCCGCCGCCCAGGAAGACCGTGTTGACCGGGGGCTGGTCCAGGACCGCCCCCCAGGTCTGGATCTCCGTGGCCAGGGCGCGCACGTACGGGGGGATCAGGCTGCCCAGACCGGCGTAGGTGTTGAAGTCGCAGTACGGGCAGCGGGTTTGGCAGAAGGGAATGTGCGCGTACAGACCGATGCCACCGGCCAGGTCCAGTGCCGTCGCGCTGGCTTCACTCGTGGACGTGGAGGCCTGCAATCGCTCTCGTTCCCCTGTCGTGGGCATGCGCGACGGCTGGCATCAGACGTTGAAGAGGAAGTTGACGATGTCGCCGTCCTTCACCGGGTACTCTTTCCCCTCCAGGCGGACCTTGCCTACCTTGCGCGCCTCGGCGTGCGTCCCGGCGGAGATCAGGTCGTCGTAAGCCACCACCTCGGCGCGGATGAAGCCACGCTCGATATCTGAGTGGATCTTCCCGGCGGCCTTGACGGCGGGAGCATGGCGAGTGACGGTCCACGCCCGCACCTCGTCCTCGCCCACCGTGAAGAAGGAAACGTAGCCCAGGAGGTCGAAGGAAGCGCGGGCCACCCGGTCGCCTCCCCGCTCGCCCGCGTCCAGGGAGGACCGGAATTCCGCCTCCTCCTCTGGTGGGAGCTCGGCAAGCTCCATCTCCAGCTTCCCGCACATGGCCACCGCCCGGCGCCCGGACTCGGCCATCTGCTCCGCCAAGCGCCCCTCCCACTCGGGCGCCTCGGCAATCCGGTCTTCTCCCAGGCTGAGGACCACCAGCATCGGCTTGGCGGTGACCAGGTTGTACCCGCCCACCAGCGCTCGGAGCTCGTTCGAGAGCTCCTGGTGGTGCACCGGAACCTCCGCTTCGAGCCCGCTCCGCACTTGCGCCAGCAGCTCCGCCTCGTGGGTCAGCGCCGCGCGCTCTTCGCTGCGAGCCCCCTTCATCATGGCCTGGATTCGCTCCGCGCGGCGCTCCAGGACGCCCAGGTCGATCAGCACCAGCTCCAGGTCCATCGATGTCGCGGCCTCCTCCGGGGAGGCCGCCTCCGGCGGGTATGGGACAGAAGGGTCGTCAAAGGCACGGACCACGTGCACCAGGGCGTCGGCCCCTTGCATCAGGTTCACCACGTCGCCCCCCAGGCTCGACCCCCGCTTGCGTCCGCCCCCCATGCCTGGGGTGTCGATGTACCGGATGTCCGCGGGGACGATGCGCTCCGGGTGGTACATGTCCGCCAGGATACCGAGGCGCGGGTCGGGGACCTTGGCGATGCCGATGTTCGTTGTGGCGCCGCCGCCGCCGCCCGGCGCCGTGGAGGCATGCCGGTTGGTGAGGGCGTTGAACACGGTGGTCTTGCCCGATTGCGGGAAGCCGAGGATTAGGAGGTCCATGGCTACCGGATCGCGTAGAGCGTGCCGTCGTGCGACGAGACATAGAGGGTGTCGTTCGCGACGACTGGCTGCGCTTCGATCTCTCCGCCCGTGGCGAACGTCCAGAGCGTCTCGCCGCTGGACCGCTCCATGGCGTGAGCCAGGCCGTCGCTCGTCCCGAAGTAGACCACGGGCCCCACGGCCACTGGCGGCGCCGTGACCGCCGTGCCGACGAAGCGTGTCCACAGCACTTCCCTGGTAGCCAGGTCAAGCTTCTGCACGATTCCTTTGTTGTCGCCCACGTAGGCTCTCCCCTCCAAGACGGTGGGAGTGGTGAGGCGTGCCTCCCGACTCCCCACCTGCTTCCTCCAGGAGAAGCCCTTCTGCACCGGGGGGCGGTCTTGCAAGCCCCAGAGGAAGAAGTGGGCGCGCCAGAACCGCATGCCCCGCTCCATGGGATACTCCAGCTTCGTGGAGTCAATGGCGAGCATCCTGCCGTTCCCCAGGCCCACCAGAATATCGTCGCCCACGAACACGGGGGCGCTGACGCTGCCGTTCATCGTGTCGTAGGTCATGCGACTCTCGCCGGTGGTCCAGTCCACCACGTGCACCCAACCCTGGTGGTTCGAGACTACCACCATGTTGTCCTGAACCGCGGGGCCGGTCGAGATCCAGCTTTCGGTGTCGTAGCTCCACAGGAACGACCCCAAGCGGGCGTCCAGTGCGTAGAGGAATCCGTCGCCAGAGCCCAGGTACACCACCCCCTCGTGGATCACCGGCGGTCCCATGATAGGGTTCCCCGTCTCGTACTCCCATCGCAGCGCGCCGTTGTCGGCGTTCAGCGCCAGCAGTCGCCCGTCCCGGAGGCCCACGAACACCGTGCCTTCGGCGACAGTGGGAGAGGAGTCCATGGGTCCGGTTGTCGGGAACTCCCACAGCAGGCGGCCGTCCGTGGCGTCGAGCGCCACGATGCGGCGGTCCCCGGTGGGGAGGTAGACGCGGCCGTCCACGACCGCCGGAGATGCCAGGACGGGGCCCGTGGAATCGAAGGTCCAGGCCAGCTCACCCGCCAGCGCCACGCCGTGCGCCTCGGAGGACGTGTGGGCGAGGTCCCGCCCGTGCATGGCCCACTCGCCTGGGGCGGACACCGAGCTGATGGTGGTTGAAGGAGCAGGCACCGAGTGGGTGAACCCGGCCATCTGGCCGTACAGGTAGAGGGCGATGGCCAGGGCGGCGACTGGGATGCCGACCATTCGTGTCATGCGTCCCCGAAAGATGTCCCTGGCTCGCAGTCGTCGCTTGAGGTCAGCCTGCTCGCGGGTGGGCTGAAACTCCTCCGAGAGCACGGCCCAGCACTCATCGCAGTTCAACCGGCTGGCGGGGTTGCCGTGGCCGCATGAGCGGCAGATGATCTCCGCCGCCTCCTCCACCTCGTGCGCCGTAGCGAGCTCCGTGGTCATCGCCGCGACCGGCGGCGGGGACGCCGGCGCCTCCGCCAAAGCGCCGAGGGCCGCGCGGAGGGCCGCCACCAGGGCGCCGGCCGCCGTGTACCGCTCGGACGTGTGCCGGTGCAGCGACGCGGCCAGCACCGTGTCCACCTCCGGCGGCAGAGCCGGGTTGATCTGGCTTGGCGCCGGGGCGTTGCCGGCGCGCTTTCTGACGATGGCCGCGTCCCCGGACCCAAAGAACGGCACCGTGCCGGTGAGGAGCTCGTACGCCATGGTGGCCAGAGCGTAGACATCGTGGGCTGGGTCGCGGGAATCGTCGGCGCCGGCCTGCTCGGGGGCCATGTAGGTGGGATGCGGAGTGTTCAGGGTGACACGCATGGAGGCGTGCACGCCGGCGGCCAGCGTGACCATGCCGAAGCCCTCGACGCGGGTCTCGCCGGCCTCCCCGACAAAAATGTTGCCCGGCTTCAGGTCCAGGTGCACCATGTTCCCTGCATGGGCATGGTCGAGCGCATCCGCGGCGCTCTGCAGGATCGTGATGGCCTCGTGCGGGGGCAGGGCGCCTCCCTGGGTTTCTATTCGCTGCTGGAGCGTCCGCCAAGGCACAAAGGGCAGGACCACCCACACATTGGACCCGTCCGTGTCCGACCGGATGGGGGAGAGAATGCCAGGGTGCTGGAGGGAACGGACTCGCTCCATCTCATCCAGGAACGTCTTGGCCAGGGCCGGTTCCTGAGTGAAGTAGCCTCGCAGCAGCTTCAGGCCCACTTCTTCCCCCGTGCTTTCGTCCAGGGCGCGGTACACGACCGCAAGGGCAGTGCCCCCGAGAAGCTCCCGGAGGACGAAGGTCCCCACGCGCTGCCCGACCGATATTGTGGTCATCCGTCCTCCGCGTCCTCTGGTATGATGGGCGGTGGTAGCCGAGGCAACGCCCCATTATATCTCCGACAAGGGTGGCGCGCGAGGGTTCCCGTGATCTACTTGCTGTACGGAGCGGACTCGTACTCCGCGCAGGTGTTCCTGGATGGGCTGCGCGAGGCCGTAGGCCCGCTGGATGTCCGCGACGCGAATATCACCTTTCTGTCGGCTCGGGAGGCCACGCCCGCCGCCATCCTGGGAATGTCCGGCACCGTGCCGTTCCTCGCCGAGCGACGCATGGTGGTCGTCGAGGGCCTGCTGGCTTCCCTGGAGGGTGAGGGCAGGCGACGAGGCCAGGCAAAGGAGTCCCCCGCCGCTCAGTGGCGAGGCTTCGCCGACCGGCTTGGGGAGCTGCCGCCCTCTAGCGACCTGGTGTTCCACGACGGAGTGCTACGTGCCACAAACCCGCTGCTTCGGGAACTTTCTCCAGTCGCCGATGTCCACGTGTTCTCGCCGATGAGGAACGAGGAGCTCCGCGACTGGGTTCGACGGGAGGCGGACCGCCGGGACGGCGCCCTGACCCCCGGGGCCGCGAGGCTGCTAACGGACCTGGTGGGGCCGGACCTGTGGGCTCTGAGCAACGAGGTTGAGAAGCTGATCCTCTACGCGGCGGGGCGTCCCGTCGGCGAGGATGACGTTGACGAGCTGGTGAGCCTGGCCAGGGATGCCAATGTGTTCGCGGCCGTGGACGCGGTTCTCGCGGGCGACCACCGGACCGCGCTCGGCCTGGTCCATCGGCTGCTCCAGGGCGATGCCACGGTCCAATACATCTTCGCCATGCTCGCCAGGCAGGTCCGGCTGCTCATCCTGGCCCAGGAGCTCATCAAGGAGCGGGTTTCCGAGGCGGAGGCCGGCCGAGAGCTGGGAATCACCTCCTCTTATCCCCTCCGCAAGACGATGGAGCAGGCCCGCTCGACCCCCCCCGCATCCGTGCGCCGGCTGCACGCAGGTCTCCTGGAGACAGACATCGCCATCAAGACGGGCGCGCTTGGAGAGACGCTGGCGTTGGAGCTCCTGGTGGCGCGGGCATGCACGCAGATGTCGCGGGGACGGGCCGCGCCGACTCGCCGGGCGTAGAAGCCGGGGGAGCCCGCGCGCGCTCTTCGCCACCAATTCCCGTAGGTGCGCGTCGCTTCCTGGGCGTCCCGTGCGCGGGCGTCAGGGCGTCGGACGAAACTCACGGAGGGTTCGATCTGGGGGGCGGGGTCGCCAAGGCGGGAGCGCCGGCTGCTAGTCCGGGACGGCGTCTATGGGGTTGAAGCAGGCCACGGAGTGGCCGGGCTCAATCTCCACCAGGCTTGGCCTCGGGTTGAATCGGCACTCGTTCGAGGCCTTGAAGCACCGTGGCAGGAAGGGGCACTCCTCGGAGAGGTCCTTCATGTCGGGAGGCGCTCCGCGGATGGGCATGAGTTCATGGCGCTCCCCATCCAACCTCGGCAGCGCACGAAAGAGGCCCCACGTATAGGGACTTGCTGGTCGCTTGAAGAGCGATACGGTGTCGGCCTGCTCCATCACGGTCCCGGCGTACATGACGGCCACGTGGTCGGCCATGCGGGCGATGACGCCCATGTCGTGGGTGATGAACAGGATGGAGGTCCCGCGCTCCTCCTGGAGCCGGCGCAGGCGAGCCAGGATCTCGGCCTGGAGCGTCACGTCAAGGTTGGATGTCGGCTCGTCGGCGATCAGGACGCGGGGGCGCAGAGCTAGGGCCATAGCCAGCATCACTCGCTGGGCCATGCCGCCGCTAAGCTGCCTCGGGTATCGGGTCATGATCTCCTTGGGGTCGGGGAGTCCCATCTCGTGAAGCAGCGAGATGCACCACTCGGTCGCTTCTTGCCGCGACAGTTTCAGGTGAACGTCCAGGATCTCCATCATCTGTTTCCCAACGGTGAGGATGGGGTTCAGAGCCGATAGGGCGTCCTGGAACGCGATGGCGATCTCCCGGCCGCGGATGGATCGCATCTCCTCGTCGTCCGCGGCGCTCAGGTTCCGGCCGTCGAACCACACCTCCCCCTGCACTATGCGCCCGGGGTATGGGACCAGACGAAGGATGGAGAGGGCCGTGACGCTCTTGCCCGCGCCGCTCTCCCCGACGAGGCCGAGGATCTTGCCCTCGTCCAGGGAAAAGCTTACGCCGCTGAGGGCCTTGATCACCCCCTCGCGGGCGAAGAACTGCACGTGAAGGTCTTTGATTTCCAACACTGGGGCCATGCGGTCACCACCATTCCGTTCGGGCCAGCCCAGAAAGTGTGACATCAAGCGGGGGTGAGGTCAACCGCTCCGAGTTCCCGGGACGGGCCGACGCCGCCCGGCGGGCCGGGGCGAGCGGTTCACGTGGCGCTGACGCGGTGGACCGGAGGCTTGGCGAGCAGCACAATCGCCGTGCCCACGAAACCCAGGAGCGCCGCCGCCATGAAGGCGAGATTGAAGGAGTCCGTGAGATCGAAGAGGTATGCGACGGTCAGGGGTCCCACAAGCTGGGGGAAGCTCATCAGGGGCCGGAGCGCCCCCTGGATGCTCCCCGTGGACGCCCGCCCGTAGTAGTTCGCGAATGCCAGCGGCTGCAGGATGCCCATGGCGCCCCCAAGAGCGCCCGAGAAGAGGAGAAAGGGCGCAATATTGTATGGGTACGGTACGATCACCAGGAAGAAGATGCCCAGAGAGCGGGATAGGGACATCCCCGCCAGGCAGAGCCTGATGGGCACGTGCTCCGCCACGAACCCCCAGATGAGGCGCGAAAGCGTGTAGGCCACCCAGCTCGCCGCGAAGATGTAGCCCGCGCCCTGGTTGGACATCCCTTCATGCGTGAAGTACGGCACCTGGAGGAGG
This sequence comes from uncultured Dehalococcoidia bacterium, assembly GCA_964436745.1. Classification (GTDB taxonomy): domain Bacteria; phylum Chloroflexota; class Dehalococcoidia; order Lucifugimonadales; family UBA1127; genus CAYTEC01. The sequence continues at coordinate 22,452 of CAYTEC010000001.1, read as the reverse complement.
ATCATGGGCACGGTCGCGAGGTTGACCAGATTCAGCGAGGCCACCAGTATCCACAGCGTTCGCGTGCGGAGCGCCTGCCGGAGGGTCCAGTTGGGCTCTAGCTCCGCCTGGGGGAGCGGTGAAGATGACGTGCCTTGAGAGGGGGCGGGCTCCTCTGGGCTCGCGCCGTCGGGCAGGAGCCCCATGTCCTCCGGCCGCCTCCGCATGAAGAGCAGCACGGCAGGGACCATCAGCGCCATCAGCGCGGTCCCCATGATACCCCAAGAGTAGCGCCACCCCACGCTGGCGATGAGCAGGCCGGTGATTGGCGCCATCACGATGACGCCGATGCCGTTGCCGGCGATGGCCACTGCCATGGCCCGCCCCCGTCGCCGGATGAACCACTTGGTCACTACCACGGGACCAGATAGGCGGCCGAGCTCGTTCAGCCCCAGGGCGCCCACCACGGCGTACAGGACCCAGAACTGCCACACCTGCTGGACCGCCATCATGAGCAGGAGCCCCGCCCCGGCGGCCAGCGCGCCGAAGAGCATCACGGGCCGCGCTCCGTACCGGTCCAGCATCGTTCCGATGAACGGCGCGATGACCATGCCCGCGATGGACTGGGCGGTGACCGCGCCCACCAGGCTGGTGAGCGACCACCCAAGGGAGTCCGTCATCGGCTTGAAGAAGAGGGAGATGGTGGAGCCGCCCATGCCGGAAGTCGTGAACTCGGCCAGAAACACGACGGCGACGATGACCCAGCCGTAGTAGAAGGGCGTGTTCGGCCAGCGCCGCGTCCGCCCCAACCTCGGTCCTCCGTCCACCGCTCCCGTCCGCTGTGACTCCACCGCTTCTCCCACGCCGCGGCTGAGTGCCGCCCGCCCACAACCTACCGCGCGAAGGCGGCCCTCAGCGCGCCTGTCGCCTGCGACACGGCCTCCCTGCCCTTGTCCATCTGGTCGCCCTGGCCGAAGAAGCCGTGGATCATGCCGTCGTAGCACGTGTACGTCGTCGGGACCCCAGCCTCCGCGAGGCGGTGTCCGTAGGCCTCGCCCTCGTCCCGCAGCGGGTCGAACTCCGCTGTGATCACCAGCGCCGGGGGCAGGCCGGCCAGGTCTGCCGTTCGCAAGGGCGCGGCGTAGGGGTTGCGTGCGTCCTCGTCGTGTGCAAGGTAGTGGTTCCAATACCACATCATCGCGTCCCGGGTGATCCCGTACCCGTTCTCATTGTCGCGATAGGATGTAGTGGTGAAGTCGCGGTCGGTGACCGGCACTACCAGGAGCTGGAACGCCAGAGGCGGCCCGCCGCGGTCGCGGGCCATCAACGTGACGGCCGCGGCCAGGTTCGCGCCCGCGCTGGAGCCCCCGACGGCGATTCGCCCGGCGTCCACCCGTAGCGATCCGCCGTTGTTCGCCACCCACTGAGTCGCTGCCAGGCAGTCCTCAGCCGGGCTGGGAAACTTGGCCTCCGGCGCCAGGCGGTAGTCCACGGAAACCACCACGCACCCCGCGCCGCTCGCCAGGTGGCGGCAGGTTCCATCGGTCATGTCCAGGTCGCCGACGACCCAGCCGCCGCCATGAAACCAGACGAGCGCTGGAAACGGTCCCGGCCCCGAAGGCGTGTAGATGCGGATGGGCAGATCGCTGTCTGGGCCGGGGATGAGTCGGTCCTCGACGGCGGCGACGTCCGGTCCGGTGGCCGCGGGCCGAGCCTTCGCGTTGGCTCTGGCCTGGTCGGGCGTGAGCGTATTGAGCGGTGGCAGGTTGAGAGTCGCCGCCTGGTCGAGCACCGCCTGGGCTTGAGGGTCGATGGGCATTTCACACCTCCGTGCCGCCGGTCCGTCAGACTCTTTCGCATCCACGCGCTTGGGCTATATTCGAGGGAAGTGCCGCCGGGCACCCGCGAGGCTCGGCCCCACGCCCGCCGCTTCGAGAGCGCTACGGCAGCCCCGCCCTCGGCACGTCCACCTCCACGCTCCTGATCCGCCCGTTCCCCCGCTCGATGTCCGCGGGCCTCCCGCTGACGGCCTCGCACAGGAAGAGCGTCCGGCCCTCCGGGCCGCCGAGCATGCACGCGTAGGCCGACATGCCGGACAGCTCGATCCTGTCCTTGACCTCGCCGCCCTCGGCGATGCGCAGATAGCCTGCGGGCTCCCGAGGCGACGCGATCCAGATGCAGCCCTCGGCGTCCAGACAGATGCCGTCGGGGGCGCCTTCGTCGAGCTGCGCCCACACGCGGCGGTTCGACAACGAGCCGTCGTCCTCGATATCGAACGCGGTGAGCTTGCGAGAGAACGTCTCGCCCAGGATGAGGGTGCGGCCGTCCGGGGTGATCACCGTGCCGTTGGGGAAGCCGAGGTCGTCGGCCACGACGCGAGGCTCGCCCTCGGGGGTGACCATGACCAGGGTCGTGGGGGCGCGCTCGCCGCCGCCATAGAGGTCGAAGCCGAAGTTGCCGACGTACGCCCGCCCCCGCGCGTCCACAACCATGTCGTTGCAGAAGGAGTCCACGAGGCCGCTCAGGTCCGCGTGCTCCACCAGGCCGCCCGCCTCCAGCCGGAGCAGCCGCTGGTTCTCCATCGACACCACTAGCAGCCGGCCGTCCGGGAGCCAGCCGAGGCCCGAGGGGCGCGTGGGCACCGTCGCGATGGTCTCGCGGCGGCCCTCCATGTCCACGGCCACCACCTCGAAGCCGTGGAGGTCGGAGAACCACAGGCGGCCGTCGTGCCAACGAGGGTCCTCCGGGAACACCAGGTCGTCGAGCAGCAAGGTCGGTGTCCTCTGCGTCATGTCGCGTCCCTCCTCAGGATCGTCCTGTCTGGGTATTCCCGTTCGTGTTGAGCCGTTCGTCCGTGGCAGATTGGTCGAATCGCGAGCCCGGCGCGCGGCCTTCGACAAGCTCAGGCCGAACGGTCAGAGTCCCGCTCGTGGTGAGCTTGTCGAACCACGCCTACGGTCCGCGGTAGCACCTACGCCCTCAGGATGTCCTTCTTGGCGAGCACCTGGCGGAGGTAGAGCTGCGCGCCGTGCTGCTGGAAGAGGGCGGCGGCGCGGTCGAGGCGCTTGAGGGCTTGTCGACGGTCATCCGCGTCACGGGTGAGCAGCAGCTCCGCAAGGCAAGGCGGTCCGTCCGTCCTCCGAGATTACGCTGCCACGGAGACGACCCGCACCTTGGTCACAGGCTCTGGAACAGGCCGCTGCTCTGTCTTCAATGCCTCCACATAGAGGCTGATGGCGCCTTGCATCAGGGCCTCGGTCTCCTCCAGCGTGTCCGCGCAAGCCACACAGCCGGGCAAGTCGGGGACGTAAGCAGAGTAGTTCTGCCCCGTCCATTCGTAGACGACGACGTACTCCTTCATTCGCTGTCCTCCAACTCCGCCTGCTTCCAGATGCTGTTCATGGTCCCAGGAGCCGCATCCTTGCTTGGGTGGCCGGCTACCACAACGATGCCCTTCTTTGTTGGATGCTTCAGTATCCTGTGGCTTCCGGTCGTGCGCGCCACGAACCACTCGTCGTCCTCGAGCCGCCTGAGCACATCGCGTGTTTTCAATAGGCCGGCCTCTCGGACCCATCGGCTCGAGGATGAGTCTACCATACGGAGCGCTTGTAACATCCCGCCCCAGCTCGATGTAGGCCCCCGCCCGCTCGTGGTGAGCCCCGTCCCGCTCGTGGTGAGCCTGTCGAACCACGGGCATCCGCTCATTCTAAGTCCCTCCTGGAAGGATCGAAGGACGAGCGGGAAGCGTCCCGTTCGTGGTGAGCTTGTCGAACCACGCCTACAGTCCGCGGTAGCCCCTACACTTTTAGGATGTCCTTCTTCGCAAGCACCTGCCGGAGGTAGAGCTGCGCGCCATGCTCCTGGAAGAGGGCCGCGGCACGGTCCAACAGCAGCGTCGCCTCCGCGCGGTCCCCACGCTGCTCGGCGACCTCCGCCAGTCCCTGGAGGCAGCGGCCCTGCTCGACAGGGCACCGCTCCCGCTCCGACCAGTCCAGCCCCGCGCGGTACCACTCGGCAGCCTCATCGACGCGGCCTAGACGCAGGGCCAGGGCACCGCGCAAATGGTCCAAGCCGCCACCGAACACACTGAATCTGAGGGGAGTCCACGTGGAAGCTTCCCGGTACGCCTCAGCTATAAGGGCGTCGTCCCCAAAGACTGGAAGACACTCGCCGATGCAGCTCAACGAGAACACATGGAACAATCGGTGACCGATGAGGAGGCCATGGGCGTCCACCCAGGCCTGGAACTCCGTCAGTGCGCCGTCTCGATCTCCCGCGTTGAACAGTGTCCTGGCGCGGCCCCCGCGGACCTGGGCCACATCTACGGGTACTCCCGCGGCAATGCTGGCGGGAGGCAAGAGCTCCACGGCGCGCGCGGTGTCGCCGGCGATCTCAGCCCGGCTCACGAGGAGGAATTCGGCCATGTACATGACTCCGGTCACCCCCGCGATGGCGGTCTCGAACCGATTGAAATCACAGCGAGCGAGGTGGATACCGGCCAAGAATGAGTAGAAGACGTTCATGGTCCACCGGATGTGGGACCTCGTGGCGTGCTCGATGGCCTCCTCCAACGCGGCCTGCGCCTCGTCGAGATCGCCCGCAAAGAGCAGGATGCGTGTCAGCACAAAACGCACATCGCTCGCAAGCTGACGGTTGTCGAGCCGGTCGAAGATCTCCAGAGCTTCTCGGCTAAGGGCGATGGCCCTATCAATGTCCAGATCATCGGCGGCTCGCTGCGCTTCAATCCTCAGGACCCCCCCCCGCACATCCTCGAAGCCGTGGGCATTGGCAAGCTCATCGGCCCGGTCCAGCGAGCGGTGGTCCGTCTCGCCAGCCTGTTCAGTCACACGTGCCTGCAGGACGAGGAGCTGCGCCTCCAGATACGGGTCAGCATCCCCGAGGAAACCTAGCGCCTCATCAACGAGGCCCCTTTGGCGGTCCGGCGGGGCTAGCACCAGTAGGGCCTCAAGGGTCGTCTTGGCCATCCGCACCCGGTCCCCTTGCTCGTGGTGCATGCGGATCGCCCGCATCAGGTTCCGCCACGCCTCCCTGTATTCCCCCGCGAGTCTGAGGCACCGGCCCAGGGACGTCCGAAGCGCCGCCTCATCCTCTCCCAGTCCATCTTCAGCCTCGTCGACCAGGGTGAGACACGCCCGGTAGTGGCGGGCCGCCTCCACCGGGGCAGTCGCCGCATCCGCCTGCTCCCCCGCCAGCCGGCTGTACCGCGCCCCCTTCGCCGCATGGTCCTTCGTCAGCGTCGCGGACTCCACGAAGTGGTTCGCCAGCTCCGCCGCCCGCCGCTCCGCCCGCTCTGGTCCGAAGATGGCCTCCATAGCCTCGCCGATCCGCCCGTGGAGTCGCACCCGCCTGGTAGTGGAGAGCTCGCTCAGCAGCGTCTCCTGCATCATCGCGTGGGTGAACCGGTACGCCCCGGCCCGCTCCCGCTCCTCGATCACCCGTCCCTTGATCCCCTCCTCGACGAGCTTCACCAGCCCGTCGTCGTCCTCATGCTCCCCCACCGCCTTCAACAGATCGAAGCCGAAGTCCCGTCCCATCACCGCCGCCAGTGTAAGTAACTCGTTGGCCTCCGGGCTCAGCAGGTCCAGCCTCCGGCCCAGGGCCTCTTTCACCCCATCGGGGATCGCCATGTCCTCCAGGGTGTCTCTTGTGAGGGTCCCCTCCTGGGTTAGGAGCGCGACCACCTCCTGCAGGAAGAAGGGGTTCCCCTCCGTTTCTTCGTAGAGCTTCTCAAGCAGCCGCCTGGAGGGAGTGACCCCCGCCGTGACCCGAACGTACTCCCCCACCTCCTCCTGGCTCAGCCCACGCAGGTTGAGGCGTTGGAACCCCGGCTCCCGGTTCAGGGTCGCCAGCGACTCGGACAGCGGGTGGGTCCGGCTTAGGTCCGTGTCCCGGTAGGTCCCCACGACCAGCACCCTCATGGAAGAAACCTCGCGGGCCAGGTGCTGGAGCAGTTGGAGCGTTGGCTTGTCGGCCCAGTGGAGGTCGTCCAGGACCAACAGGAGCGGCACCCGGCTCGATGCCGCGCGTATGAATGTGACGTAGGCGTCGAACATCCGGAACTGGGCGCTCTCGGGGTCGGTCATGGGCATCGGGTCACCGATGTCAGGGATCAGCTGCTTGAGATCGGGAAAGAGACGCAGGAGCTCGGGGCCCTGGCTCCCCACGTCGGAACGGAGCTGCGCGGCGTCGTTCACGGCTCCGTAGGCCCGCTCGATCTGGACCCATGGCCAGAATGCGGGGGCGCCGCCGCTCTCGTGGCTCCTCCCCCACAGCGCCTGGGCCCCACGCATTCGCGCGTAGGTCTCCATCTCCTGGGTGGTGCGGGTCTTCCCGATCCCCGGCTCCCCCACCAGCATTACGAGGCTTCCGCGACCGCTGAACGCATCGTCGAAGCCCCTGCGCAGCCGCTCCACCTCCGGTTCCCGTCCCACGAAGACCCCGCGAGCCAGCCGCTCCAGTGGGTTCTCCTCCGAGCCGGTGTGGGAGGCGCTGCGACCCGCGGGGTCCACCAGCCCCAGAGCCTCTAGGACCTCCGAGGCATTCTCGGGCCGTCTGGAAGGGTCCTTCTCCAGGAGGCGCATGATCAGCGCTCCCTGGTCCGGGGGGCACTGGTCCGAGTGCCAGGACGGGGCGACGGGTGCGGTGTTCAGGTGCTGGCCGATGATGGCGATCGTGTCGTCGCCGAGGAACGGGGGCCTGCCCGTAACGAGCTCGTACAGCATGGCGCCCAGGGAGTAGAGGTTGGAGCGGGGGGTGACCTCACCGCCGAGGGCCTGCTCGGGGGGCATGTAGGAGACGGTGCCCACCATCATTCCGGCCTGGGTGAGCCGAGAGCGGTCCACTGCCACGGCCAGCCCGAAGTCGCCGATCTTGGCGATCCCATCCGCCGTGAGCCAAACGTTGCCGGGCTTCAGGTCTCGGTGGACGATCCCCCGCTCGTGGGCGAACTCCAGCCCCCGGCACGTCTCGATGGCGATTCGGAGCGCCTGTTCCAGCGGAACGCGGTGGTCCTCTGCCTTCTCTATGAGACCCTCGTCGTCGCCGCCGTCCATGAGCTCGATGACCAGGAACGGCTGGTCACGTTCCTGGCCGATGTCGTGGATAGTGACGATGTTCGCGTGCGAACCGAGGCGGCCCATGGCCTGGGCCTCGCGTTGGATGCGCTGCCGCCCTGCGTCGTCCAGCCCCTCGGTCTTGATAAGGGCGAAGGCGACGTCTCGGTCCAGGAGGGTGTCGTGGGTCAGGTACACGCGCTTCTTGCCGCCCTCACCCAGGAACCGCTTGACCTCGTACCGGCCCGAGGCGAACGAGGTGGGCTGAGCGGCGGGGAGCGGCGGGGTCGCGGGCGGTGACGGTTGAGGTGCGGCGACCGTCGATTCGGCAATGGCGGCCCCGCAGTCGCTGCAGAACTTCGCCCCGGCCAGCACGCCCGCGCCGCACGATGGGCAGGCCGCCTGGAGCCTAGCGCCGCACTCCGAGCAGAAGGACGCGCCTTCCGGGTTCGCCTGCTTGCAGGACGAGCAGACCACTCCGACACTCCTCCCCCGCGTCCTCCGAACCCGTCGGAAGCTTCCGGCTAGCGGTGCGGCGGTAGGCTACCACCGTGGACACGGCCGGTCAACCGGATTGCGCGGCCTCCGACGGCTTCCGGCAGACGTACAGCGGCCCCTGGCCGACCCCCCCGGCCCCGGAGAACGGCCAGCGAGAAACGTTGGTCTCCAGCCCCAGACGGGCCAGGAGGTTGTCCACGTCGCGCTGCTCGAAGAGGCCCATCCTGTGGCGGTCCACCTCCACCGCCAGGGCCTCTCCCGGGCGGCGGATCAGGTAGACGAACGTGTACTCGTAGTGGGTGTCGTCCTGGTCCGGGTCGTGGCTCGTCTCGACAACGGTCACCTCGGTCTCGCCCCGGTGGTGAGTGCTGACGACCGAATCGGTTGGTCGGAAATGTTCCCGAAAGGAAAACGAATCCTCCAGGTAGAAGAGGATACAGCCGCCGGGCTTCAAGTGGCGGACGCACCCCTCTAGCGTCGCCTCCAGCTCGGCGTAGGTGGTGCAGTAGGCGATGGCGTCCAGAATCACCACGGCGTCGAAACGTCGGCTCAGCTGGAGGGCGCGCATGTCTCCGACCTCGTACAAGAGGTCTGGATTCCGGCCACGCGCGAGCTCGAGCATCCTGGGGCTGAAATCGACTCCCATCACCTCGAACCGCTGCTTCAAGTAGCGGTCGTGGTGGCCGGCGCCACAGCCGACGTCCAGGAGCGCGTTCCCCCCGCTGGTCACGTGGGCAGCCAGGGTCTCGGCTACCAGGTCGGCCTCGCTCCGGTAGTCCTCCCCGTTGACCATGAGCTCCCAGACCCATGCCAGGTCGTCGTACAGACGGGGCGGCGGATGTGAGGTCATGCGCCGAATGATACCACCGCGACCGGCCCAGTCCCGAGCGCTTGACGGTCCCTGGGGGTGCGGCTACCATCGGAGCGCCGTGGCCAGGGAGGGAGTTCCGTCCACCATCTTCGTCCGCCGGAACGGGCGGCGACTGGCCGCTTGGGCCTTCGCCGTCGGCCTGTCGGCGCTCATCCTGATCGTCGGGCTAAGGACCGGTGTGATCGAACGCCGCTTCATCTACTTCCCGGAGGCGCGGCTCGATGCCGACCCATCGTCGGTCGGGCTGACCTTCGACGAGGCTTCCTTCGTCGCGAACGACGGCGTGCGGCTGCACGGCTGGTTCGTGCCCGGCCCGCGCGACGTGACGATGCTCTGGCTCCACGGGAACGCTGGCAACATCAGCCATCGGCTCGACAACCTGGCGCTCGTCCACGACCGGCTAGGCGTGAGCGTCTTCCTCTTCGACTACCGGGGCTACGGCCGCAGCGAGGGGACGCCCTCGGAAGCCGGGACCTACCGGGACGCGGAAGCCGCCCTGGGTTACCTGCGGGACCGCGGCGACATTGCGATGGACCGTGTCGTCTACTTCGGGCGCTCCCTGGGCGCGGCGGTGGCGGTTGAGACGGCGCTGCGAAGACCTCCCCTCGGCCTGATTCTCGAGAGCCCCTTCCCCTCGGTCCCCGATATGGCCCGCCGCGTGTACCCGTTCGTGCCTTCCGTAGCGTGGCGGGCTCTGCGGACCCGATACGACGCCGAGGCCAAGATCGCCTCCGTGCGCGTGCCGCTCCTGGTGATCCACGGGGACTCGGACGAGATCGTGCCCCCGGAGGAGGGGCGTCGGGTGTACGACGCCGCGCCGGAACCGAAGGGACTCCACGTCATCCCCGGCGCTGGACATAACGATACATACGTGCTGGGCGGCGAGTCCTACTTCGATGCGCTCCGGCGGTTCATCGAGGGCCTGTAGGCGCGGGGCGACGACGACGCAAGCGCTGAGCGCCGCGCCCGTTCGTGGTGAGCTTGTCGAACCACGGGCGGGCAGGGTGTAGGGTCCGCGAGCGTTCCCCGGTGTGCTCGGCCCCTCCCCCCAACGCGGCCGACCTGAAGGCGTATAATCGCCGCGAGATGACATTAGGGATAGTGCTCGCAGGCGGCCGCGGCACCCGGCTCGGCCAGGACAAGGCATCCTTTATCCTGGGGGGACGGTCGATGCTGGATCGCGTCGTCGATGCCCTGGGCCGCGCCGTGGACCAGGTGATCGTCGCGAAGGCCCACGGGCAAGAGCTCCCTCGCGTACCGGTGGACGTGCGGGTCGTCGAGGACGTTCGCCCCGGCCTCGGGCCTGTCGGCGGCCTCCACGCGGCCCTGTCGAGCACCGACGGGGACCGCGCTGTCGTCGTCGGGTGCGATATGCCGTTTCTGGACCCATCGCTGCTGACGTGGCTTTTGGCGCTCGACGATCCCCGTGACGCCGTGGCGCCGATGCTGGACGGCAGGACCCAGACACTCCACGCCGTGTACCGTCGCGCCTGCCTCCCCGCCCTGAAGACGCTGCTGGAGCTCGGTCGTCCCAGCTTCCGGGACCTGCTGCGCATGGTCGATGTCCGGTACCTGGAGGGGGGCGAGCTGGGTGACCTGGAACGGTGGCGGCGCTCTTGCGCGGGAGTGAACACCCCGGAGGACGCGGCCCGCGCCGAGCGACTCCTCATCGGCTCCTGAGCGGCACAGCCGCCTCCCACCCCGCTACCCGCTATCGGACCCGCGCGGCCGTATCCCAGTTGCGCTTAACACAAACGCAACAATCTGGAAACACAGCGGAAACACGCGCATGACACACTGGATGGCGGCGAGGCCGGCATTGGGGGGCGCGCCTGTACTGGAGTAGTTGGTCCGGGCGGCTGGCCGGGCCGTGGAGGGCCGTAGCTGCGACCCTTTACACTGTCGGGTCGCGTTCCGTATACTGTGGTGCGCTGCGGAGACTTTGCGACATCGTTCACAATCCCGTTGGTCGGGAATTTCACCGGCTGGCGCGAGGCAGGCAGGATATCGACCGGAATGGCGGATGTGCAGGGGAGACAGGAAGTAGGCTACGTCCTCCACACCGCCCGCGAGGCGGACGTGAAGTTCATCCGCCTCTGGTTCGCGGACATCCTTGGGAGCCTCAAAGGGATATCCATCACCGTTGAGGAGCTTGAGGACGCGCTGACTCGCGGAGTGGGTTTCGACGGCTCGGCCATTCAGGGGTTCGTCAGGGTGGACGAGTCCGACATGGTGGCCTTTCCCGACCCATCCACCTTCCGAATCCTGCCGTGGCGTCCTCGACAGAACGCCGTGGCCCGCATGTTCTGCGACGTGCTGACCCCGGAGATGGAGCCGTTCGAAGGCGACCCTCGGCGTGTCCTTCAGCGGGGCGTGGAGCGGGCCAACCAGATGGGATACCAGTTCTACGTCGGGCCGGAGCTGGAGTTCTTCTATCTCCGCGACTCAGAATCCGCCGAGCTGCTGGACCAGGGCGACTACTTTGCCCAGACCCCCGGCGACTTGGCAACGGAGCTCCGCCGGGACACCGTGCTCATCCTCAGCGAGATGGGGATCCCGGTGAAGTACACCCACCACGAGGCGGCGCCCAGCCAGCATGAGATCGACCTCCAGTACACCGACGCCCTCACGATGGCGGACGCGGTAATGACCGCTCGCCTGATCATCAAAGAAGTGGCGACCCGCCACGGCGCGTACGCTACTTTCATGCCGAAGCCGGTGACCGGAATCAACGGGTCCGGCCTCCACGTGAACATGTCTCTCTTCAAGGGGGGCCGCAACGCCTTCTACGACCCGGACGATCCGCGCAAGCTCTCCTCCCTGGCCAAGAGCTTCATCGCCGGGCTCCTCCGGCACGCCCGGGAGCTCACGCTGGTCACCAACCAGTGGGTCAACTCCTACAAGCGGCTGGTGCCGGGATACGAGGCCCCCGTGTACATCTCGTGGGCGAGCGTGAACCGGTCCGACCTGGTGCGCATCCCGGCCTTCAAGGCCGGGCGCGAGGACTCGGTCCGCGTTGAGTACCGGGCCCCCGATCCGGCCCTCAACCCCTACCTGGCCTTCGCCGCTCTCCTCGCCGCGGGCCTGGCCGGCGTCGAGGGAGACTACGAGCTGCCGCCGCCGGTGGAAGAGAACGTCCACGCCATGAAGGACGAGGAGCGCAGTGCGCGGGGCATCGGCGCCCTGCCCGGCAGCCTCCTGGAGGCGATCCAGGAGGCCGATGCAAGCACGGTGATGCGGGAGGCGCTGGGGGACCGGGTGATGGACACCCTGCTTGCGAACAAGAACATCGAGTGGGAAGAGTACCGCCGCACGGTGACCGACTACGAGGTCAAGCGCTACCTTCCGACGCTGTGAGCGACACTCAGCGCGGGAAGCTCCCGCGCTGAGACAGCCCTCGCACCAACCTGTCGCGCAACCTGGCGTGAGTACCGTGGGGAGAAGGAATTCGGTGGTCAAGAAAACCAGACACGAGCCAGCGGGGCTCTACCGGCCGGAGTTCGAGCACGACGCGTGTGGCGTTGGCGTCGTCGCCAACACCAAGGGTGTCGCGTCCCACGACATCATCGAAAAGGGGATGGAGGTCCTGGTCAATCTCGCCCACCGGGGGGCCGCCGGGGCGGACCCCAAGACCGGCGACGGCGGCGGGTTGCTCCTCCAGCTTCCGGACGCATTCTTTCGCCGCGAGGCCGGGGCCCTCGGGTTCGCCCTGCCTCCCCACGGCGAATATGGTGTGGGGATGGTATTCCTTCCCCAGGGCGACGCGGAGCGGACGACGTGCGAGGCCATCATCGAACAAGTGATAGCCGAAGAGGGACAGCGCGTCCTGGGCTGGCGGGACGTCCCTACGGACCCGTCCGACATCGGCACGACGGCCCGGGAAGTGCAGCCTGTCATCCGCCAGGTCTTCGTTGCCCGTGGGCCGGGCGTGGACGACCCGCTCCACTTCGAGCGCAAGCTCTATGTCATCCGCAAGGTGGTAGAGGCGCGCGTCGTGGAGACGGGCATCGTGGACGTTGACGACTTCTACATTTGCAGCCTCTCCTGCGATCGGGTGGTGTACAAAGGGCTCCTGATGGGGACCCAGCTCAAGGGGTTCTACCTGGACCTCTCGGACCCGGACGTGGTCAGCTCCTTCGCCCTGGTGCACTCCCGGTTCAGCACCAACACCCTGGGGTCGTGGAAGCTCGCCCACCCGTACCGTTTCATCATCCACAACGGGGAGATCAACACCCTGCGCGGCAACATCAACTGGATGGCGGCCCGCCAGGCGACGATGTCCTCGCAGCTTTTCGGCGACGATGTCTCGAAGCTTCACCCCGTCATCACCCCCGGGGCCAGCGATACCGCCACCCTGGACAACGCATTCGAGTTGCTCCTGCTGGCGGGCAGGCCGCTGCACCACGTGATGATGATGATGATCCCGGAGGCGACTGGTGAGCAGGTCGTCATCTCCCAGGAGAAGCGCGACTTCTACGACTACCATGCGAGCATCATGGAGCCGTGGGACGGGCCTGCCCTGGTCGCTTTCACCGACGGCACGCGCGTGGGCGCGGTTCTTGACCGCAACGGCCTCCGCCCCTTCCGATACCTTGTAACCAGGAATGACCTGCTGGTCATGGCGTCCGAGGTCGGTGTCCTGGACATTCCGCCGGAGGACGTGCTCTTCAAGGCCCGTATAGAGCCCGGCCGGATGTTCCTCCTGGACCCCGAACGCGGCGGCATCATAGACGACGCTACCATCAAGCATGAGATTGCCAGCGCGCGGCCCTACGGCCGGTGGTTGGCGGAGAACCGGGTCACGCTTGCCGATCTCCCGGATGCGGACGGCGCCAACGGGGCCCACGCGGAGTCCCTGCTTTCGCTCCAGCAAGTCTTTGGCTACACCCGGGAGGAGGAGCGGATGCTCCTCGACCCGATGGCCTCCGACGGACAGGAGGCCACCGGCTCCATGGGCAACGACACGCCCCTCGCGGTCCTTTCGGACAAGCCGCAGCTCCTGTTCGGCTATTTCAAGCAGCTGTTCGCCCAGGTCTCCAACCCGCCGTTGGACGCCATACGGGAGGAGCTGGTCACCTCGCTTGCTCTGAACTTGGGGCCGCAACGCAACGTGCTGGAGGAGACGCCCGAGCATGCCCGCCAGCTCTGGCTCAAGTTCCCCCTCTTGACCGATGGGGAGCTGGAGAAGGTCCGTGGGCTCAACCAGCCGGACCTCCGGGCCATCACGCTGCCCGTCCTCTTCCCCGCCGAGGACGGCTCGCACGGGCTCGCCGCGGCCGTGGAGGATCTGTGCCAGCGCGCGTCCGCCGCCATCGCCGAGGGGTACACCATCCTCATCCTCTCGGACCGCGGGGTGAACGCCAGCCATGCCCCTATCCCCAGCTTGCTGGCCGTGGCGGCGGTCCACCACCACCTGATCCGGGAGGGCTCGCGCACCCGCGTGGGCCTGGTGATCGAAACCGGAGAGGCTCGCGAGATCGCCCACTACGCCCTCCTCATCGGCTACGGCGCGGGGGCCGTCGCGCCCTACCTGGCGCTGCGCACCCTGGACGATATGGTGGAGCGGGGCCTCCTGGCGAAGGGCATAGACTCGCGGACGGCCCTGGAGAACTGCGTCAAGGCGGTCCACAAGGGGCTCCTCAAGATCATCTCCAAGATGGGCATCTCCACGATCCATAGCTATCGCGGAGCCCAGATCTTCGAGGCCGTGGGACTGCACCAGGACATCGTCGATCGCTACTTCACCTGGACCCCGTCGCGCGTGGGCGGGATAGGGCTCGATGAAATCGAGATCGACGTGATTCGCCGTCACCGGGTGGCGTACCCGAAGGGTTCGGAGGAGGCGCCCTCGGACCTGGAGCCAGGCGGACGCTACGCATGGCGACGGGACGGCGAGTACCACATGTGGAACCCGGACACCATCGCCAAGCTGCAGCAGGCCTCCAGTGCGAACGACCAGGATGCGTACCGGGAGTTCGCCGCGCTGGCCAACGACTACGAGTCGCGGCTGTGCACCCTGAGGGGGCTCCTGGACTTCCGGTTCGCCGACAGTCCCATCCCGCTCGAAGAGGTGGAGCCAGCTTCGGAGATCGTCAAGCGGTTCGCCACCGGCGCAATCTCCCTCGGCTCCATCAGCCGGGAGGCCCATGAGGCCGTTGCGATTGCCATGAACCGGATCGGGGCGCGGAGCAACAGCGGCGAGGGCGGTGAGGACTATCGCCGGTACACCCCGGACGAAAACGGGGACTGGCGCAGAACTGCCATCAAGCAGGTCGCCTCGGGCCGGTTCGGGGTCACCACCAACTATCTGGTGAACGCCACGGACCTCCAGATCAAGATGGCCCAGGGGGCCAAGCCCGGCGAAGGGGGGCAGCTCCCAGGCCGGAAGGTGGACGAGTACATCGGCTGGGTGCGCCACTCCATGCCCGGCGTGGAGCTGATCTCGCCCCCGCCGCATCACGACATCTACTCGATCGAGGACCTGGCGCAGCTCATCCACGATCTGAAGGTGGTCAACTCCAGGGCGCGGATCCACGTGAAGCTGGTGGCTGAGGTCGGTGTGGGGACCATCGCCGCGGGTGTGTCCAAGGGCCACGCGGACGTGGTGCTGATCAGCGGCGACACCGGCGGCACGGGAGCGTCCCCGGAGGGCTCGATCAAACATGCCGGGTTGCCTTGGGAGCTGGGGCTCGCGGAGACCCAGCAGGTTCTTGTGCAGAACGACCTGCGGGGCCGCATCGTCGTCCAGGTGGACGGCCAGATCAAGACGGGGCGCGACGTTGCCATCGCCTGCATGCTGGGGGCCGACGAAGTTGGCATCGCCACCGCGGCCCTGGTGACGCAGGGCTGCATCATGCTGCGCAAGTGCCACTTGAACACGTGCTCCGTGGGCATCGCGACCCAGGACCCGGACCTCCGCAAGCGGTTCGCCGGCAACCCGGAGCACCTCATCAACTACCTCATGTTCGTCGCGGAGGAAATGCGGGAGATCATGGCGCGACTCGGCTTCCGCGCCGTCTCCGAGATGGTGGGGCGCGCGGACCGGCTGGACGCCGATAAGGCCATCGACCACTGGAAGGCCAGCGGCCTGGACCTGAGAGGCCTGGTGCATCAGGCTGACGTGCCCTCCACCGTGGCCAGGCGCCACAGCCAGGCCCAGGACCACGGCCTGGAAGACGCTCTGGACCACCAGCTCATCGCCCTGGCCAAGGACGCCCTGGATCGCCAGACGCCCGTGGTGATATCGCTGCCGATCCGCAACGGCCTCCGCACGGTGGGGGCGATGCTGAGCGGCGAGGTGGCCCTGCGCTACGGCGAGGAGGGGCTGCCGGAGGACACGATTCGGTGCAATTTCCGTGGGTCTGCGGGGCAGAGCTTTGCCGCCTTCCTGGCGAGAGGCATGTCCTTCAAGGTTGAGGGTGACGCCAACGACTACTTCGGCAAGGGCGTCTCAGGCGGGCGCCTGGTCCTGGTGCCCCCCCGGGAGGCCACGTTCGTCCCGGAGGAGAACATCATCGCGGGCAACGTTGTGCTCTACGGCGCCACCGGCGGCGACGTCTTCATCCGGGGAATGGTCGGCGAGCGTTTCTGCGTGCGCAACAGCGGCGCGCGGGCCGTGGTGGAGGGCGTGGGCGACCACGCTTGCGAGTACATGACTTCCGGCCTCGTGGCGGTGCTGGGGCCGACGGGCCGCAACTTCGCGGCGGGCATGAGCGGGGGCGTCGCGTACGTCCTCGATGAGACCGGTGACTTCGCACAGCGGTGCAACCAGGGGATGGTGGACTTGGAGCCCGTGGCGGAGCAAGAGGACCGGGACCAGCTCCGAGCGATGATACAGGATCACCTTGACTACACGAACAGCGTCACCGCCCACAGGCTCCTGGAATCGTGGGACCAGGCGGTGCGGCGGTTCGTCAAGGTCTACCCCAGGGACTACCGCCGCGTGATCGAGGCGGCGAAGCAGACGCGGCTTGAGGGACTGGCCGATGGGTAAGCCGACGGGGTTCTTCGAGTTTCGTCGGGAGCTTCCGGCGCGGCGGCCCTCCGAGGAGCGCGTGTCCGACTTCCATGAGTTCTACATCCCGTGGCCTCCCCAGCACGCCCAGGAGCAGGGCGCTCGCTGCATGAGCTGCGGGATCCCGTTCTGCCACAGGGGTTGCCCGCTGGGGAACCTCATCTCGGACTGGAACGACCTGGTCTACAGGGGCCGTTGGAAGGAGGCCCTGGACTCGCTCCACGCCACCAACAACTTCCCGGAGTTCACCGGACGAGTCTGCCCTGCGCCCTGCGAGGCCTCGTGCGTCCTCGCCGTGAACGGCGACCCTGTCACCATCGAGTACATCGAGAAGACCATCGTCGACCGGGGCTTTGACCAGGGCTGGATCGTCCCCCAGCGGTGCGCTCGTCGTACGGGCAAGAGCGTGGCTGTGGTTGGTTCGGGCCCGGCCGGCCTCGCCGCCGCGCAGCAGCTCAGCCGGGCCGGCCACGCGGTCACCGTGTTCGAACGGGACTCGGAGGTCGGTGGCCTGCTCGCCCTGGGCATCCCCGAGTTCAAGCTGGCGAAGGAAGTCCTCAGGCGGCGGATCGACCAGATGGAGGCGGAGGGGGTCCAGTTTCGGACGGGCGTCAACGTGGGCGTCGATGTGCCGGTCTTGGACCTGTGCCGCGACTACGACGCCGTCTGCCTCACCGGCGGCTCCACCGTGGCTCGCGGGCTGGATGTGCCGGGGGCCGATCTCCAGGGCATCCACCCGGCGATGGCGTACTTGAGCCAGCAGAACCACGTGAACGCGGGGCGCCACTTCTCGCCCGAGGATCGGATCACGGCGGAGGGCAAGCGGGTGGTGGTGCTTGGAGGCGGCGACACAGGCTCGGATTGCCTGGGCACCGCCCACCGGCAGGGAGCCGAGGCAGTGTGGCAGATCGAGCTTCTGCCGCAACCCCCGGAGCACCGGGCGCCCAACAATCCGTGGCCCCAGTGGCCCCTCATCCTTCGCACCTCCCATGCCCACGAGGAGGGCGGGACGCGGGACTACAGCATACTTACGAAGGGATTCTCCGGCGCCAACGGCCGTGTGGAGAAGCTCCACGCGGTCCGCCTGGAGTGGGGCCCCCCGGACAGCAGCGGGCGCTCGCCCATGCTGGAGGCGCCGGGCAGCGAGTTCGAGATCGAGGCCGACCTTGTGCTCCTGGCGATGGGATTCCTCCACCCCCAGCACGAGGGCATGGTGAAGGACCTGGGCGTGGAGCTGGACCCCCGAGGCAACGTGAAGACCGACACACAGAAGATGACCAGCGTGCCGGGGGTATTCGCGGCGGGGGACATGGCCCGTGGCCAGTCGCTGGTGGTGTGGGCCATCGCCGAGGGTCGCCAGGCCGCCCACGGCATCGATGCCTACCTGATGGGCCAGACCAGCCTGCCCAGCGTCAACCTGAAGGGTTGGGCGTAGGGCCGCTCGCGCCCGCGTTCCAGACCGCCGTCCCGCGCGCCGACGCCGGCCGTATCAGTGCCAGCATCTCCGCTCATCCTGAGCCCGTCGAAGGGCGGGCGGATAGCCGAACGCGGCTGCGCCCGGCAGGTTCGTTCCCAGTCGCACCCCCGTGATATACTACGGATTCGCGATGTCGCCAGCCGCTGGAGGAGTCACCGGTGCGCACCCTTCGCCTCGCTCTCGCTCAGACCAACCCAACGGTGGGGGATCTGGAGGGCAACACCCGGCTGGTCTTGGATATGATCGAGGCCGCGCTCGCCCACGGCGCGGACATCGTCGCCTTCCCTGAGCTGGCGCTTCCGGGCTACCCGCCGGAGGATCTGCTGCTGAAGCCGTCGTTCATCCGCGATAACCGGGTGGCGCTGGGCCGGGTAGTGGCCGCGGCTCGGGACATCGTCGTCGTCGTCGGCTTCGTGGACTCTCAGCGTAACGAGGTCTACAACGCTGCCGGGGTCGCGTGGGACAGCCGACTGGTGGGGACATACCACAAGCTGCTGCTCCCAAACTACGGGGTCTTTGACGAGGATCGATACTTCAAGCCGGGGGTACGCTGCCCTGTCTTCACCGTGAATGGCGTGGGCGTCGGCGTCAACATTTGCGAGGACATCTGGTACGCCCTGGGCCCGGTCCCGGTGCAGCGGGAGGCGGGCGCGGAGGTCATCGTCAACATCAACGGCTCGCCCTACCACCAGGGGAAGGGCCGCTTCCGGGAGCGGATGCTGGAAACCCGGGCCACCGACAACGGCGTCTACGTGGCATACGTGAACACCGTGGGCGGGCAGGACGAGCTGGTCTTCGATGGCGGCAGCATGGTCATCAACCACCTGGGCGAGCCCGTCGCTCGCGCGGCCCAGTTCGAGCCCGACCTCCTGGTGACCGACCTGGACGCCGATTCAGTGTTCCGCCACCGCCTGCGGGACCCCCGCGCACGCAAGCAGACCGCCGAGGCGTTGCGCGCCATAGGCGAGCCGGAGCGCGTCTTCATCTCGGGCTATCGCCCCCGCGAGCGGTCGCCTCTGGCCTCCCAGTTCATCGAACCGCTGGACCCGGTGGGTGAGGTGTACCGGGCGCTCACGCTCGGGACCCGCGACTACGTGCGCAAGAATGGGTTCGAGAAGGTGCTGGTGGGGCTCTCCGGCGGCGCGGATTCCAGCCTGACCTGCTGCGTGGCGGCGGACGCTCTGGGCGCGGAGAACGTCGTGGGGGTCGCCCAGCCGTCGCGCTACTCTTCGGAGGGGAGCCTGAGCGACGCCCGAGCTCTGGCCGACAACCTGGGCGTCGCCCTGTGGACCATGCCGATCGAGCCCGCGCACCTCGCGATGGAGGAGGTCCTGGACCCCTTCTTCCGCGACACCGAGTCAGGCACGGCGGAGCAGAACGTTCAGGCGCGCATCCGCGGCAACCTGCTGATGGCCCTCTCCAACAAGCTGGGGTGGCTGGTGCTGCCCACGGGCAACAAGAGCGAGATGGCCATGGGTTACGCCACGCTGTACGGTGACATGTCCGGGGGCCTCGCGGTCCTCAAGGACGTGCCCAAGACCCTGGTCTATGAGCTGTGCCGGTGGCGAAACGCCCACTCCGAGCCCCGCGACGCCATTCCCCAGAGCGTCCTGACCAAGCCGCCGAGCGCCGAGTTGAAGCCTGACCAGCGCGATGACGACGACCTGCCCCCCTACGCGGTCCTCGACCCCGTGCTGAAGGCATATGTCGAGGACGACCGCTCCTACGAGGATATGGTGGCGATGGGGCACGAGCCGGAGGTGGTGCGGCGCGTCATCCGCGACGTGGACCGCAACGAGTACAAGCGCCGCCAGGCCCCCGCGGGGATCAAGATCACGGGCCGTGCCTTCGGCCGGGACCGGCGGATGCCCATCGTCAACCGCTACCGGGGCGACGCGGGGGCTTAGCCTGCTGTGATCCGCCCCGCCCTCCCTCATCGCTCCGTCTTCACCCATAGCCGCCGGCCGTCCGTGGTCATCTCGATGGCTCCGCGCTCGGAGCTCAGCAGCACCCGGTCTCCCGTCGCTGCCCGCAGCCGCTCCACCACCGACGCGCGCGGGTGCCCGAACCGGTTGTCCGCCCCCACGCTGATCACCGCCATCGCGGGCGTAACCGCGTCCAGGAACTCCTTGGTGGAGGAGCTGTCGCTGCCGTGGTGGGCCACCTTCAGCACCGTGGCCCGGAGCGGGGCATCGCTCTCGATGAGGTCCTGCTCGCCCGCCGCCTCGATATCGCCGGTCAGCAGGAACGACACCTCCACATACGTGACGCGCAGCACCACGGAGCTGTTGTTGAGAAGGTTGGGCGTCCATGGAGGAAGCGTCCCAGGCGGGTGGAGGACCGTGAGCGAGACCCCGTCCCCCATGACCACCTCCTGCCCGACGGACGCCACCAACACCCGCGTTTCGTCCGACCGCTCCGCCAGGGCGCGGCGCCACTCGGCGTAGGTGCCGGACGTGGCCTCGACCCCTGGCGTGATGATCCTGCCGACCCGGTAGCGACGCAGTACCCTCACCAGCCCGGCCAGGTGGTCTTCTTGCGGGTGGGTCAGCACGACGAGATCGATCGACCGGTCCCAGAAGGGCATCCGGTCGCCGAGCGCTCGCAGCACCAGCCTCGGGTCCGGCCCGCCGTCCACCAGCACCTGCCGGCCGGACGGCGTCTCGATCAAGATGGCGTCGCCCTGCCCCACGTCCAGGAACGTGACGTGGAGCCGTCCGTCCGGCGAAGCCAGGGCCGCGCCCCACAGCGCGACCGCCGCCACGGCGAGGGCCGGCGCCGCCCATCGAAAGCGTAGCTTCGCGGCCACCGCCCCGCCTCGGAGACGAGCGGTAGCGACGCCGGGTCGCGCCTTCACACGTGAGAGCCGCAGCGCCAGGGCCAGGCCGGCGGCGTAGTACGCCGCGACCGCGATGGGGGCCACATCGCCGACCGTGAAGCTTGCGCCTGGGATCGCGGCGGCCCCTCGGACCAGCGCCAGCAGGTAGGTGACCGGGGCCCACGTGGCCCAGGCCGCGGCTTGGCCCAGAGGTCCCCAGACCCACTCCAGAGCAGCGGTCAAAAGGCCTCCCACCAGAGCCAGCGGGAGCGCGGGGAGCGCCAGGAGGGTCACCGGTATGCCCAATGGCGATACCCGCCCGAAGACCACCGCGATGAGCGGCAGCGTTCCCAGGGTCGCGGCAATCCCCGCCGCCAGCGCCAGGTTGAACGCCCGCGCGGCCGTGGCCGCCGGCCCGTCCGTCGCCGTGTAGCGCTCGGTCAGCGCGTCCAGGACTCGCTGCACCGGGGGCGCCACGATGATCAGCGACGCCACCGCGGTGAAGCTGAGCTGGAACGAGACGTCGCCCAGGAGACGTGGGTTGAGGGCCGCCATGACTGCCGCGGCCAGAGTGAGGGCCGGCAGGCCCGCGCTCTCCCGGCCCGTCGCGCGAGCGCCGAGGTACAGGGTCCCCATGAGCGCTGCCCGTGTGACCGGGGGCGCCATGCCGGTGAGGGCCGCGAAGAGCCAGAGGCCCACCAGCGCTGGCGCCAGCGACGCCCGGCCGCCGCCGAGAAGGAGCCTTCCGAGGCCGAGGAAGAAGCCGAGCAGCACCGCCACGTGGAGCCCTGAGATCGCGAGCAGGTGGCTCGTCCCTGTCTCCACGAAGGACTCGCGGACCTCCGGCGGGAGGTCTCGCCGGAGCCCCAGGAGCAGCGCTTGGACCGTGGCCGCCTGCAGCTCTGGCAGGACCCTGGCAAGGGAGCCGGCCATGGCGTGACGCAGTCGGAACACCTGCTCCAGCGGCCACGGCCCCAGGCCGTCCTCCACGAGGGTCGGTATAGGGAAGGCCATGACCCCGTGGACCCCCTGACGGGCCAGGTAGTCCCGATAGTCGAACCCCGGGAACACCGGCGGCTCTTCCACGGCGCCCCGTAGCTCCAGGAGGTCGCCGTAGCGGAAGTGGGGCGGCGATCGGTCCGAGGCCAGGTCTGCGGAGGGCCGGACGGTCACCAGGATCGTGCCCGCCACCTCGCGCCGTGTCACGGAGGTCTCGGGGACCCAGTTCGCCGAGGTCTCGACCTCCAGCCGGGAGAGCCGGAAGCGGTAGGCGGCGCCGAGCCGCTCGGGGTCGCCGGTCACCTGCCCGCGCAGGACGACGGAGCCTTGGGCCACCAGGTCGGCGACGCCTTCGGACGCGCCCTCATTCCGGGGCAGCCCGCCCCACCAGGCTCCCAGGAGGAACGCCGCCAGGGCCGCGCACGTCCACGCAAGCTTGCGGAGCGCGGCGTTGGAGAGACGGTGACGGAGGGTCAGTCCGAGCGCGGCGAGAGCGGCGGCGGCGAGCCCCCACAGCGCGAGCGTGGCGTCTGGGAGGAGCCACCGGCCGCCCGCGAGGAGCCCGACGATCCACGCGATGGCGACGGCTGTCAGGGCCACGGCGCTAGCGGGGCGCGGAAGCCGGGGAGTCCATCCTTCCCGGTCCCGGGAAGGACTGGCCAGGAAGGGGGCAGGGGGATGGTCGAAGCAGGAGTATCATCGACTAGGCGGTGCGCTGCTGAC